>JAZKGS010000048.1:0-22722 GCA_040385805.1 Pseudomonadota bacterium | reverse complement strand
GCGCGGGCGTTGCTGTGGGTGAACAGCACTGGCGCGGTGCTTTTATCCAGCACGTCGTGCATCGTCGCCTCCGACACATGGCTGATATCGGCAATCATCCCCAAGCGGTTCATTTCGGCGATCACTTCAAAGCCGAAGGGCGAGAGTCCGTCATACTTGGGCGCATCGGTTGAGCTGTCCGCCCAATCCGTCGTCAGGCTGTGGGTAATGGTCATGTAACGCGCGCCAAGCGCATATGTCTGCCGCAGGATTTCGAGCGAACCGCCGATGGAATGGCCGCCCTCCATACCAATCAGCGACGCGATCTTGCCTGCCTTCATCGCGGCTTCGACTTCCGCTGCCGTCGAGGCATAAGTGAACGCATCGGGATAACGCGCCATCATTTGCCGCACGACGTCGATCTGCTGAATGGTGCGCGTCACAGCCTCATGCTTTGGCAAAGCTGCATCGACATAGACCGACCAATATTGCCCTCCCAGATACCCGGCGCGCGCCGTCTTCACGTCGGTATGCGTTTTCGCAAGGACATCCACGGGTAGACCGTTGAGGTCGAACTTGGAAAAATCACGGTCAAACAACTCCGCGATCTGATGCGGGGTGTCATTATGGCCGTCGATAATGGGGGATTTTGCCAAGACCTCGCGCGCGGTTTCTTCGGGCGTTGCGGCCATTGTCGGAACCGCCATAGCACTAAGCATCGCCAACACCGACACTTGGAAAACACGGCGCAAATTCAAATCGGAAACGCGATATCGAACGTCCATAAAAACCCCCTGCTAATATCCAGCCACGACCCTGCCTGAACTTGCTATCTGTAGGAAAGTGTTTTGTGCTTACGGCACCAAAATCGTGTCGACTGCCTTGTCGGCCAGCTCCGGATAATCGAGCGTGAAGTGCAAACCCCGGCTCTCGTGACGCGACAACGCGGAACGAATGATCAGCGCCGCGACCTCGACCAAGTTGCGCAGCTCAATCAAGTCAGGTGTAACTCGGAAATGACTGTAATAATCGGCAACCTCACTGCGCAGTAAATCGACCCGATGTTGCGCTCGCTCCAGTCGTTTTGTCGTACGCACGATACCAACAAAGTTCCACATGAACTGCCGAATTTCACGCCAGCATTGGGCAATCACGACCTCTTCATCGCTGTCGGTCACCCGGCTTTCGTCCCATTGGCGAATTTGTGGCGGTGGCGGCAGGCTGTCCCAATTGGCCTCAATATGCCGGGCGCACGCATCGCCGAACACGAAGCACTCAAGCAACGAATTGGACGCCAGCCGGTTTGCCCCATGAAGGCCACTTTGCGTTACTTCCCCCGCTGCATATAATCCCGGCGCATCGGTGCGGCCGTCCAGATCAACGAGCACACCGCCGCAAGTGTAATGCTGGGCCGGAACGACGGGGATTGGCTCCCGCGTGATATCGATGCCGAGGCCAAGCAGCTTTTCGTAAATATTCGGGAAATGCGTTTTGACGAATTCGGCCGGCTTGTGGCTGATGTCGAGATGCACATAATCCAGACCATCGCGCTTGATTTCGGCGTCATTGGCGCGGGCGACAATGTCACGCGGCGCAAGCTCCGCGCGCTCGTCATAATCGGGCATATAGCGATGCCCGGTCTTCGGATTTTTAAGGATTCCGCCCTCGCCGCGAACCGCCTCAGTGATGAGGAAATTCTTGACCTCAAGATTGTAGAGACAGGTCGGGTGGAATTGCATGAATTCCATATTCGACACACGGCAGCCTGCCCGCCAAGCCATAGCAATGCCATCACCGGTCGCGCCGCGCGGGGCGGTGGAATACAGATAGGTCCGGCCAGCACCGCCGCTCGCGAGAATCGTCGCCCGCGCGGTGAAGGTGTCGACCTGCCCAGTCTTGCGGTTGAGTGCATAAACCCCGTGGATTCGCCCTGAGGTGGAAAAGCGCTCCTGATGCCGCCCGGAAATCAGGTCAACCGCAACCAAGTCGGGCACCAAAACGATGTTTGGATGCGCCCGTGCCGCCGCCTCAAGCGCTTGCTGCACCGCCCAGCCAGTCGCGTCGTCGACATGGACGATCCGGCGGTGGCTATGCCCCCCTTCGCGCGTCAGGTGCCAGTCATTGCCCTCAAGATTGAACGGCACGCCAAGCTTCGCCAACCGCTCAATAGCAACGGGCGCGTTTTCTACGACAAATTCCACCGTCGCGCGGTTGTTCAGACCCGCGCCCGCGACCATCGTATCTTCGATATGGTTTTCAAAATTGTCGCCGGGTTCAAGCACTGCGGCAATTCCGCCCTGCGCCCAGGCCGTCGCCCCGTCCGAAATCGATCCTTTGGCCAGCACCGCAACCTTGCGCGTCGCCGCCAATTGCAACGCAGCCGTCAACCCGGCCGCGCCTGAGCCGATGATCAGAACATCCGTTTCCATTTACGCAGCGCTCGTGAGGCGAAGGAATACGTCTTCGAGGTCGGCCTCTTTGGTCGTCACATCGACGATGCCAAGGCCCAAGCCTTGAATGACGGAAAGCACTTCGCCTGCGTTCATCCGATCTTTGTTGTAGGTAATTTCAATGGTCCGGTCTCCGACCAACTCAGCCTTTTCAAAAGCTTCATGCGTTGGCGCAGCAGCAACGTCGCGATCGAGCGTCAGCACCACTGCTTTTTCGCGCGCCATACCGACCAATTCGCGGGTAGGCTTATTGGCGATCAGCTGGCCGTGATTAATGATCGCAATCCGGTCGCACAATTGCTCCGCTTCTTCGAGATAATGGGTTGTTAGGACGACGGTAACGCCTTGGCGGTTCAGTTCTTGGACATAGTCCCACAGTTGCTGGCGCAGTTCGATATCGACGCCAGCGGTGGGTTCATCCAGCACAATCACGGGCGGCGCATGCACCATGGCCTTAGCCACCAACAACCGCCGCTTCATGCCGCCCGACAATGTCCGAGCATAAGCATCGGCCTTGTCTTCCAGCCGCACAGCTTTCAGCAGCTCCATAGTCCGCCGTTTCGACTTTGGCACGCCATACAAACCGGCTTGTAACTCAAGCGCCTCCTTCGGCGTGAAGAACGGGTCGAACATGATTTCCTGCGGCACGATGCCGATGGAGGCCTTAGCATTGCGCGGATGGGCATCGATATCGAAACCCCAAATGGAAGCGCTGCCCGATGTCTTCATGACCAAACCGGCCAAGATATTAATCAGCGTCGATTTGCCAGCACCGTTAGGGCCCAACAGCCCAAAGATAGACCCCTGCGCCACATCAAAACTGACATCGTGCAACGCCTGCTTTCCTCCCGCATATTTTTTGGAGAGGTTTTGTATTGAGATAGCTTGTTCGGACATGCCCCCGCGATAGCGAACGCGCGATAGCAGCGCAATCATATGAACGCAGCAGGCGAGACGAAGCGCATTTTGTTATTATGCTGTTAACCATATTTGGAAGCCTAAACTTACGTCCTTAGATGTACACGGCGAGTGATGTACGGTTCAACAAATCCATTATTAGCGCTTCGGTTAGCAACTTTTAGGTCGATCAGCCTGGCGATTATGCTTGGATTCGGAATTACGACTCCGCCGGCCTTGGCGGCGCCGACGCCCGGCGACGTTCAAGCTGCTGTTGTAACACCTTTGTCTTTCGTCAATTACGAGAATCTGGACTTTGGTAAGATTATTCCAGCCAATGTCGCAGGAACAGTGACCATTTCTCCCGCCAATGTACGCTCCGCCACAAACGGTATCGTTTTGGTAGGAACCGACTATCAAGTTGCCCGCTTTGCCGGGATGGGCGCACAGGGCGAGCGCGTGCGCATACGAATTACCCCGAATTCGCTCACCCTGGCGGGCCCTGGCCCAGCGATGACAGTAAATAGTTTTATTATTGGGACCGATTCAACACTTCAGCAGAATGGGGCGTCTCCGAATTACCGGATATTGGCTTCGAACGGCATTTTTACATTCACTGTCGGCGGAAGGTTGAACGTTGGAGCAAACCAACCGGCAGGGACATATTCCGGGACATTCACAGCAACGCTCGATTATCAGTGAGCTATTATCTCTGAGCCGTTGCAGCCCCGCTGCGGCTTTGCTAGGCCCCACGGCATGAGCAACAACGAACCTGAAATCATCCGAGTGCGAGAACCACGTGTAGCCTGCGATGGCGGTGGCGACATTCCGGCGGCATTGGGCCACCCCCGCGTCTGGTTGCAAATCGACGAAAAAGGATATGTGGATTGCGGCTATTGCGACCGGCATTTTGTTCTGATCGGTGGACCTGCGGACAACGGCAAGGGCTAGGCCCGGCCTCTAAACCAAGATTTCGCGCGCGGGCCCCTGCCCGAGAAAATTCATTGGGCTTGCACTCGCACCATATGCCCCTGCACAAAATATCGCGACGACTTCGCCAACTTCGGCACGCGGCAAATGCGCTGTGTCAGACAGCCTGTCGAGCGGGGTACATAGGCAGCCAACGACAGATACAATCTCGTCTCGTACAGCGTCAAACCGGCTAGCGATCGCCACCGGATAATTGCGCCGGATCACAGTTCCAAAATTGCCGCTGGCCGCCAGCTGATGATGCAACCCGCCGTCGGTGATGAGGAAGGTTTCGCCATGGCTGACTTTTCGGTCAACTATGCGCGTCAAATAAACGCCCGATTCACCGACCAAGTAGCGGCCAAGTTCAATGCAAAAATCGGTACTTGCGAGGCTGTGCGGGAGCGAATTAAACGCTTCGCCGAGAGCGGCCCCAACAGCGTGGATATCCACCGGCGTGTCGCCCGAAAAATACGGAATGCCAAAGCCACCGCCTAAATTGACACGCGGCGGTGTGACCCCAATCGCGTCGGTCAATTCAGCAACCAAGGCCAGAGTCTGGGCCTGCATTTCTATGATTGCACCGGCATTCAGAGTCTGGCTGCCAGCGTAGATATGAAAACCGCGATAATCTGCACCGGCCGAAACGAGACGTTTTACAAGGGCGGGCACGCGTTCGGCATCGACGCCAAATGGCTTTGCTCCGCCGCCCATTTTCATGCCGGAGCCTTTGAGGTCAAAGCTTGGGTTAACCCGCACCGCAAGCCGCGGCGTGATTCCGATCCGTTCGCCAATCGCCAGCGCGCGCTCAACTTCGTTTTCGCTTTCACTGTTCAGTGTCACTCCAAGGGCTATCGCGCGCTCTAACTCACGATCCCGCTTTCCCGGGCCTGCAAAGCTAATGCGCTGCGGGTCAACACCGGCTGCCAATGCCAGTTCAAGCTCGCCGCCAGACGCAATGTCAAAACCATCGACAAGGCTATTCATTAGCGCGAGGACAGGGGGGAATGGATTGGCCTTCATCGCATAATGTATTGCCAGCCGTTTCGGCATGGCCGCCCGGAGATCCGCCATCCGGGCCCGCAATAAATCTGATGCATAGACAAACAAAGGGGTGTCGCCAGCCCGCCCAATCAAGGCGGATGCTGCCATCCCCCCGATAGCAAGTTCGCCGTCGATAGCATGATATCCAGGTGGGATGGGGCCGATTGCCTTCATACCCAAAGCCCAGCCGCCAATTGGGCGCGATCCAATTTGCCGTTGGCGTTTTTGGGAAAGGCCTCAAGCCACACCACTTCAGTAGGTTGCATGAAATTGGGGAGCACAGCCTTCATATGCGTCTCGAGCGCGGACGCGTCGCGGGTACCGCGAACGAAAAGCACAATGGCTTCGCCCAAACGCGCATCTGCGCGGCCAAGTGCGCAAGCTTCGATGACCTGTCCGCTTTCGACAGCAGCTTCCTCTATCTCGGAAGGAGACACACGGTTGCCGTTAGTTTTGATCATTGCGTCATCGCGTCCGACGAAAGTTAGACAACCGTCGGCGTCACGCTTCACAGTATCGCCAGACCAGACTGCTATTCCGCCATATTTGGAAAATGGCGGCGCGGACTTGAAGCGTTCGGCATTGCGTTCAGCGTCTTGCCAATAGCCTTGAGCGACCAATGGTCCAGCATGCACCAATTCCCCATCCTGTTCCGGCGCCGCTTCGCTGCCGTCGGGCGCTACAACCATCACCTCGGCAAATGGGATTGCCTTGCCCATGCTCGTGGGGTTCGCATCAATCAAAGCGGGATCAAGATAAGTTGAGCGGAAGGCTTCGGTCAGACCATACATCGCAAAAATTTCAGTCTTTTGGCCAAAAATGCTGCGCAGCATTTCAACGAGTTTTGGGGTCAGTGCGCCACCGCTGTTGGTCAGCCGACGCAGTCGCTGATGCGCTTCTGCCGGCCATTCTTGCTCCAGCAACTGCACCAACAAGGGCGGCACCGCGGCCAGAGTGGTGATCCGATGCCGCGCACATGCCTTGATAACGTCGCGCGGCGTAAGAAATTCTAGTGGAACAACCGATCCGCCTGCCCGCCATGTCGAAAATAACTGGTTCTGACCATAATCGAAACTGAGCGGCAGTACCGAGAGGGTGACATCGTCCGGCCCAAGCTTCAGAAATTCTGCAACGCTCACCGCGCCAAGCAAAAGGTTCGCGTGTGACAGCATAACGCCCTTTGGACGCCCGGTTGAACCACTGGTATATAGGATGGCGGCGAGCGTGTTAGGGTCGGTGATCGTCGCAAGTGGTGCGAGCGTTGGTGCTGCCGTGTTATCCAACAGTTTGATGACAATCTTGTCTTCGACGATCCGATAACCACTCCCCTTACCCGGAACGTCCGCCAGACCAGCCGCGCGCGCAGCATTGGTAATCAACAACCGTGCGCCGCTATCGGCCATGATGTGGGCGACTTGAGGTGCTTTCAGAACCGGATTAATCGGCACATGCACCAGCCCAGCGCGCACAGCCGCAAGCGGCATGATACACGCAACCTCGCCCTTTCCCAGAAAAGTAGCCACGCGGTCGCCGGCTTCCAAACCCTGCGCGCCCAAAAAAGCCGCCAGCCGACCGATACGGAGATTTAACTCCTGATAACTAATGCTTTTATCACGAATCGTAAGCGCAAGCGCCCTCGGTTGCCCGAATAGGGGCAAGTGATCGAGCGGAAACAGCGGCAAATCGTTATTCATAAGGGCAGTTCGTTTGGGTCAAAATTTTAATCTATATATCAGTGCGTTGCCGACAAAAGGTGAATATCACGATAATTTCTGTTCCGCCCGATTTGCGGTAGGCAGCACGCTCGACCGAGCGCATCAGGCTTGCTTGTTCGACCGAATGAACTGGCTGGAACTGCTGCACCGGCTTGCCTTACCCGACAGGTCGCCTTTGCTGCTGCACGCTACAGGGCGCAAAGTCGAAGCGTGGATGCCGTTCATGCAACAAAGCAATGGCCATCATGTGGCACTTGCCAATTATTATAACTTTACGTGGCGGGCGATTTTTGGAGGCGCATATGATGACGCAACGCGCATGTCGCTTCTTCGGCAGTGTGCTTTGACGGCCAAGGATGTGTCACGACGACTGATGCTGGCACCGGTTCCCGATGAGGACGGATCGGCAAGCCAAATTGCCGCCGCTTTTGCCTCCGCTGGATGGGTGGTCGACATGTCCGAATGTGACCAAAATCACTATGTGCGCTTGGAAGGTCGCAGTTTCGACGCATATTGGGCCGCGCGCCCACGCCAGTTGCGCAACACCGTCAAACGCAAAGGCAAGGCCGGCGTGGTTTCTACGCGGATTGAAAACGCATTTAGTGAAGATAGCTGGCGCGATTATGAGAGTGTTTATGGGCGCAGCTGGAAACCGTTAGAGGGCAGCCCGAAATTTTTAGAAGCGGTTGCTCGCCAAGAAGGTGCCGCGGGAAACCTTAGGCTTGGCATCGCTTATATCGACGACCAGCCGGTTGCAGCACAGTTCTGGACAGTCGAAAACGGCATTGCTCTCATACATAAGCTTGCGCATGACGAAGGACATGTCGCGGCCTCGCCAGGTACCTTGCTATCCGCCGCATTGTTCCAACATGTCATTGACGTCGACAAGGTTGAGGAAATCGACTTCGGCACAGGCAGCGACGCCTATAAAATTGCATGGATGGAGGCGGTGCGCCCGCGCTACCGTATCGACATCCTGCGACCCAACCACCCTGCCAATTGGCCAATCCTAACCCGCCAATATATGCGGCAATTGCGGCGCAAGGTTGCTGAGTGAAGGATATTTATGTCCCAAGAAATTGAAAATATTATTCGAACGTTGCTATCCGATGTACTTGGTCTTTCAGCAGCGCAGGTTGCGGTGCTTCACGCGGAAAGCGAGTTGTTTGGCGCCATTCCCGAACTTGACTCAATGGCAGTCGCTGGCTTGCTGACGGAGCTAGAGGACAGGCTGAATATCGTCGTTGAGGATGATGAAGTAGATGGTGAATTGTTTGCGACCTTTGGCAGTTTGGTCCGCTATGCCGAATTCAAGGTCGCTGGATGACGCCAGCACCGATTCATCTTTTCTACGAAACGGCTGGCAATCAGGAATATTGCCTGAGCTTTGGCGCGTCTGATGCGGCGCGGACTATCCTTATCATCCCACCATTCTTTGATGAAATGAACCGAACGCGGCGCATGATCGCCGAAGCCATGCGCCATTTGGCGAAGCGCGGCGTGCGGGCCCACCTTCTCGATTTGCCGGGTTGTAACGAAAGCGTTGTTCCTGCGCCGCATCGTTCTCTTTCTAGCTGGCGTGTGGCTGTAACGGACGCCGCAGTGCAATTGCAGATCACCCACATTGCATCGATCAGGGGCGGATGCCTGATCGACGATGCGGCGGGGTTGCCGATATGGCGGCTCGCGCCGATAAGGGGTGCTGCGCTGCTCAAAAATATGCTGCGCACGCGGATTGCGGGCGACAAGGAGGCTGGAGTTTATTCAACCGCCGAGCATTTATTGGCCAATGGCCGCGCCCATGGTGTTCATCTTGCTGGCCAGATGCTTTGCCCGCATATGATTGGGGACTTGGAAATCGCCATTGCGATGACCAACGATTTGGTCACTGAAGGTGCGCTGGCCGATGTCGCCGGCACCCCGCTATGGCTTCGCGCCGAGCCGGCGGACAGCCCGGAAATGTCGGCTGCCCTGGCGGCGCGGCTTGACGCGTGGAGCGCTTCATGCGGCGTATAATCAACTTTCCCTGCGGCGCAGATATTTTGGCGGGCACGTTGGACGCTGCAGACGGGGCGACTGGCTTGCTGATAGTGAGTGGCGGAAATGAAATTCGCAGCGGTGCCTTTGCGGGCCAAGCTGAAATGGCGCGGCACATGCAGGCATTGGGACACCCCGTCTTCCGCTTTGACCGGCGCGGTGTAGGCGACAGCGAAGGGGTGAACGCTGGCTTTGAAAACAGTGCTGAAGATATCACAGCGGCTTTGGCTGCGTTTCGCGCGCAACAGCCGCAACTGCGCCGCATCGTTGGCTTCGGCAATTGCGACGCAGCCGCAGCGCTGGCGCTGTACCCCGACCCAGGCGGGTTCAGTGCATTCATCCTCGCCAACCCATGGACAATCGACGCAGCGCCTCCGGGCAACGCAGCATCTACGCCAAATACCGCCGCGATCCGGGCGCGATATCGCGAAAAGCTCAGAAATCCGCGTAGCCTGTTGGACCTTTTGACTGGCCGAATTGACATGCGAAGACTGGCGGTGGGCCTCATCAAAGCAATGGCCGTCACCCCTGTTTCGGGACTTGTGATGCGCCTGTCGGATCGGTTGGCTGTGGTGTCGGTGCCAGTGACGATTTGCCTAGCAGCACGCGATAGTACCGCGATGGCTTTCCTCGCCGCGTGGAAGTCAGCAGGCTTTAAGGCTGCCCGCACAAAACCCAACATTGTGTTGGAAACCCACAACACCGCATCGCACAGCTTTGCCGACGCGCCATCTCGGGCGTGGCTTTATGCGCAGGTTGAACGCGTACTTAAACAGCAGGGCTAAACTGGCGCGTGGCTGGCTGACGATGGGCGTCGAGCAAAGCAGCAACGGCGCGCGAATAGGCAATGCCGTCGGGTTCGATGACGATGCAGCCCTCCTTCAGCCGCGCCAGACCGCGTTCGGTAAATAACTGCAAACCAGCAGCGACCTCATCCTGTAGGTCGCAGGGTAGCAGCCCGGAATTGCCCGTACACAGCAGGTTTTCGATCAACTTCCCGCGTAGTTGGTCGTCCGATTTGCGCACCACGCCGCGCGTAGCACATACTTTATGGGCACAGGTCAGTGCGCGATAGTCGCCGACATTTTTGGCGTTCTGGATAATCGCATCTGGAAAATGGCTGATCGCACTCGCGCCCATCGCGATCAATGTGTCGCTGCTGTCGTCGGTGAACCCTTGAAAATTGCGGCGAAGCATTCCAGACCGCGCGGCCACCGATAGGCTGTCACCCGGCTTGGCGAAATGGTCAAACCCGATGGCTGTATATCCGGCCTTGGTAAAATAATCATAGCCAAGCTCTGCCATTGCAAAGCGCTCGGCAGAATCGGGCAAGGCGCTGTCGTCAATACGTCGTTGGCGCGGGAAAAGCTGCGGCATATGGGCATAGCCGAAGAGAGCGATGCGGTCAGGCGCAAGACCAGCGGTGATCTCAAGCGTTTCCAAAAGATCCTGTTGCGATTGCCCCGGAAGGCCATACATCAAGTCGAAATTAATGCCCTTGATGCCTGTCTCGCGCAGTTGCCACATGCAGTTCTCAATCATGTGCAATGGCTGTATTCGGCCAATCGCCCGCTGAATAGTTTCCGAGAAGCTTTGCACGCCAAGACTAACCCGCGAAACACCACACCGCGCCAAGGTCGCCGCCCATTCGACGCTGAAAATGCGTGGGTCGAGCTCGACCGAAATCTGCGGATCATCGCACGTGAACATGGTTTGTACGCGGTCCATGAGGCGGACAAATTCCACAGGTGAAATGGCGTTGGGGCTGCCCCCGCCAAAGGCGATATGCTTCACCCGGCCACGGCCATCCAATCGTTCCGCGACTTGAATAATCTCGGTTTCAAGCGCGGCGAGATAGCTGGTAAGCCGCTTTTCTTTCGACGCGGCGCCTGTGTTGCACCCGCAATACCAGCAAATCTCGCGGCAATAGGGAATGTGCAAATATAACGAGATCGGCGCGTCCGCAGGCACCTCATCGACCGCCTTATTAAAGGCCTCCCCGCCGACCTGATCGCTAAACTCCACCGCAGTGGGGTAGCTTGTATATCGCGGCACATTGGCCGCCAGAAGTTCAGGGTAGAAAGTCCACATCACTGCATTTGAACAGCGTCGGCGCAGTCTGTCCTTGATTTCGATCAACGTTTTTCTTGGCCTAGATCAATGCGATCCAACGTCCCAACGCGCATTGGGGTTTCAGCAAGTTGAACCACCGACCAAAAAGGAAATAAAATGAAAGTTTGGAAATACCTAGCCGTTCCCGCCATTGCGGCGAGCGCGCTTTCGGCGCCCGCTTTTGCCGAAGCTGGGGACACGTTCGTACGCGTGCGCGCGATCATGGTTTCGCCGACGGAAAGCTCAGGCGGCATATTGCCGACTTTTCCAACCGAAGAGGTCAAGGTCAATGATAGCATCATGCCTGAAGTCGACATTACGTACATGGTCACCAACAATGTGGGGCTTGAGCTGATCGCGGCGACGACGAAACACAACGCAAGCGGCACCAGCGGAACGACGGGCGGCATTGGCAAGCTTGCGTCGACCTGGGTGTTGCCACCCACGTTGACTGTGCAATATCATTTTGCGCCCGATGCCAAAGTTCGGCCTTATGTCGGCGCGGGCATCAATTACACGATGTTCTATTCGGAAAAGCCATCTGCCGGATTGGAAGCCGCCGTCGGGCAAACCGATGTGAACCTGAAAGACAGCTTCGGTTGGGCTGCACAGGCAGGCGTCGACATCGACCTGAATGAGCAAATGTTCCTGAACTTCGATGTTAAGTATATCGATATTGATACCACCGCCCGTTTGGCAACGACTGCCATTGGCACACAGCGCGTAAAGATCAGTCTCGACCCATTGGTCTTTGGCGTCGGCGTCGGTTTCCGCTTCTAACCGGCAGATCGACCCAAAAACCGGGCGGCGCTTTCGAAAGGAAGCGCCGCTTTTGCTTTAGCAGCAATCATCTCCGTCACCCAGACCGTCGGTTTCGCCAATGCCGCGCTTTTTGCGTTCATTGGCGGCATGACAACCCTTTTTGCAGCAGTCATGGCTCTTGCCTGGCAGCGGCGCTTTAACAGGGATTGCCATGCGGACACCCGGTTCCCCGCAGACCTCAGCCATGATCGAAGCTGCCGCAACAGGCGCAGGCGGTGCGATGAGCGCCAGGCCAGCGACCAGGGTCATGACTGCCTTCACAGGCCATCCTCTTCATCATCGATCAAGATACGCAAAGCCGCGCCGTCGGCGTCATCGAACTGGCCGCTTTTGACTGACCAAAAAAAGCCTGCCAGACCCAGTAGGCCAAGGCCAAGCGCGACCGGAATGAGGAGGGCAAGACCAGTCATCGCGCTGCACTTCTCAAACGGAGGGCGTTGGCAACAACGATCAACGACGAACCCGACATGGCGGCCGCAGCGATCAACGGCGTCACATATCCGCCGATTGCAAGCGGGACGGCAATAACATTGTAGCCAATTGCCAGTACGAAATTTTGCCGCACAATCTGCTGCGTCCGGCGCGCGGCGCGGATCGCGGTGGCGACCGGCGCCAGGGAATCGCCCATGAAGACGACGTCCGCCGCTTGCTGCCCGGCATCGCTGGCAGATGCTGGTGCCATAGACGCGTAGCCAGCGGCCAAGGCCGGGCCATCGTTAAGGCCGTCACCGACCATCAGCACCTTATGCCCGGCCGATTTCTGCCGGGCGATGGCATCCAACTTGTCCTGTGGCAGCATGGAGGTTTGCGCGGTCAGCGCGAGTGTCCGCGCAACTGGCGCGACCGAAATGGCGCGGTCGCCGGACAGGATTGACGAATGAATGCCCAATTTTGCCATTTGCAATATCGTGTCTGCCGCGCCGGTGCGCAATTGGTCGGCAAAATGCACCGCAAAAGGAGCATAGCCCTCCATTCGCAGTTCCGTAGCAAGGCCTTCATAAGCCACTGACCCGTCGGGCCGCTCGAGCGAGACCTCTTTCCCGTCAAACTGGGCATACACGCCCGAGCCAGCAGTTTCGCGGACACCATCTAGTTTGGCGGCGACCACATTCTCGGCCTCCAAGGCGCGGCGGATGGCTTCGGACAATGGGTGCCGACTGGCACGAGAGAGAGCCAGTAGAACCGCCTTTTGCACAGGGCTAGCTTCATCGAGATTGATTGGCTCTGGCCGTCCGCGGGTTAGCGTGCCCGTCTTGTCGAACATGGCCAGATCAACCTCTGCCAAGCGTTCAAGGGCGCTACCGTCCTTCACCAGGATCCCTGCCCGCATCAACGCCCCAGCAACTACAATTTGAGCCGCGGGCACGGCCAAGCCGAGCGCACAGGGGCAAGTGATGATCAAAACCGCAACCGCGATCAGCAGGCTTTCATGCCAGCCAGCGCCAGCAATCATCCATCCGGCAAAGCTCGCCAATGCAAGCGTGTGCACGGCTGGTGCATAAAAGCGGGCTGCGCGATCAGCGACACGGACATAGAGCGATTTGCCTTGCCCCGCTTGCTCCATCAACCGCGCAATGTCAGCGATAGCGGTATCCGGGCCTGCGGCGGTAACGCGCACCGTGACGGGTGCGTCGTTATTCAGCGTGCCAGCATGGACCACATCACCGATATCCACCACCTGCGCAGCAGATTCGCCCGTAAGTAGCGACAAGTCAAAGCTGCTCTTGCCCGCAATCACGATTCCGTCCGCCGCCAGGCGCTCACCAGCAGCGACGATCATTTCCATTCCGGGATGGAGGGCGCTTGCGTCGACCCACACCGTCTTGCCATCGGTCCCCAGCACCATTGCACCAGGCGCTGTCTGCTTCAGCAACGCGCTTACGCCATCGCGCGCGCGGTCACGCATCACGGCATCAAGCCAGCGTCCCGTGAGCAGAAAGAATAACAGCATGACCACGCCGTCAAAATAGGCGTGCTGGCCATGGTTGAAGGTCTCATACAGGCTCAACATTGTCGTAATCGACACGCCGATCGAGATGGGTACATCCATGTTGGTGCGGCGCCTTCGCAGCGCGTTCCACGCCGAACGGAAAAACGGCTGCCCGGAATAGATGACCGTCGGCAGCGCAATCATCGCCGACAACCAATGGAACAGGTCGCGTGTGACGCCCGACGCGCCGGACCAAACAGACACTGACAAAAGCATGATATTCATCATGGCAAAGCCCGATACCGCCATCGCCTTGAGCAATGCATGCGCTTCAGCAGCAGCAGGATCGGCCGCCATTTCCGTGATCGGCTGCGCCTCAAAACCGGTGTCCGCTATCGCGGTGACAAGCTGCGGCATGGTCATTTCGGGCAGATGCGAGATGGAGACACGCTTTGCCGTGAAGTTAACGCGCGCGTGTGCGATTCCTGCTTGCGCCAGTAAGCCGCGCTCAATCTTTGAAATGCAACCTGCGCATCGGATGGCAGGCACGGCAAAATCGGATCGCGATAAAGCGGCTGCAGCCGTTAAGGAACTGCCAGCATTCACTGCACCTGTTCCACAAGCTTGAAGATATCAGCCCCGCGCCGAAGCGACAGCCGAAGGTTCCAGCGGCCCGCAGGCAACGGCTTGGTCGATAACAAATACCCCTGCGGCGTTGCTGCGAAGGCAAGCGGCACATCGGCGGCACGGCCAAGCGGATGCAGTGCATCGCCAACGGCGGTCACCTGGTCTAACATTGCTCCATCTGAACTCGTATCGATCCGAACGTGGCGGTTAGCGTCCATCGAGACCGCCACATCCCAACCGAGCCTGTCCTGCTGAGCTGCCTCGGTCAGCCAGCGGTTATACTTTTGGCTTGCGACATAGCTGTTGTCGACAACGGTGCCGCCAAAGCTGCTGACGGCCATGCGCGCCATCGTGAAATTCACCGCCATGACGACGGCGAAAAATGCCACCAAAATTGCGGTCATGTGCCAGCCGGTAAATTTGCCATTTGCCAACATTTTCAATCCTCATCCTCTGGCCGTTCAAAAATGACCTCGTCTTCATCGCCGCGCTCATCGCCACTGCGGGCAAGGGTGTTGATGCGGAATTCAGTGCGCTCTGGTCCGGCGGCTGGTGCTGCGATAAACAGGCGCACCTTGTGCACAGCGTCGGGGGCAACCGCGAAGTTGACGCTTTGCTTGGCGAATTCGCGCTTACCATCCGCGGTCCACATCACGGCGCCGGGAAGGCCGTCAATCGTCACATCCACAATCCTTGGCCGCGTTTCCATATTCCGGATTTTCAGCGTGTAATTGTTGCGGATCGATCCATCGGAAAGCCGCACATACACCGGATTGCGGTCCGGCTGAACCGACAGGTCAAGCCGAGTGCGCTGTCCAAGGGTAAACAGCATCGCCAGACCAATAGACGCCCAAATGCCGAAATAGATGATGGTGCGCGGGCGGAATAGCGTCTTCAGCGGCGGCGTCGCTTGCCCGCCCGATTTTTCCGCCACGGCATCGTCCAAAGTGCAATAATCAATCAGGCCGCGTGGCTTGCCAATCTGCGCCATGACCTTGTCGCATGCATCGATGCACAGCGCACACGTGATGCAGCCGATTTGAGGTCCTTCGCGGATATCGATGCCGGTCGGGCATACCGCGACGCATTGATTGCAATCGATACAGTCGCCGAAAGCCGAAGGATTGGCCTGCGCTTGCTTAAGGCTACCACGCTCTTCGCCGCGCCAATCCTTGTAAGTCACCAGCAAGGATTTTTCGTCCATCATCGCGGTCTGAATGCGCGGCCATGGGCACATGTAGATGCACACTTGCTCGCGCATGAATCCGCCAAAGACGAACGTTGTGGCGGTCAATATCCCGACCGTGGCATATGCCACAGGTGCCGCTTCACCCGACCAGAATTCGCGCACCAAAGTTGGCGCATCAGCGAAATACATGATCCAGGCGCCGCCGGTCCAAAAGGCGATAAACAACCACACCGCCCATTTGGTCACGCGCTTGGAGGTTTTTTCCATGCCCCACGGGGCCTTCTCCAGCCGTATTTGCGCATTGCGGTCGCCATCGATGAAGCGTTCGACATGCTGGAACAGGTCGGTCCACACTGTCTGCGGGCAGGCATAGCCGCACCAGGCGCGGCCAACTGCGCTTGTCACCAGAAACAGACCAATGCCCGCCATGATGAGGAGGCCAACGACATAATAAAATTCATGCGGCCAGATTTCGATCTGAAACATGTAAAAACGGCGGTTGGCCAAATCGACCAAGACCGCCTGATCCGGCGCATATTGCCCGCGATCCCAGCGTATCCACGGGGTGATGTAATAGATCGCCAGCGTCACCGCCATGATAACCCATTTCAGCCGCCGGAAAAATCCGTCGACTGCCTTAGGATACACGCCCTTTCGTGCTGCATATAGCGCAGGTGGTCGGGGTGTTAGGCTGTCAGTTGCTGGCATTTGCGGCCACCTTGGCCGGGTCAGCTACTATAGGGGCCACAGGCGCAACGGCCGCCTCACCGCCGCCAAGCGAATGTACATACGCAGCCAACATCTTGATTGTCACTGGATCGAGACGGTTGTTCCAGCGAGGCATAACGCCATAGCGCGCTTGGTTGATGGTCGTTGTGACCGACGCCGTATCACCTCCATAAAGCCAGATGCCATCCGCCAAATTGGGAGCACCCAAGTCGCGCATACCCTTGCCATCTGCGCCGTGACATGAGGCACAATTGTTCGCAAAAGTAGCGGCACCAGCCGCCGATTTGGCGCTCGGCTTTTCCAGTCCAGACAGCGAACGGACATAGGATGTGACCGCATCAATCTCGCCAGCGGCCAACACGCCTGCAAAGGCTGGCATTTGGGAGAAACGCGTTTGATCATAATCTGGCTGACGAATGCCATGTGTGAGAGTCACATGGATGGCATTGAGATCCCCTCCCCATAGCCAATCATCGTCGTTAAGGTTGGGGTAGCCTTTGGATCCGGCAGCGCCCGACCCATGGCATTGCACGCAATGTACCTTAAACGCTGCCCGGCCGCCCTCGACAGCCGCTTGATAGAGCCGCTCGTCATTTACAAGCTGCTCCACCGGAATGGATGCAAGTGCGCTCGTGATGGGTGCGCGGCGCAGCGTTTCGGCTTTCAGCTCCGTGTCCAGTTCGCCCCGGCTCGTCCAATTGAGGACGCCTTGGGTTGCGCTGTTGGCCATCGGGATCGCTGGGTACAGCACGACATAGACAAGCCCCCAAATGATCGTCGCCCAGAAGGATATCACCCACCAGCGGGGCATTGGCGTGTCGAGTTCTTCGATGCCATCCCATTCATGGCCAACTGTTTGGGTGCCGGTAGGCTCATCAATCCGCTTGTTATCCGCCATGGTCTTCGTCCCTGAAAATGATGTTTGCCGCGTCTTCGTTGCGCTGCGATGCCCCTTTGCGGAATGGCCATGATATGAGGATGAGGAACAATATTCCCATCATCAACAGCCCCCAGCTGTCCGCGAAATGCCTGAAATCATTATAATTCATCGTGGCTGCTCAAAGGCTTTTGCCTTTTGGTGATCGACCAATGTGCCCAACATTTGCAGATAAGCGATGACGGCATCCATTTCGGTCACCTGGGCTGGGTTGCCATCATAATCGCGCGCCTGTGCCTTGGGATAACGCGCCTTCAACGCTGCTGCGTCGGCATTGGGGTCGGCTTGCGCGATCAGGTCGGCGTCCGCCGCGGCAATCGCTTCTTTGGTGTACGGCACACCAACCCGCGACAATGCGGTGAGATGTCCCGACATGTCGCCGACCTTCACTGGCTGATCTGCCAGAAAGGCATAAGGCGGCATGATCGATTCCGGCACGACGCTGCGCGGGTCTTTCAAATGGGCACGGTGCCATTCGTCCGAATAACGACCACCAACGCGTGCCAGATCAGGTCCGGTACGTTTTGACCCCCATTGGAACGGATGGTCGTACATGCTCTCCGCAGCAAGGCTGTAGGGGCCATAGCGTTCGATCTCGTCCTTGAACGGGCGGATCATCTGGCTGTGGCAGGCATAGCAACCTTCGCGCATGTATATGTTGCGCCCGGTGAGCTCCAGCGGCGTGTAAGGCCGCATACCCTCCACCTTTTCCACCGTGGCATCGATCCAGAATAAAGGCGCGATTTCAACGATGCCGCCAATGGCCACTGCGCCCAATGCACACAGGCCAAGCAAGGTGACATTGCGTTCCAGTTTCTTGTGGCTGAAGCCAGCTTCGGTTTTGCTTGTCATGTCATCTATCCTTATTCGGCCGGAACGGCGACATAGGGGCGGTCGGCCTCTGGATTATGCGGTGTTTCGGTCATCGGCTTTTCATCGCGCAAATGGCCAGCGACGGTCATCCAGACATTGTAAACCATCACGAGAGCGCCCGAGAGGTAGAGCAACCCGCCAAAAGCGCGGATGAGGTACATCGGGAACATCGCGGCTACCGTTTCAACGAAGGAGTAGACGAGATAGCCATCCGCCCCATATTCGCGCCACATCAGGCCTTGCATGATACCAGCGACCCACATGGCCGAAGCGTAGAACACGATGCCAAGCGTCGAGAGCCAGAAGTGCCAGTTGATCATCCGCAGTGAATACATGCGGCTGCGGCCCCAAAGACGCGGGAACAGATAATAGAGGCATGCAAAGGTGATCATGCCATTCCATCCCAGTGCGCCGCTGTGCACATGTCCAATGGTCCAGTCGGTGTAATGCGACAGGCTGTTGACGGCCTTGATCGACAACATCGGCCCTTCAAAAGTGCTCATACCGTAAAAAGCGAGCGCCATGACCATCATGCGGATGATCGGGTCAGTGCGGATCTTGTCCCATGCGCCGTTCAGCGTCATCAGGCCGTTGATCATCCCGCCCCAGCTTGGCATCCACAAGATGATCGAGAACACCATGCCCAACGTCTGCGCCCAGTCGGGCAAAGCGGTATAATGCAAATGGTGGGGTCCTGCCCAAATGTAGAGAAAGATCAGCGACCAGAAATGGACGATGGAAAGGCGATAGGAATAAACCGGCCTTTCGGCCTGCTTGGGCACGAAATAATACATCATGGCCAAGAAGCCAGCGGTCAGGAAAAATCCGACGGCATTATGGCCATACCACCATTGCGTGAGCGCATCTTGCACGCCCGCAAAGGCGCTATAGCTTTTCGAACCGAAAAAGCTGACGGGCATCGACAGGTTGTTGACGAGATGCAACATCGCCACCGTGATGATGAAGGCCAAATAGAACCAGTTCGCCACATAGATATGCGGCTCTTTACGTTTGACCAGAGTGCCAACAAAAACGGCCAGATAGCTTACCCAGACGATAGTCAGCCAGATATCGACATACCATTCAGGCTCGGCATATTCCTTGGCTTCAGTCACGCCCATTATGTAGCCGGTTGCGGCAAGGACGATGAAAAGCTGATAGCCCCAGAAGACGAAACGGGCGAGACCGGGGAAAGCGAGTCTCGCCCGGCAAGTGCGCTGGACGACGTAGAAACTCGTCGCGATCAACGCATTGCCTCCGAATGCAAATATCACCGCTGATGTATGCAGTGGGCGCAAACGGCCAAATGTCGTATATTCAAAATTGAGGTTCAGCGCCGGAAAGGCGAGTTGCAACGCGATGATCAGGCCAGCCAGAAAGCCGGCTATGCCCCAGAACATTGTCGCAATGACGCCCCAACGGATGGGGTCATCATCATATTGCGATTGCAGTGCCGGGCCGCCAATTGGGGCAAAGCGCTGAGTCACAAAATCAAACTTGTTCATCGATGCTGCCATCGCGATCAGAGCGGCGACGCAGATTATTCCCATATGCACCGAATATGCTTGGTCTGCCCCCAGCGCCATAGCCATCAAGGCCAGGACCGCGACCAGAAACCACACGCCGACGCGTGATAATAGCGAATTCATATTCTTTCCCCGAGCTGCAAGATTGCAGCGTCAGGGTTTGCCATGCCGCAGTGCAGCGCGACCTTCCTTGATTCAGATCAACGAATTTAAATAGTTAGTCAGGCGGCGGCGGATAAATCCTGCAGCCGCGCACGATTGCGAATGGAAACGGTCCGGCGGTCCGGCAAATGGATCACGCCATCGGCTTTTAATCTGGAAAGCTGACGGCTTACGGTTTCAATCGTTAGCCCCAAAACATCACCAATTTGCTGCCGATCAAGCGGTAATTCAAATGCATCCAATGCGCTCTTGTTTTCGGTACAGCCCGTTTCACCAAGCCGAACCGACATTTCCAAAAGCAAAGTAGCAATCCGTTCAGTCGCGGTCTTCTTTCCGAGCAGCAACATCCATTCATGTGCACGATCAAGTTCGTTCAGCGTCCGACGGAGAAGTTTATGCTCCAACTCTGGGTGCTGGCGCGCAAAGCTGTCAAAGGTAGAACGCGAAAATATGCACAATTCGGCATCGGTAAGCGCAGTCACGCTATACGGGCTTTGTTGGCCAAAGGGCCGACCGATGAAATCAGACGAAAAAACAATACCGACAATTTGCTCGCGGCCGTCGGACATGCTCATCGAAACCTTCAGCACGCCTTCAATGACATTGGCAACGACAACGGAGTCATCACCTTCCCAAACAACGGTCTGGCCCTTGGAAACGCGTTGTTTTCGGCCAAGCTGACCCAACACCTCAACCTCGTCGGGTTCTAGCCCGGCACAGATCGCACTGTTACGTACAATACATTGGGTGCAGTCTTTCATATGTCTTGTGTAGCGCCCGCAGCAAAGCGCGGCAACCGCTGTTCGCAATGGGTTGCGTTACACGCGCTCCATTGGTCCGATAAACGGCGTGAAAAGCTCATAAATGCCTGCATTGATCATGCAATTACACGATAAAAGGGATGGTAGCGAAGGAGGGACTTGAACCCCCGACCTATGGATTATGATTCCACCGCTCTAACCAGCTGAGCTACTTCGCCATCCAAGCGTGAATCCCGGCATTTGCGGGGAAGCACGCGGCGCTATAAGCGCGGGGGTTATACGGGTCAAGCATTGTCAGCCACGAAATGACCATCTGCCGATATGCTCCCATGGCCCTCCGCGATAATAATGTGCTGCTAGCCCTGATATGGCCAACGTTCGGGGTCGAAAAGTGCGCAACAGATGCGCGTGAAGTGCCTTGGCAACCGACGATTCTACCTTGTTCTGGACCGTGATATGCAATTTCGGCGGCGCCTGATCTTGCGGTATCAACAGCCCTCGAAATGTGTCGGCGAGCTCCGCCCGCATCGCCAGCAGTTCGGGGCTATCAACCCGGAACACCACCGCTTTCCCAAGCAGATTGACGTCACTGAGATAAGCAGCTGGCGCAGGATATTCCTTCACGACTGCCGCGAGACGCGATTTGATCTCCGGTAAATGGCTTGGCGGCAAATGGTGGAACAGCGTGATATGCGCATCGACAACATTGCGCTCCACCGGAAAATGCGTGCGGCGCAGACCATTCGCCCATGCTTGGTCGGTCTTGCCCATTTCCGCAGTAATGATGATGGGTGCTGTCATGAAAGAAAGGACGTTAGAAGAACTGACGCGGTGCTGCTACTGCCATTTCGCGCCCATTTTACCCACTCGCCGTCACCCTGAACTTGTTTCAGGGTCCATCGTGCCCAACAGGCCGACGGTCGGGAAGCATAAATGGATCCTGAAACAAGTTCAGGATGACGATCTGTCTCATAGCCCTTCCGATTGACACAAAAAAGCCGCCCTGTCTTGCGACGAGGCGGCTTTTTGTATGCAGCAGTTTAAAGCTTTATGCTTCGTCGCTTGCTTCAGCCGAAAGGCCAGCAGCTTCAGCAGCAGCCTTGGCGGCAGCTTGCTCTTCGCGGCGCTTTGCGTTGGCAGCAGCTTCGGCAGCGTCAGCCGCGTCAGATGCGACTTCAGCTTCAACCTGAGCTTCGATGGCTTCAGCAGCGATCTCGGCCTGTTCGGCTTCGAACATCTGGTCAAGAACGTTGACGCCGTCTTTCTGCAGTTCAGCTTCGTCATCTGAACGGGCCACATTGACCTGAACATTGACAGTAACTTCAGGGTGCAGAACAACTTTGACACCGAAAATGCCAAGTGTCTTGATCGGGCGTTCCAGAACGATCATGCCCTTGGTAACCTTGGCGTCCTGGGCGACCAGGCCATCAACGATATCCTTGACCGAGACCGAACCGTAAAGCTGGCCAGTTTGCGAAGCTGCACGGATCAGAACGATCTGCTTGCCTTCGACACTGCCCGATGCCTTTTGGGCTTCGTCACGGCGGCTTGCGTTATCGCTTTCGATTTTCGCGCGATTAGCTTCGAAAACCTTGCGGTTAGCTTCGTTTGCACGGAGCGCTTTTTTGTTTGGCAACAGGAAGTTACGGGCATAGCCGTCCTTCACAGTGACAACGTCACCAATTGCGCCAAGCTTTTCAACGCGTTCGAGAAGTATGATATCCATGTTTTCGGCTCCTACTTCACGATGTACGGCAGAAGGCCGATGTGACGGGCGCGCTTGATAGCTTGACCCAGCTCACGCTGCTTCTTTGCCGATACGGCGGTGATGCGCGATGGGACAATCTTGCCGCGCTCTGAAATGTAACCCTGAAGAAGGCGTACATCTTTATAATCGATTTGCGGCGCATCTTTACCCTGGAATGGGCAGGACTTGCGGCGACGGAAAAACGGACGTGCCATA
>JAZKGS010000047.1:0-25511 GCA_040385805.1 Pseudomonadota bacterium | reverse complement strand
GAAGAAATCAAGGCGAAGATCCTTGCAGCCGGCGGAACCGTCGAACTGAAGTAATTTGTTTGAAAAGTTTATCTTTTCACACATTCAAAAAAGGGCGGCGCTTCGGCACCGCCCTTTTTTTGTTGTCTCTGCACAATCACACCGTTTCCGGCGTTGGCGTCGGCTTTATATCGCGAAACCGCCCAGCAAAGCCGTCATGCTTTGCAAATAACGGGTCAGTTATAGGCGTTTGCACATCATTACGCGGCGCGAACATCGGATCGGTGATGGGCCCAGCCGCAACCGGCCTATTGAACAAGGGATCGGTTACAGGAATGTCAGGTCGGGTATTCAAACTCTCGCGTCCCTTCGGTCGCTCGGATGGGGCTTGCGGGACAACGGGCGACTGAATTGGTGCTGGCGCAACAGTCGTATCCGGGGCAACCGGCGATTGCGCGACATGCGTACGTTCAATCCGATGTGACGCCTTAGCAGGTATGCGGCGGCGGCGTGCCATGAACAGGCCGCCCAGACCGAGCGCCGCCAATGCCGCAGCTATGCCTGCGAATAACGGAAGGTCATTTTCTCCACTAGCTGCAGGGGACGAGCGATCCTGCACTTGGCTGGCGGGTGGGGGGACAACCGCAATTTCATTTGCGCCATTCGAGGGTGGTAGCGCAGATGATAATGCTGGTTCATTAAACGGGGACGTTGAAGTTCCAGACCCACCACCTGTCCCGGTGTCCCTTTGAACGGCGGCTGCCTGAGGTTGGGGTTGGGGTTGGGTTTGAGGCCGGGCCGGAACTTGAGCCCTATTGCGAGCCACCGGCGCAGGCGCTGCCTTGGCTTGCGCTTCCTCGGCGGCCTCCTTTTGCGCCGCCGGATTCACAACATCATTTTCGGTGGGCAACGTCGGCACGACAGGGGGTGGATTGACAGTCGCACTCGGTGCTGGTTGTTGCACCTCGGCTTGAGGAGCCGGTTCGGGTGCGGGGGTCACGACAGGTACCTCTTGTGCCGCAGCCAGACAGGATCCGCTTAACAGTGCCGCGACTAACGTCGTCTTCGTAAATGACTTCACAGAAAGTACGTGCGTCATATTTATTCTCCTAAGGTCTAACCGGGTGCCAACGGTTCATCGCAGAACTTGGCCCCGTGAATACGGGCGGCACGTGCCGCTTTGGCGATAAGATGAGGAGATTGGGCCTATATTCACCTGCCGTTCAGGCAAAATTGTCGGTTCGCGCCAGATTGGAAACTGGCAAAAGAAGGGTTCGCTTGTCAGTTTTTTCTTTGATTTTTCCGACGACAAAGGCACGTAGCGGGGATGACACCTAATTCAGACCTCGCCGCCCTTATCCGCAATATTCCCGATTACCCCAAACCGGGCATCATGTTCCGCGACGTGTCCAGCTTGCTTCTGGACGAGAAAGGCTACCGCCTAACGATCGACCGGCTAGCCGCGTTGGCAGACAAGGACACAACTCTGGTTGCCGGTATTGAAGCGCGGGGATTCATCGTTGCCGCTGGCTTGGCCTATGTGCTCGGCCTTGGCCAATTGATGTTGCGCAAGCCCGGGAAGCTGCCGGGGGAGAAAATCGGGACCGATTATGAACTCGAATATGGCACTGACCGCATTGAAATGCATGTCGGCCATGTGAAACCGAACCAGAAAGTGCTGCTCGTCGATGACCTGATAGCCACTGGCGGCACGGCATTGGCAGGCGTCGACCTCATTCGCCAAGGCGGCGGAAATGTCGGGCAGGCATTGTTTATCGTCGATTTGCCGGACTTGGGCGGTGCAGAAAAACTACGCGCGCAGAATATCCGGGTTGATGCGCTTATTGGCTTTGACGGCGACTGACTAACGTCAGGATTGCGGGTAACGGCTTGCGCAAGTCCGGATGGCGGATGGGTCGGGGCGTTCGCCACTAATCTCGAAACGGGCGATATAGCCGCCAAGCTTCAACTGCTCGGTAAAGCCCGTGAGGCGATAGCCCACAGCATCAAATTCACAGAATAAGAGCTTTGGCGGAATACCATGGCGATCGGTCGCGCGGTCGCGGTCGACCACGATGACTTGCCCGCCCTTCGCCAGCGCTGGCCGCATCCGCCAGAGGAAGGCGTAGGGCTCTTCAATTTCGTGATACATGTGCACCATGAAAATCCGGTCAAAGCTGTTTTCCGGCAGACGGGGATCATCCACCGCGCCTTCCTTGATCGCGACATTGTCGAGTTGTTCGCGTGTCACACGCTCGCCAAGCCGGTCCAGCGCGCCGCGGTTGATATCCTGCGCCAATACACGGCCTCTGGGACCAACGCGTTCGGCGAGCCGGATTGTGTAATAGCCCTCACCCGCACCGATGTCAGCCACGGTGGTGCCCAATTGAATCCCTGCCCAATTCATGACGAATTCGGACTCACCCGCCTCGTCGCGTGCTGCTTCGGTGGAGAATTCTGTATCGCCAACCGCCGAAACGGTACGGTCGGGCCGGGGAAATTCAAGCGCGGTTGTGCTTCGTTGTTCGCTAGGGCCTTCCATGCAGCCGCCAACCAATAAAACTCCGATCGCAAGTATCGTTAACTTGAAAGGACGAATATTCCGAGGCACTTCAGGCGCGCCTCAGGCTTCGGCCAGCGCAGACGGCGCATGTGCCGCTTGGCTATCAAAAGCGGTGAACACTTCCTTCACCCAATCGGGCAAGGGAATGGGGCGATGCACGTCGAGGTCCACATGTACGCTGACCAAATCCACTGTCGCGCGCAAATCGTCGGAGCCGTCTTCAGTGGTGCCGTGGATTTCCACCAACTGGGTCATGCTGGTCCGGCCCGTTGATATTGTTCGTGCCATGACTTCAATCAACTCATCGGGCTTGATCGGTGCAAACCAGGTAACGGTGGCTTTCTTGACATGAAACTCCATCGGTTCGCCGTCTGCATGTTCGCGAAACTTAACGGCGCGCCAATATTCGGTGATCGCGACGTCGGCATAATCGAGATAGCGCGCGTTGAACACAACACCTTGCGCGTCGGTTTCGGACCAGCGCACGCGCAAGCGATGATGAAAAGCAAAGTCACCACGTGCCATGTCAGATCACCTTTGACTGGGCGGGCGTGTTCACACCCATGGATTGCAGATAGCGCTTTACGTTACGTGCAGCCTGCCGAAGACGATGCTCGTTTTCGACCATCGCAATGCGCACATAGCCTTCGCCATCTTCGCCATAGCCAACACCCGGCGCGACCGCGACCTTCGCCTCCGTCAGCAATTGCTTGGAAAATTCAAGGCTACCCAAATGCGCCAGCGCAGGCGGCAAAGGTGCCCAGGCAAACATGGAGGCGCGCGGCGGCGGAATGTCCCAGCCTGCCCGCCCGAACGCCTCGACAAGGATATCGCGGCGCTTGTGATAGAGCTGGCGGTTCTGCTCGACAATATCCTGCGGTCCATTGAGCGCCGCGCAAGCGGCAGCCTGAATGGGCGTGAAGGCTCCATAATCAAGGTAGCTTTTCACGCGGGTCATCGCCGCAATCAGGTCGCGATTGCCAACGGCAAAGCCGACCCGCCATCCGGCCATCGAGTAGGTTTTCGACAATGAGGTAAATTCAACCGCGACATCCTTGCCGCCCTTAACCTGCAAGATCGATGGCGTCGGGTTACCGTCGAAATACAGTTCGGAATACGCAAGGTCGGACAATATCCAGACCTTGTTTTCCTTTGCCCAGGCAACCAACCGTTCGTAAAATGCGAGATCGACTGTCTCCGCGGTTGGGTTCGATGGGTAATTTACCACCAGTATCGAAGGACGCGGCACGGTGAAGGCCATGGCGCGTTCCAACGAGCGGAAATAATTTTCATCGGGGGTCGTTGGCACTGAACGGATCGTCGCGCCTGCGATGATGAAACCGAAGGTATGGATCGGGTAGCTTGGGTTTGGCGCCAGAACAACATCGCCCGGCGCGGTAATGGCCGTGGCGAGGCTGGCGAGACCTTCCTTGGAACCCATGGTCACGACCACTTCATGTTCAGGATCGATATCAACCCCGAACCGCCTGCCGTAATAATTGGCCTGCGCCTTGCGCAAACCGGGAATGCCCTTGGACGCTGAATAGCCATGTGCATCGGGCTTTCGCGCCACTTCGCACAATTTTTCGATCACATGCTGAGGTGGTGGCAAATCGGGGTTGCCCATGCCAAGATCAATAATATCCTCACCCGCACCGCGCGCCGCCGCGCGCATCGCATTGACTTCAGCGATGACATAAGGCGGCAGGCGTTTGATGCGGTAGAATTCTTCGGACATGGGCTCCCGTTTCGGGTTGGTTATTTCAAGACCGCCCTCATGCGCGAAGTTTTAGCGCATTTCCAGAGAAACTATATCGTTCACCAATTAGCGCGGGCGGTTGCCTTTTGCCTTGTGCTTTACGCCGTGCTTCGACGGGGGCGGGCCATCATTACGGAATGGACGTCCGCCATCGCGGTTTGAACCACCGCCACGAGGGCCATCACCGCGGAAGTTTCCTCCGCGTGGTGGACCATCGCCGCGTGGATTGACGCCCAACTGCGAACGCTGCGGACGGTCGCCATCGCGGCCCATGCGCTTGTTCTCGCGCGCCGCTTCACGTGGCGGGCCGTTGGCCTGCACGATTTCGACGTCATTGTCTTCATCATGTCCGGGCTGCGCAATTGCCTTAGTGAATTTGGCGACAGCAGCAGCGGCAATCCCGACATGGGTTTCATTGGCGGCAATGCGAATGGCGCCAATGTCATTCTTGGTCACACCGCCACGGCGGCACAATAATGGCAATATCCACTTAGGATCGGCATTGTTGCGGCGACCAACGTTCAGCTTGAACCACACGGAATCGTCAAATCCGGCGCGATGGTCGTCACGTTGACGTTCACGGCTTCCGTCATCGAGCAAATCTTCAGCTTGCGGCATCTTGGCGCGGTGGACGCGGACGAGTGAAGCCGCAATGTCTTCTGCGGACATCGTTTCGAGCAATTTTGCACCCAATGCACGATCTTCTTCTTCAACCTCAACTGGCGTCAGAAGCGTTTCGAGCAGGCGTTCATGGTCCTTCGCGCGGATATCGGCAGCGGTTGGAACCTTGATCCAATCCGCCTCGATCTTCGCGCCACGCAGCATGGATTCAACGCGCTTGCGGCGCTGATACGGCACGATGAGAACTGCGGTACCCTTGCGACCAGCACGGCCTGTACGACCCGACCTGTGCTGAAGACCTTCGGCATCGCGGGGCAATTCGACGTGCACAACCAGAGACAGGTTCGGCAGATCGATACCGCGCGCCGCGACATCAGTTGCAACGCAAACGCGCGCACGGCGATCACGAAGCGCTTGAAGCGCGTGGTTACGTTCGGACTGCGAATGTTCACCCGACAAGGCAACGACGTTAAAGCCGCGCTCGGTTAAGCTGGCATGCAAGCGACGGACATTCTCGCGCGTTGCGCAGAACAGGATGGCGGTTTCCGCCTCATGCAACCGCAACAAGTTCACAACCGCGTTCTCGATGTCCGGTGGAGCGACCGTGACCACTTGATAGCTGATGTCGCCATGGCCGCGGTCTTCGCCGACGGTCGAAATCCGCAACGCATCACGTTGATACCGCTTTGCCAGCGAGACAATAGGCTTTGGCATCGTGGCAGAGAACAACAAGGTCCGACGCTCGTCGGGTGTTGCGTTCAATATTTCTTCAAGTTCCTCGCGGAAGCCCATATCGAGCATTTCGTCAGCTTCATCGAGGATTGCGACTTTTAACGCCGACAGGTCAAGCGCGCCACGTTCAAGGTGATCGCGAAGCCGTCCGGGGGTGCCGACAACGATTTGCGCGCCTTGATTCAGTGTACGGCGTTCCTTCGAAGCATCCATACCGCCAACGCAGGTCGCAATGCGCACACCGGCCTTGGCATAAAGCCACATCAATTCGCGACTCACCTGCAATGCAAGTTCGCGAGTCGGCGCGATTATCAGCGCAGCAGGCTCACGTGCAAGGCTGACCAGCCCGCCATCAAGTATTTGCGGTGCCATGGCGAGGCCAAAGGCAACGGTCTTGCCTGAGCCGGTTTGTGCGGACACGACCAAGTCGCGCCCTATGGCTTCTTCTGCAATAACAGCGTTCTGAACAGGGGTAAGCGTAGTATATCCACGCGCGGTGAGCGCTTCATCGAGAAGCGGAGGAATATTTTCAAATGTCATTATGGCGCGCCTTTGCGCTCTTTTTTAACAAATGTCCATGCTGCGCCGCACAACAAAACAATCTTCGACAATTTCATAACCTTTGATATGCCTGTCCATATGGCCGACTCATCCCAAATCCCGCACTTTATGGACCCCAATCAGTTGATGAAGCTGTTTGAACAAACGGCCATCCCGACAACCGACCCGTTAAAGGCTTATCACGCGGCTTTGGACGCGTGGGGGGCCGTGCTCGAACCGCTTGCCAAGGCGGGCCGTGACAAGGTCGATACAGGGGATCGCCGTTTTGCTGCACCCCAGTGGGAGCATCCGGTTTTCGACCTTGTGCGCCAAAGCTATCAGGTCATGTCCGAATATATGTTGTCAGCGGCTGCTCAATTGGATGGCTTGCCAGATCATGACAAGGCAAAAATGGAATTTGCTTTGCGCAGTGTTATCGAGGCGATGAGCCCGGCTAACTCGCCCTTCACCAATCCAGTCGCACTTGAACGCGCAATGGAGTCGAAAGGCGCGAGCCTGATTTCCGGCATGCAGCACTTGATGCAGGACATGCAGCGAGGACAGTTGACGCATACCGACTCAAGCGCGTTCAAGCTGGGTGAAAACATCGCCGCAACGCCGGGCAAGGTCGTGCACCAAACTCCTTTGTACCAGCTCATTCAATATGACCCGACCACCGCCGATGTGCTTGAAACGCCGCTGATCATCTTTCCGCCGTGGATCAACCGTTTCTACATCCTCGACCTGACGGCTGAAAAAAGCTTCATCAAATATTGCGTTGATCAAGGGATCACGGTTTTTGTTGTGTCTTGGAAGTCCGCCGACAGCAGCATGAAGGACATTATCTGGGACGATTATATCGCCGCCCAGATCGACGCGATTGATACCGTGCGCTCCGGCCTTGATGTGCCCGATGTCCACACTATCGGTTATTGCGTCGCCGGCACCACCTTGGCCGCAACGCTCTCCATCCTTGCGGCCACTGATGCTGCCGACAAAGTGCGCAGCGCGACATTTTTTACCGCGCAAGTCGATTTCAGCACAGGCGGCGAGCTACTCCATTTTATCGATGATCAGCAGATTGCGATGATGGAAGCGCTTAGTGCGCCGCAGGGCTATATGGATGGACGTTTCCTTGCGCTGACATTCAACCTGCTGCGTGGTAAAGACCTGATCTGGTCCACCGTAGTCAAAAACTATTTGCTGGGTGAAGACTATCCGGCCTTTGACCTGCTGCACTGGAATGGCGATGTCACCAACCTGCCAGCCAAATGGCACCGCAACTATGTCGTCGACCTCTATCGCGATAACCGGCTCGTGAAGCCAAATGACATGTCGGCACTCGGCACCCCGATTGACCTGCGCCGCGTCAAGACGCCGACCTATATTCAGGCCGGACGCGAGGACCATATCGCGCCTGCTGAAAGCGTCTGGAAATTGCAGAACCATTTCACTGGCCCGATGAAATTCGTGCTGGCCGGCAGCGGCCATATAGCGGGCGTGGTAAATCCGCCCGCGCAGATGAAGTATCAATATTGGACCAATGACGCAGCGCCGACCTCGCTCCAGACCTTCATTGAAGGTGCGACGGAGACTAAGGGTAGCTGGTGGCCCGATTGGCTCTCCTGGCTGACAGAGAAGGGCACCACGCGTGTGCCAGCGGACGGAGCGCGGCAACCCGGCCAAGGCACTCTGAAGGCTCTAGAATCAGCTCCTGGGAGCTATGTCAAAGCCCGGTGAGATTCAATTGACGTTTACGTAAACGTCGACTAGTCCGGGATAAGCTTTTTAGGAGAATCGTGATGCAACTGGAATTCAGCCCCGCAGAAATCGCCTTCCAGAAGGAAGTACGCACATTCATCGCCGAAAATTACCCGGAAAACCTGCGTTCGGTGCAGGACGAGGGACATGATCTTTCGAAGGAAGATTTCCTGTCATGGCATCGCATTCTCGCCAAAAAAGGCTGGATCGCCCCTGCATGGCCCGTCGAATATGGCGGAACAGGCTGGACCGCGACCGAGCGTTTCATTTGGTCCGAAGAACTGGCCGCTGCTGACTGCGTTGGCACCATGCCTTTCGGTCTTTCGATGGTTGGTCCAGTCATCTACACATTCGGTACGCCTGAGCAGAAAGCAAAGTTTCTTCCCGGCATCTTGTCGGGTGATGACTGGTGGTGTCAGGGATATTCCGAGCCAGGTGCCGGATCCGACCTTGCATCCTTACGTACCAAGGCCGTTCGCGACGGCGACGATTATGTCGTCAATGGCCAGAAAACCTGGACCACGATGGCGCAGTACGCCGACTGGGGCTTCTTCCTTGTCCGCACTGATCCCGATGCCAAGGCACAAGAGGGCATCAGTTTCCTGCTGATCGACATGAAGTCGCCTGGCGTTACTGTCCGTCCGATCATTACCTTGGGCGGCGAGCATGAAGTCAACGAAGTGTGGCTGGAAGATGTCCGCGTCCCGGTGGAAAACCGCGTCTACGAAGAAAACAAGGGCTGGACCTGCGCCAAGTTCCTACTGGCGCATGAGCGGACCGGCATTGCCGCCGTTGCCCGTTCAAAGCGCGGCGTTGAGAAGATCAAAGCGATTGCCCGCACCGAGCAAGACGGCGACCGCCCTTTGCTCGCCAACCCGTTTTTCAAGCGCAAGATTTCGGAGCTTGAAATTGACCTCACAGCGCTTGAATTCACTGAATTGCGTAGTCTTGCCGGTGAAGCGTCGGGTAAGGGCCCCGGCCCTGAATCCAGCCTGCTGAAAATCAAGGGCTCGGAAATCCAGCAACGGATTACCGAACTCGCACTGGAAGCGGTCGGCCATTATGGCGCGCCTTACTTCCGTGGTTTTGGTGAAGGTGACAACGAACACCCGATCGGTCCGGATTATGCGCATCGCGCAGCACCGACCTATTTCAACACCCGCAAGACGACGATTTACGGTGGATCGAACGAGATTCAGCGCAACATCATCGCCAAGATGGTGCTGGGCATTTAGTCCCGTTTATTAAAAAAACTGTGTCACCCCCGACCCGATCGGGGGTCCATGGTCTGAGCTTTTATTCAAACAGAATGGTCAGGCCATGGATTCCCGCCTTCGCGGGAATGACAGAAAAATTTGAGAGAGGCCTATAATGGATTTCAGCTACACCGAAACGCAGGACATGATCCGCGAAACCCTGAGCCGTTTTTTAGCGGACACCTATGATTTCGATAGCCGCAGCAAGATGATTGCCAGCAGCACCGGACGTGATCCCGGTATCTGGAAGGCATTGGCGCAGGACCTCGGCATGTTGGGCGCTTCGTTTAGCGAAGAACATGGCGGCCTTGGAGGCGGCTATCTCGAAAATGCGTTGATCATGGAAGAACTTGGCAAGGTCATCGCAATCGAGCCTTATCTCCAGACCGTTGTTCTGGGCGGCGGTGCGCTAAAGGCTGTTGGCGGCGCAGTTGCCGATGCAGTCATCCCCGAAATCATCAGTGGTAATGTCGTTATCGCATTCGCTTATGCGGAGCCGCAGGGCCGCTACAACCTCGCTAATATCCGCACGACCGCGAAGAAGGACGGCGCTGGCTATGTGTTGAACGGCCATAAAAGCGTTGTGTACGCTGCTCCATGGGCAACACATCTGCTCGTTACCGCGCGCACCGGCGGCGCGAACACTGATGTCAACGGCGTGTCCTTGTTCCTGATCGACGCCAATGCGAAAGGCATTGTCCGCCGCGATTACCCAACCGTTGATGGTTTCCAGGCGTCGGAAATCTATTTCGAAAACGCTGCCATTCCTGCCGACGCCCTTTTGGGCGACGAAGGCGCTGGCCTGCCGTTGATCGAACGTATCGTTGACGAAGCGACTGTTGCCGTCTGTGCCGAATCTTGCGGTGTGACGGCCAAGTTGCATCAAGGCACATTGGAATATGCGCGTCAGCGTAACCAGTTTGGTCAGCCGATCTCGCGCTTCCAAGTGCTTCAGCACCGTATGGTCGACATGTTCATGGAGGTTGAGCAATCGAAATCCATGACCACCATGGCGACGTTGAAGCTCGATTTGCCAGCGGCCGAGCGCATGGCGGCGGTTTCCGCATGCAAGGCGAAGGTGTCGCGTTCCGCAAAGTTTGTCGGCCAAAACGCCATTCAAACGCATGGCGGCATTGGCATTACGCAGGAACTGGCCATCGGTCATTTCTTCAAACGGGCGACGATGATAGAGAACCAGTTCGGTTCTGCAGACCATCATTATGACCGTTTTGAACGGCTGACTTTAGCGGATTAGGCTGTACGCAGGCACTTTTTGTGCACTGCACCATTTTATGTTGACACGGGTTGCGTTTGTATTTATTGTGCAGTGCAACACAACAGAAATGGTGCGATGATATGACCAGTAAAACAGAAACCAACGTTCCAGCGAAAACCGCGAAAGTTGCGGTATCAAAGGACGTGGCTGTGAAAGCTGCGCCAAGCACCGTTGCGAAGACCGAGGTGGCAACACCTGTCGCTTCGCCGGCTCCAAAAACCGTGTCTGTTGAACCAACACCGATTGCTCAAGGAGTATCAAAAATGACTGACACTGTTAAAGCCACTGCAGAAAAAACAACCGAGAAGGCCACTGAGTTCTTCGCTGACGTCCGTGAAAAGGCAACCGAAGCCGCTGAAAAGGGCAAGAAGTTCGCTGCTGAAGCTGTCGAATTCAACAAAGCAAATGTTGAAGCCGTCGTTGAAGCTGGGAAGATCGTTGCCAAGGGCGCTCAGGAAATGGGCAAGACCAACATGGAATTCGCCAAGAAGAATTTCGAAGAAGTTCAGGTTGCCGTCAAGGAACTGACTTCGGTCAAGTCGCCGACCGACTTTGTTAAGCTTCAAGGTGAATTGGCCCGTAAGGGTTTCGATACCGCCGTTGCGCAGGGTTCGAAAAACACTGAAGCCATGGTCAAGCTGGTGAGCGAAATGTTCCAGCCGATCTCGAACCGCATCGCGGCGACGACTGAGCTTTTCAAGAAAGCTGCATAAGCTTGCGAACGATATTGCGCCGGTGGGTCATGCACCTGCCACCTTCTCTCTCTCCTCCTTTTGGTGGTAGGAAGTCGAGATCTACCGGTGCAACCTTAAAAAGTGACCGTCCTTTCCCTAACGGAAAGGGCGGTTTCTTTTTGCCGCAACAGAATACATGATGAACGGGGCTTGCAGAGTCCCCCTCCCATATCCTATTTTAGGCTGATGCAGATTTTCATGGCGCAAGACGATGACGATAAAAATGGCGGCAGGCCTGGTGTCGGGCTTGCCACGCGTACGCGCCCGAAAACAAAAAAGCCAAGCCTGTATAAAGTGCTGCTGCTCAACGACGATTACACGCCGATGGAATTTGTCGTCCATGTACTCAAGGCATTTTTCCAAATGGACACGGATCAGGCAACGCGCGTGATGCTGCATGTCCATCAAAAGGGCGTCGGCGTTTGCGGCATATTTACCTATGAGGTTGCTGAAACCAAGGTCACGCAAGTGATGGACTTCGCGCAGAAGAACCAACATCCTCTTCAGTGCACGCTTGAGAAAGATTGAGTAAGGCTGCCCTGATCGTCGGCGCAGGTGACGCCACGGGGGGCGCAATTGCCAAGGCCTTTGCGCGCGAAGGTTATGTCGCTTGTGTCAATCGCCGTGCGCGCAATGCCGATCAGCTTGAAGCGCTCGCACAATCGATTCGTGCTGAGGGTTATGAAGCGCGCGCTTACCCCGCGGACGCCCGTATCGAAGAAGAAGTGGTCGCGATGGTCGACGCGATTGAACGCGATGTGGGACCCATCGACGTCGCGGTCTTCAACATCGGCGCGAACGTAAACTTCTCCGTGCTCGATATGACAGCGCAAGTGTACCGCAAGGTTTGGGAAATGGCAGCTTTTGCAGGTTTCCTTATGGGGCGTGAGGCTGCACGCCGCATGGTCGAGCGCCAATCGGGCACAATCATATTTACAGGTGCAACCGCGAGCATTCGAGGAGGCAAAGGTTTCTCCGCCTTTTCCGGCGCGAAGGGCGCCTTGCGAATGCTGGCGCAATCTATGGCGCGTGAGCTTGGACCGCAGAATATCCATGTGGCGCATGTCATCATCGATGGCGGCATCGACACGGCCTTCATTCGCGGCATTCGTCCCGATTTTGAAGCCGCAAAGGCCGCCGACGGCATATTGTCGCCCGATGCGATTGCGTTGCAATATGTCGCATTGCACAAACAACACCGAAGCGCCTGGACGCATGAAATGGACTTGCGTCCATGGTCGGAGAGTTTTTGATGCCCAAGAGTTTTGAGTTCCTCTTCGATTTTGGCGGACCCAATAGCTATTTGGCGCACAAATTGTTGCCTGACCTGTGCGTTCGCACTGGCGCGGAAGTGGTGTATGTGCCGATCCTGCTTGGCGGCTTGTTCAAGCTTACAAACAACCAGGCACCGATGCTGCGCTATGCCGAAACGCCGGCCAAGCAAAGATATGAGATGCTGGAATTTGACCGTTTCGTGAAAGCACATGCAATCCCGTTCAAGATGAACCCGCGTTTTCCCATCAACTCGCTATACGTGATGCGCGGCGCAATCGCTGCCCAGCGGATCGGTTGCTTCGCACCATATGTTGACGCGATCATGACGGCGATGTGGAGCGACGGGGAGGACATCAGCGACGTTGATGTTGTGCGCGATGTACTCAATAAGGCCGGCCTAGACAGTTCTGCTTTGCTTGCGTTGGCCGAAGACCCCGAGGTGAAGGCAGAGCTAATCGCCAACACCGAGGCCGCCGCGAAACGCGGCGCATTTGGCGTGCCGACCTTCTTTGTGGGTGAAGATATGTTCTGGGGCAAGGAGCGGCTTGCGCAGATCGAGGAAGCGCTCACCAAATCCTGAGTTGCGCCGTATCCGATTCCCGCTAAATACCCTGCGATGGATAAGATAATCGTACGCGGCGGTAACGCCCTAAAAGGCAAAATTCCCATTTCGGGTGCAAAGAACAGCGCATTGACGTTGATCCCTTGCGCTCTGTTGACCGATGAGCCGCTGACTTTGCGCAATCTGCCGCGTTTGGCGGACATTGACGGGTTCCAGCATCTGATGAACCAGTTCGGCATTTCAACGACGGTTGCGGGATCGCGCCCCGAAGACTTTGGCCGTGTGATGACGTTGGAAGCCACGCGGATCACCAGCAATGTCGCGCCCTACGATCTTGTGCGCAAAATGCGCGCGTCGATCCTCGTCCTTGGCCCAATGCTGGCACGCGCTGGTGAGGCAACGGTTTCGCTGCCCGGTGGATGCGCCATTGGTAACCGCCCGATTGACCTTCACCTCAAGGCGCTCGAGGCATTTGGTGTCGAGATCGAAGTCGCGGCAGGCTATGTCAAAGCCATCGCCAAAAAGGGTATTCCAGGTGGCACCTACACCTTCCCGGTGGTCTCCGTAGGCGCGACCGAAAACGCATTAATGGCCGCCAGCCTCGCCAAGGGCACATGCGTTTTGCACAACGCGGCGCGTGAGCCTGAAATTGTCGATCTGTGCAATATGCTTGTCGCCATGGGCGCGCAGATTGAGGGCATCGGCACATCCGATCTGATCATTCACGGCAAAGACCGCCTGCATGGCGCGACCTACCGCGTCATGAGCGACCGAATCGAAGCCGGCAGCTATGCCTGCGCCGCGGCAATCACTGGCGGCGATGTGGAGCTAGTCGGCGCAAAGGCCAGTGAGATGGATGCGACGCTAAATGCACTGCGTCAGGCTGGTGTCACGGTCGAAGATACCGGAACTGGCATTCGCGTGTCATCGGACGGCAAGCTTAAGCCGCTGACGATTTCGACAGCGCCTTATCCCGGTTTTGCCACGGACATGCAGGCGCAGTTCATGGCCATGCTATGCATGGCCGACGGCGCGAGCGTTCTGACCGAGACGATATTTGAAAACCGATATATGCATGTGCCCGAATTGAACCGTATGGGCGCGCATATCGAGACCAAGGGCCGCACAGCTATCGTCCATGGCGTCAAGAAGCTCACCGGCGCGCCAGTGATGGCAACCGACCTTCGGGCATCAATGAGCCTGGTGATTGCTGGCTTGGTGGCAGAAGGCGAAACCCATGTTAGCCGTTTGTACCATCTTGATCGCGGCTACGAACGGCTTGAAGAAAAGCTTCAGCTCGTTGGCGCTGACGTCGAACGGGTGGGGTCGGAATGAGACATATCGTTACATTCTGACGTATGTAGCGAGGCACCTATTGCCAGAATGACATTTTTGCGGCATCTTCCGTCTAAGTGAAAGTCGATATTGCCTCTCCCCCCACTTCAACCAGCCGGCATCCGGTTCTGGAATCGATTCGGTTCAGCCCGATTGCCACAGTTGTAAGCGATCCTACCAAAACCGATAATCCGCTCATTGCGGTCAACGCTGCATTCTGCGCGCTTACCGGATATACCGAGTTAGAAGTGATTGGGCGCAACTGCCGTTTCTTGCGTGGCCCGGATACTGAAAATGGCCAGACCGAGAAATTGCGCACGGCCGTTTACGGTCAACGCCCTGCTCTGGCCGAACTGATCAATTATCGCAAAGACGGGTCGCCCTTCCGCAATGCAGTGATGATTGCACCTTTGTTTGATGATGAAGGTAAACTTGAACTCTTCGTTGGATCGCAAATTGAAGTCCTGCCCGAAGAAGAAAGCATAGGCCTCGTTCGGCAACAGAAAGCGGCACAGATCGTCGACCGCCTTTCGCCACGCCAACGCGAAATATTGCAGCAAATGGCACGCGGTTTTCGCACAAAACAAATAGCATACCGACTGTCGTTAAGTGAAAAGACGGTTCAAATGCACCGCATGTTGATGTTTAAAAAGCTTTCAACATCAAATGCCGCTGACGCGGTTAGAATTGCTGTCGAAGCAGGTCTTTGACCCACGCTCGTTTGCTCTGAACTACAGGGCATATGCGGTATTTGTTTTATATCATTGGCGGCGCATAAACATGGCTCAGGCCGGAAGCGCGGGCCTGAAGGCAAGATGTGCCGCACGTCCCCCCTCCACGTTGAGGCACATCGTTTTTGGTACCCTTTGCCAGCCTTCGACCAGCCCGCGACGTTCGTCTGTACGCTTAAAGTTAGATTAGGCTATTTGGAAATTCGTTAGTTCCAAAAAGTTATTTGTACCGCCACATCACGCATGTGGCGGTACTTTTTTTATGTACGCGCCATGAGCCAAAGCCGGATGGCACTTGCGAGGCCACAGGGCGTACCCGATTCGAGCCGCGCTACATCAATCTGCGCCACGATAGCATTAACGGGTAAGCCGTCGGCTTCAGCGACGGCCCGCAACTTGTCCCAAAATAACGGCTCTAGGCTGATCGATGTTTGATGCCCGGCCACTGTCATGCTGCGCTTTACGGGCGGATGGTAAATGTCGCTCAATCCGCAATTGCCATCAATACATGTGTTGGCCACCGTTGATCGACAGAGTCGATCCGGTGATAAACCCTGCATTGTCACTGGTCAAAAACTCTACGCCCCGCGCAATTTCTTCGGGTTGCCCGAGACGGCCAACGGGAATCTGCGCGACAATTTTCTCCATCACATTTTCAGGAATCGTCGACAACATTTCCGTGCCGATATATCCCGGCGCGATCGCATTGGCGGTAACCCCGTAACGCGCGCCTTCGGCTGCGAGCGATTTTGTAAAGCCATGAATGCCGGACTTGGCGGCGGCATAGTTCACTTGCCCGATTTGTCCGCCCTGGCCGTTGACCGAGCCGATGTTAACGATTCGGCCCCATTTGCGCTCACGCATGCCAGCAAAAACCGCTTTGGCCATGTTGAAGCAACCCGTAAGGTCGACGCGAATGACTTCGTCCCATTGTTCAAAAGTCATTTTCACCATAGTGGCGTCACGTGTGATCCCGGCATTGTTCACCATGATGTCGATCTGGCCATATTGCTCTTCAATGCCTGCACAGGCGTCAATACAGGCCTGATGGTCGCCGACGTCCCATTTCTGCACCGCAATGCCAGTGCGTTCTGAAAAAGCTTTGGCCGCAGCGTCATTCCCGCCATAGTTGGCGATAACACGACGTCCTTTTTCTTGAAGCTTTAAGCTGATCGCCTCGCCAATACCTCTGGTCCCCCCAGTCACCACTGCAACTCGTGTCATGCACCGCTCTCCTCGTTTAACATTTTTTACGATGATTACTGCGCAGTTGCGCAAGCGCAAGTTGCCGTTAACGTTAGTCTGAAGAAATCGTAACTTGCTGGGCTAAATGTTAAATCCAGCCAGCCAGTTCACGCCTTATGATCCGTTCAACCATGTCCATGCCGACATCGCTGTCATTCAGGCATGGCATATAAGCGTAATGCGTGCCGCCTTCTTCCTCGAACTGCTCATGCCCCTGCATGGCCAGCTCTTCGAGCGTTTCGAGGCAGTCTACCGAAAAGCCTGGTGCAAAAATCGCGACCTTCCTCGTGCCTTCGCGCGCCAGCCGCATCAACGTGTCGTCGGTCGCTGGCTCAAGCCACTTGGCCCGGCCAAAGCGTGACTGAAAACTGACCACCAATTCGCGCCCCATAGCCTCTGACAGCAAGCGTGCCGTTTTTTGGCAGTGGCAGTGATAAGGATCGCCCAATTGCAGGGTGCGCTCAGGCATCCCGTGGAAACTGATCACAATGGCTTCAGGTTCGAAATCAAGTCCAGCCAACGACGCCTCGATAGAGGTCTTCAGCGCGCCGATATAGGCCGCATCATCATGATAGGCGGGCAGCGTGCGTATGGCGGGGTGCCACCGCATCGCCGTCAAAGTGGCATATGCCTCATCCAAGACAGTGCCCGTCGTTGCACCCGAATATTGCGGATACATCGGCGCGATCAATATGCGGTTGCAACCCGCTGCCTTCATCGCGGCAAGCTGGTCAGCGACGGATGGATTGCCATAACGCATGGCATAACGAACGTCGGCGCTATCACCCATGCGTTCCTGAAGCGCCTCGGCTTGGCCCGCCGTGAAGAATGCAAGTGGCGATCCCTTGTCAGTCCATACTTTTGCATAAGCCTCGGCAGATTTCTGCGGACGCGTGTTCAGGATGATTGCACGGAGGATTGGTTGCCAAATGAGCGGCGGAATTTCGACCACGCGGCGGTCTGACAAAAACTGCTTAAGGTAGCGCTTTACAGCTGGCGTCGTCGGCTCGTCCGGCGTCCCCAAATTCACAAGCAATACGCCAATTTTCGGCGTTGCTACTGGGGGGTGGTCAATCGGTAATGTCATCATAGTCCTCTGGACAATAAAGGTAGTTCACGCAGCCGAATTCCGGCTGCGGAGAAAAGTGCGTTGGCAATCGCAGGCGCAACAGCGGGCACGCCCAATTCGGATACCCCGCCCGGCGCTTCATCGTTACGCGCGAGTTCAACGGTGATTTCGGGTACATCCGCCAATTTTGGCAAATCGATATCGCGCAACCGCCGCGCGGTAGGAAGCCCGCTTTCGAAATCGGTGACCGATCCCAATGCTTGCGCCAAGCCAAAGACGATGCCGCCTTCAATTTGCTGGCGGGCAAGGTCGGGGTTAATTAACCGGCCACAATCGGCCATCGCATGGATGCGGTCCACGCGAACGCCAGTCTCGCTGGTGCGGGCGGTGACAATGACAGCGATGTGGCTGCCGCGCATACTATGGCAGGCAATGCCGCGACCGCTGCCCGACACGCCGCCGTCCCAGCCCGCCATCGTCGCAACTTCCGTCAAGCAGCGGGCCAAACGTGTCTGGCCAACCAACATCTGCATACGGAACGACAATGGCTCAACACCTGCTTTCTGTGCCAGTTCGTCGATAAACCCTTCAACGAAGAAGCAATTGTAGCTGTTGGCAAGGCCGCGCCAGGGGCCTGTGGGCATCGGCATTGCTACGGGGAAATGGTCAATGCTGATGTTGGGAATGGCGTATGGGATTTGTGCGCCTTCAAGCGCCAGCACATCAAATTCGCCCGATGCCGTTTTGCGGGCTTCGTCAGTCGATTGCCCGTCGATCCGGTTGGCAAGCTCACGCATCGTCGATGCCGTGGCGACTCGAACTGCAAGACCCGTAACCGCGCCTTCCTCGTTCATTGCCGCCGAAAGCCTGCCAAGCGCAGGGCTACGGACATGGTCGCGGATGAAATCTTCTGGCCGGGACCATGTCAATTGAACAGGTCGGCCGACTTCCTTGGCAATCACCGCGACTTGCGCGGCTATGCTATTGTCGAAATTACGGTCAAAACTGCCTCCGGCCATCACCGGATAGAGGATAACATCGTCGGCATTGATGCCAATCGCCTGTGCCGCCGCCAGCCGTGCGGCTTGTGGCGCTTGCGTTGCTAACCACAATTGCAAACGTCCATCCCGAAAGTCTGCGGTCGCTGTGCGCGTTTCAATGGGTGCGTGCACGGCAGCGCCGACGGTGTAATCCGCTTTGAATATACGCGTCGCTGTTTCCGGTGCCATGGAAGCATCTACGTCGCCAATGCTTGTTGCGCGGAAGCCCGGACCTTTGGCTATTGCGTTCGACAAAGACTGCGCGATCTCGGCGCTGTCAGCCATCCTACCTTTGGTCCGGAACACCGGTGCCATCGCATCAAGCGCGTTATTGGCAGCCCACCAGTTGCTTGCGACTGCGGCGACCCAATTATCGGTCTTCACCACTTGGACGACACCGCGCATACCCTGCCCAGCCTTGGTGTCCGCCGACAAGAGGCTACTGTCGCCCGCTGGCCCCGCCCGTACCGAGGCAAAAAGCATATCGGGCAGACGCACATCACCTGCAAAGCTGGCACTGCCGTCGACCTTGGCCGAAAGATCAAGCCGCGGCGCATCGCGCCCCGAAAGCCGGTTGCGTGGCGAAGGGTTCAGCGGGATGGGCGACGGTAAATCAAGCGCCGCTGCCTCAACCACCAATTCAGCAAAAGACAAACGCCGCTTACCGGCCAAGACAAAGCCACGCTCTGTCCGGCACTGTTCCCATGCAATGTCCCAGCGCGCTGCAGCTGCCTGACACAATAAAGCCCGCGCCGCGGCGCCGGCCTCGCGGCATGGCCGTTCGAACTGGCGGATGGAGGACGACCCGCCGGTCACAACAAACATTTCGCGTCTCGCAAGTTCGTTCACGCTACCGGCGGCCAGGCCACCGTTCACATCAAGTGCGACATTTTCGGGCAGGAACGCCGGCGACCATTCGCGCGCCAGCAAGGTGTTCGCAAAAATTGGGCTCGCGGAAACGGGTTGCACCGCGACTGATCGCCAGTCGGCACCCAGTTCGCCAGCCACGATTTGCGCCAGCGCGGTGTACACGCCTTGTCCCGACTCGCTTTGCGGGACGGCGACCACGACTTTGCCATCCTCTGCGATCTTCAACCATGGGCCAAAAAGATGCTCGCCATCGGCAGCGCGCATATTGGGCGCATAGCGGCGCGGCCAAAGTCCCCATGCTACCAACAGCCCGACGCCCACGCCGCCGCCAACCAGCAGTTTTCGGCGGCTTATGCCGTCCTTTGACACTTGCGCGTCATTCATGCAGCGGCATCTTTCGGCGAATCAATCCATGCGGAGACTTGCCGCGCAATCGCAGCATAGGCATCGCTGATTGGGCCTTCACCCAAGGCAGGCGGCGTGCCAGCGTCGCTTTCTATGCGGATTTTAATGTCGAGCGGTATCCGCCCCAAAAACGGAATGCCCAATTCCTTCGCGGCAGCTTCCGCGCCGCCCGAACCAAAAGGATCGCTCATCTCGCCGCAATGCGGGCACAAATATCCTGCCATGTTCTCGACAAGGCCAATGATGGGCACCTTTGCAGTGTCGAAAAAGCTGATCGCGCGCATCGCGTCGATCAACGCAAGATCCTGCGGCGTTGAGATGATGACGGCACCCATGGGTTTATGCTTTTGGATCATCGACAATTGAATATCGCCTGTGCCCGGCGGCATATCGACCACGATATCGCGCACATTACCCCATTTGGCATCGACAAGCTGTGACAGCGCATTGCCTGCCATAGGCCCCCGCCATGCAATAGCCTGCCCCGGGTTGACCAATTGCCCCATGGACAGGAACGGCACGCCGCCTGCACCCATCACAGGGATCATCGTCTTGCCTTCGGCTTCTGGCTTAATGCCTTCGACACCCATCAGCCGTGGCTGCGATGGTCCATAAATGTCCGCGTCCACCAGACCAACCGAACGCCCTGCGCGCGCCATGGCAATGGCAAGGTTTGTTGACAGCGTAGACTTACCTACACCACCCTTGCCGCTCGCCACCGCAATCAGCCGCGGCGTGATGCGTTCGGCGGTCAGCATGATACGCACCGATTGCGCCCCCGCTTGGGTGGCAGCGGCACGAACATCGGCTTCAATTTCAACGCGTTGCTCCGCGCTTAAGCCGGAGACGTCAAGCATCAGCGAAACGGCATTATCCGCCACCTTTAAACCGCTCGCGCGGCTACCTACAACAGCGGTGATGGCATCAGAAAAAACGTTAAAATCGGACATGTCTTGCCGAATAGATTCAGAATTGCGGGATTGACACTGTTTTTCTGAAAAACCGTTCCTATAAAGGTTTTATGAGCAAAAAAATTGACACGCAGGGACCCGTAATTTTGGCAGCAGATGGCAAAGGACCATGGGATTCCCCTGATTCCTCAGATACAGGAACAACCGGCAATTCAACCGGGCGTGGCGGCGGTTCGAAGCCGGAGCCCGTCAACCCGTGGGACCCAACGCCTGAACCCGCAGGGCGCGCACGTTCGCGCGGCCCTTCGTTAGAAGATTTATTGCGCAAAAAAGGCGGCGGATTCGGCGGCTTACCGCAACGTCCCGACGGCAAGAGCTGGTTTCCGCTTATCATCGGCGGCCTTTTGGCGCTGTGGCTTGTGTGGACCAGTGTCCACCGGATTGGGCCGGAGCAAGAAGGCGTGGTAACGCAGTTGGGTAAATATTCCCGTACCGTTCAACCCGGCATCCAATTTACTTTGCCCGCGCCGCTGCAAAATATCACCAAGATCGACACGCAACAAATTCAGACGACGTCTGTGGGTTCGCCCAAGGCGAGCAGCGAAAATCTGGTTCTTACAAGGGACCAAAGCATCATCGACATGGCCTATGATGTCCGCTGGTCAATTAAAGAGCCGGAGCTTTATCTGTTCCAACTCGACAGCCCGGATGAAACTGTCAAGGAGGTCGCCGAAAGCGCCATGCGTGCTGCGGTTGCCAACTTCGACCTGACACAGGCCATTGGCCCGGGCCGTGGCGCAATCGAGCTTGAAGTGCGCCGCCGTATGCAACAAGTGCTTGATGAATATCGTGCAGGCGTCCTGATCCAGAGCATTTCAATCCGCCAGTCTGACCCGCCAGCCGAGGTCAACGACGCGTTCCGTGAAGTCAACGCTGCGCAGCAACGCCGCGAAAGCTATTTGAACGATGCCCGCGCTTATGCCAGCCGCGTGACCGAGCTTGCGCTGGGTGAAACCGCAGAGTTTGACAAAATCTACGTGCAATATCGGGAAGCACCTGAGGTGACCAAGCGTCGTCTATATTATGAAACCATGGAGCAAGTGCTTGGTAAGGTCGACAAGACGATTGTCGAATCCAATGGCGTGACGCCTTATCTTCCAATCCCGGAATTTCAGAAAAGGCCGGCTCCAAAGACTGAGCCAGTGACCGTGACAGGGAACAAGCAATGACGAGTAGTTTTCTTCGAAACCCGATTTATCTCGCCGTCGGTGCTATCGGCGCGCTCATATTGATGAGCATGTCGGTGAACGTCGTCCCCGAAACGCAACAGGCGATTATCAGCAGCTATGGTAAAGTCGACCGCATCGTAAATGCGTATCAGCCTGGCGAGAAATTTGGCGAAACACGCGCTGGGCTTACCTTCCGCATTCCCTTTGTCGAACAGATCCAGATGATCGACAAGCGCGTATTGAGCGTTCAGATGGAGCAGCAAGAAGTGCTCTCCACCGACCAGTTGCGCCTTCAGGTTGATGCCTTTGCCCGGTTCCGGATAACCGAGCCTGCGCAGATGTACCGCACGATCCGCACCGAAGATCGCCTGCGTGACCAGTTGCGGACGATTTTGGGTTCATCGCTGCGGAACGAGCTTGGCAAGCGGACCTTTGCTGCATTGTTGAGCGCAGAACGCGGCGAAGTCATGGAGAATATCCAGACCGCTTTGAACCGCGAAGCGCGCAAATATGGTGCTGAAGTCATCGACGTACGCATCAAGCGCGCCGACTTACCCGCAGCGACCTTGCAGTCGGCCTATAATCGGATGCGCAGTGCCCGAAATCAGGAAGCCATCGCCATTGATGCCGAAGGTCAGAAGGAAGCGCAAATCATTCGCGCTGATGCTGAGGCCGAAGCCGCCCGCATTTACGCCATAAGCTATGGCAAAGATCCGGACTTCTACGATTTCTATCGCGCAATGCAGAGCTATCGTCAGACGTTCCAGAATGGCGAAGGCGCAAGCAACATCATCTTGTCGCCGCAAAACGCCTATCTGGAAAAATTCCGCAACGGGATTTAGTCGAAGGACAAATGACGTTGGCCAGTTGGATGACATCCATTCAATTGGCGTTAAGCTTTGCCACGCCAACGATTAATTGATTTTCAGGGCTACCTGCCCGGTTGAATAGACGAGAGGAATGATATCCGTGCGTTACGCTTATGCAATTACCACCGCGCTTTTGATGGCTGGCGGCACAATCGCTGTAGTCAACGGCAACCCCGTCACTGCGCAAACCGGACTCGCTGTTTCGGAACAGGTCAATCTCGCCCCCGGCGGCGCGCCATCGAGCTTTGCCGACCTTGCTGCGCAATTGCAGCCAGCGGTCGTCAACATCGCGACGCGTCAAAAGGTGCAGGTCGCCACAAGCTTTAATCCGCTAACGGGCGAACGTCGCCCGGTCACGCAAGAACAAGCCAGCGGCGGCTCAGGTTTCCTGATTTCATCCGACGGTTACATTGTCACCAACAACCACGTGGTTGCCGGTGGTCCGGCCGGAGACGCCGTTGACCGCGTCACCGTCACGCTTTTCGACGGCAAGGAATATCAGGCCGAAATCGTTGGACGTGACCCTTCGTCGGACATCGCCTTGCTGAAGATTAGTGCAACGAACCTGCCCTTTGTCAAAATGGCGGAATCACAGAAAAGCCGCGTTGGCGATTGGGTGATCGCCATCGGTAACCCGCTTGGCCTTGGCAACACGGTGACTGCGGGCATTATTTCCGCGCTTCAGCGTAACATCGGTGCAGGCGGTGCATATGACCGTTTCATTCAAACTGACACTGCTATCAACCCCGGTAACTCCGGCGGGCCATTGTTCAACTTGAAGGGTGAAGTCGTTGGCATCAACAACCGCCTGATCTCGCCAGTGGGCGCGAACATCGGCGTGGGTTTTGCTATCCCCGCCGAAGAAGCTATCCCCGTTGTCGAGTCCCTGAAAAAGGGTGTCCGTCCTGAGCGTGGTTATCTCGGTATCAGCATCACGCCGGTCGGCGAAGATCTCGCCGACGCGCTTGGTCTGGAAAAGAACCGCGGTGAATTTGTCGCACGCGTTGTCGCTGGCGAAGGCGCCGATAAGGCTGGCTTGAAAGAAGGCGACATCGTCCTTCGCGTTGATAATCGGGAAGTCACGCCTGAAGCGACCTTGTCGTACATCGTCGCAAATATCAAACCCGGCACGCGCATCCCGCTCGACATCTTGCGTGAAGGCAAGCCAATGAAGCTGACAGCTATCGTCGGCGCGCGTCCGCCTGAGGAAAAGTTGGCACAAAGCAACTTCAATCCGGAAGAAAACAAGGATTTCGACAAGCAAACCGATACGCCTGATTCTAAGGTCATTCGTGATACACTTGGCCTAAGCGTCATTCCGCTGGATGCCGAAATCGCCCGCGCGCTCGGCATGACTGCCGACATCAAGGGTGTCGTTGTGGACGTTCCTGGTGCCGGAACCGGAGCGCAGGTTGGTCTGCGTCGCGGTGACGTCATCGTATCGGCTAACTACCGCGGATTGAACACGGCGGCGGGTCTCGCGGCTGCCATTAAGGAAGCGCAAGCGGCCGGTCGCGGTGCGATCCTGCTTGGCGTCAAACGGCGCGGTGCGGCAACGCAATATGTGACGGTGCGTTTGGAAGACTAAAGACTGTTGTCGGTCGCGCCAGGCTGGTGCTAGTTAAGCTATGGACTTAATCAGCACCGACTGGCGCGACGACGCCGAACAAATCCTTCCCGACCTCATTGATCTGCGCCGGGCCATTCATTCCGAGCCTGAATTGGGCCTGCAAAATCCCAAGACACTCGCAAAGATCAAGGCAGCGCTCGCTGGCCTGCCTCTGGAGCTGCGTGAGGGGCCATCGACAACTGGCCTCATCGCGACCCTCAAAGGCCCTGCCAATGGCCGCACGGTGCTTCTGCGGGGCGATATGGATGCGTTACCTCTCCATGAAGATACTGGACTAGACTATAGCTCGCTGACCGACGGCGCGATGCATGCGTGTGGGCATGACACCCATGTCGCGATGCTGGTGGGCGCGGCAAAGATGCTGTGCGCCAAACGCGATCAATTGGCCGGTACCATTCAATTCATGTTCCAGCCCGGTGAAGAGGGCCATCATGGCGCGCGTTTCATGCTCGACGATGGCCTGATTGACCCGCTTCCCGATGCTGCTTTTGCCTTGCACATCATGCCCAACGCCCCACGCGGCGTGTTTAGCGGCAGAAGCGGGCCATTGCTGGCATCGTCCGACGTGTTGACCATCACCGTCAAAGGTGCTGGCGGCCATGCCTCCATGCCGCATGACGCCATCGACCCGATTCCCGTCGCTTGCGAAATCGTATCAGCGATTCAGACAATGGTGACGCGTAAAATTTCGGTGTTCAATCCGGCGGTCATTACAATCGCGAAAATTTCGGCAGGCACGACCAATAACATCATTCCCGAAACGGCGCATCTACTCGGCACCATTCGCACGCTATCGGCGCAGCAACGCGCGCGGGTAGCCGAAGAACTCCACCGCCTCGCCCCCGGCATTGCGGCCGCCCATGGCTGCAGCGCGGAGGTCCATATAGAACAGGGCTTCCCTGTGACTGTATGCGACGACCGCGCCGTTCAGTTCGGCAAAAAGGTGGTCGAGGATATGTTTGGCCAAGAAAGCTGGATCACGCTCGACACGCCAATCATGGGCGCGGAGGACTTCGCTTATGTCCTTGAAAAGGTCCCCGGCGCGATGTTCTTCCTGGGCGCATCGCACGAAGGCGACGACTGGCGCACTTGCTGCGGCCTGCATTCGAACCGCATGGT
>JAZKGS010000046.1:0-2139 GCA_040385805.1 Pseudomonadota bacterium | reverse complement strand
GCCGGCCATGGCATCACGTCGAACGAAGTTTTCAGCCTGCCCAAGTTACCCAAACGCGCAGTTATTGCAGGTGGCGGCTATATTGCTAACGAATTTGCTGGTATTTTTAATGAATTGGGCGTCAAAGTTCAGCTTGTAACACATGGTGACCGCGTGTTGCGCAGTTATGATGACGAGATCGTGGATAGGCTCGTCGATCTTAGCCGACAAAAGGGCATCGACATCCGTTTCAACTTTGCGTTCAAATCTATCAGTAAGCAGGATGACGGCAGCCTGTTGATTGAAGGCAAAGACGGCGAAACCATCGAAACCGATCTGTTGTTGTGGGCCATCGGACGCACGCCGCATAGCGCAGGACTCGGCTTGGAAGACGTTGGTGTTGAGCTAGGCAAGGACGGTTCGGTTAAGGTCACCGACGACAGCCGCACCAATATTCCAAGTATCTATGCCGTCGGTGACGTCACCAACCGGGTGCAACTTACGCCAATTGCGATCCGTGAGGGCCATGCCTTTGCCGACAGCGTGTTTGGCAACAACCCGCGTACCGTGAACTACGAATACATTCCAACGGCGGTGTTTAGCAATCCGCCAATCGCCAGCGTCGGCGTAACTGAGGCGGAAGCCCGCGCGCAATATGATGACGTCAAAGTGTACAAGAGCGATTTCCGTGCAATGAAGAACGTGCTGGCCGACCGGAATGAGCGAGCATTGTATAAAATGGTCGTTTCGGGACCCGAAGAGCGCGTCGTTGGCCTCCACTTGATTGGCCCTGACAGTGGCGAAATTCTTCAGGCCGCGGCGATTGCGGTGAAGGCTGGTCTGACCAAGCAGGATTTTGACGACACGGTCGCGTTGCACCCAAGCATGTCCGAAGAATTGGTCCTGATGAAATAATCAGGGGAACCGGATAGGCGCGTCGCCTGCTTTCCATTGTGGATGACGGACCATGATTTGCGCAAACAGGTCGCTGTCCACGAGCAAGGATAGCCATCTTTGCAGTGCGTGCAGCGGCTGCGCCGCAAACCATTCTGCGTCCGTGGCGGCGAATTGCCGAACAAATGGGAATGTAGCGATGTCGGTGAATGCAGGTCTTGCTCCACCGAAATAGGCACGGTCGGCCAAAAGGTCATTCATCAGCGTAAGATGCGTGAGGGCCTGATCGCGATGTGACAAACCATCGGGCAGACCATAACGGTGCGGATATTTGTAATGGTCCAGGGCTTGTTTAAACGGCCCGTCATTGGCGGCGATGAGGTCTTGGTCCTCCTGTCCTAGCCAGCCCTCTGGATCGCTCTGTGTGAGCGCCCAGCGCATTATATCGATGCTTTCCTCTAGCACTTTTCCATTGGGCAGTACCAGCACTGGAACCGTTCCCTTGGGTGAGGCTTCGAGCATGTCAGATGGCTTGTCGCGCAATACGATCTCGCGCAGTTCAACTTGAACGCCGCTGACTGCGACCGCCATCCGTGCGCGCATCGCAAATGGGCAGCGGCGGAAGCTGTATAGGATGGGGAGGGTGGTCATTTTACTCTCAGCCTTGCATTGTGCTGCTCGGTGTCTCGTCTACGCTCGACACGAACGGGAAAATGCCTGACGGTATTTTGCGACAGTAGTTGGTTACGCCAACTTACCAACCCGTTCGTGTCGAGCGCAGACGAGACACCCAAAATACCCACACTACCCATCATCACGCGGATTAACGCCAATATGTTGCTTGCCGCGCTTCTTGGCCAAGGCAATTTGCCTTTGCCGTTCAGCAAAGCGTGCGCGGTCGTCGTCGGTCCGTTCAGCAAAGCAGGCCGGGCAGGACACGCCTTCAATGAAATGCGCGGACGCTTTGTCCTCTTGCGAAATCGGGCGGCGACATGCGTGGCATAATTCCATTTCACCAAGCTCTAACCCATGCTTAACCGAAACGCGTTCATCGAAAACGAAGCATTCGCCTCGCCATTTGCTATCCACCTCGGGGATATTTTCCAAATAGCGCAATATCCCGCCTTCAAGATGGTAAACCTGTTCTATCCCCTCGGCTTTTAGGAAAGCCGTTGATTTTTCACAGCGGATGCCGCCCGTGCAGAACATTGCGAATTTGGTTTTGCCTTCCGCAAGTTCCGCGCGATGTGCGCGAAACCAATCGGG
>JAZKGS010000045.1:0-24660 GCA_040385805.1 Pseudomonadota bacterium | reverse complement strand
CGAAGTTCAGGGCCAGTGCCGGGGCGGCCGACATGGACGATTTCGGGGGCGTCGTGGAATAACTGGCCCAGGCCATGGCCGCAGAAATCGCGGACAACGCCGTAGCGGTGCTTTTCGGCGTGAGTCTGGATCGCATATCCAATGTCACCGACATGATTGCCGGGCTTTGCGGCTTCGATGCCAAGCATCAGGCATTCATAAGTCACATCGACCAAGCGCTTGGCCTTCACCGGCACGTCCCCGACCAAGAACATACGGCTGGTGTCGCCATGCCAGCCATTCAGCTGCGGCGTCACGTCGATGTTCACGATGTCACCGTCCTTCAATTTCTTGTCGGATGGAATGCCGTGGCAAATGACATGGTTGATCGAAATGCAGCAGCTATGTGTATAGCCGCGATAGCCCAAGGTCGCAGGAACTGCGCCGCCGCGCATCGTCATCTCGCGGACGATGTCATCAAGTTCTTCAGTGCTTACGCCGGGGACCACATGCGGCACCAATGCGTCGAGGATTTCAGCGGCAAGGCGTCCGGCCTTGCGCATGCCGTCAAAGCCTTCTGCTCCGTGCAATTTGATAGTCCCGTCGCGGGCCTGCATCGCCTCTTCGGGCGTGACGCTTACATATTGTTCCATGCGGGCGATATAAGGCAATAATCCGCACTTTGCGAGGGGGTGATTTATGCTATCGGGTCTGGATGACAGAATCTCGCATCTACACTGCCGCCCTTGTAATCATTGGCGATGAAATACTCTCAGGCCGCACGCAGGACAAAAACGTCGCCCAGATCGCGCTTTGGCTGAATATTCAAGGTATTCGTTTGCGCGAAGTGCGGGTGGTGGCGGATGACATGGATGCGATCGTTGAGGCGGTGAACATCCTGCGCGCGCGCAATGATTATCTGTTCACCACAGGCGGCATCGGCCCAACGCATGATGATATTACCGTCGACGCTATTGCAGCGGCCTTGGGCGTAGAGGTTGTCATTCACCCTGAGGCGAGCGCCGTTCTGCACGCTTATTATGAAACACGCGGTGGAATTAATCCGGGCCGTTTGCGCATGGCGCGTGTGCCAGATGGTGCTGACCTGATCCCCAACAAAATGTCCGGCGCACCGGGTATCCGGCATGGCAATATTTTCATCATGGCAGGTGTCCCGCACATCACCGCTGGTATGTTGGACGCCTTGACAGGCACGCTTGAAGGCGGCGCGCCTTTATTGTCGCGACAAATCGGTTGCTGGGTTGCCGAAAGCGAAGTGGCCAAACTGCTCGGCGATACCGAGAAGCATCACGAAGGATGCCAGATCGGCAGCTACCCGTTTTTCCGTGAAGGCAAGGTCGGCGCGAACTTCGTTGTACGCACCACCGACGCGCATAAATTGGCCGAATGTGTCGAGGCGTTGCAACTTGGGCTACGTGGCTTGGGTTACGACACCGTTGATGGTGGAATTTAAGCGGGGGTTCGTCGGCTCGTTCATGTGCGGTCAAGCTGCATGCCCGTTATGAGGAGTGTAATGCGTAAACTTTCCCATGCTCTCGCTTTGGCAGCCTTGCTGCTTTCCACGTCCGCTTATGCGCAGACCGCGCCCGCCGCGTCTTCGGCAGCAAAGCCGCTGGTTCAGCCATGGTTGTATGAAGGCAGCGATGTCCCCGTTGATGATACATGGACCTTTGGCGTCCTGCCCAACGGCCTGCGCTATGCGGTCAAGAAGAACGATGTGCCCGCAGGGCAAGTCTCCATTCGCGTGCGGATCGACGCAGGCGCGTTGCATGAAAATAATGATGAGCAGGGCTTTGCGCATCTCATCGAGCATTTGGCGTTCCGCGGGTCCACTTTTGTTCCGGATGGCGAGGCGAAGCGTATCTGGCAAAGGTTCGGCGTAACATTCGGTAGCGACAGCAACGCGCAAACAACGCCGACGCAGACCGTCTATAAACTCGATTTGCCGAACGCGACTGCCGAAAAACTGGACGAATCCGTCAAAATCATTTCAGGCATGATCCGTAATCCACGGATTTCGCCCACTGCGCTTAATGCCGAGCGCGCGATTGTCTTGGCTGAATTGCGTGAGAATAGCGGCGCGCAAATGATTTACAGTGATGCCCTGCGCCAACATGCGTTTCAGGGACAGCGGTTGGCGAACCGGTCGACCATCGGAACGCCGGAAACGCTGCAAGCCGCGGACGCCATTCGCTTGGCTGCATTTCATGACCGCTGGTATCGCCCCGAAAATGCCGTGGTGGTGATGGCTGGCGATATGGAGCCAGCGCAGCTTGCCAATCTGGTGCAACGACATTTCAACGACTGGAAGGGCAAGGGACCCCGCGCGCCCGAGCCAAATTTTGGTGATCCGACACCGCAAGGGACACCTGCACGTGTTCTGATTGAGCCAACTTTGCCGACCACGGTCAGCCTTGCCTATTTGCGTCCGTGGCGCAAAGTGAACGACACCATCGTGTACAACGAACAATTGCTGATTGACGCCTTGGCGCTTCAGATCATCAACCGCAGGCTTGAGGTGCAAGCCCGCAACGGGGGCAACTATCTGTTCGCTCAAGTCGCGCAGGAGGATATCTCACGCACCGCCGATGCGACATTGGTTTCGCTCACCCCCGTCGGCGACCAATGGGAGGCTGCGACGCGCGATGTCCGTGCGATCATCGCTGATGCCGTCGCAACGCCGCCGTCGGTCGCGGACATAGACCGTGAGAAGACATTGTTCGGCAATGCGCTGCGTACCATGCTGGACAGTTATCCATTTGAGGCCGCTGCAAAGCAGGCGGACGATATCGTAAATGCGGTCGATATCCGCGAGACTGTGGCTGCGCCGAAAACGGTCATTCAGGTTTATGAGGGCATGAAGGACAAGTTCACCCCACAACGCCTGCTGGCATCCACACAGAAGCTTTTCAGGGCCGATGTGACGCGGTTAATGCTGTCGTCGCCTGTGCAGGTACCTGACGCCGACAATCGCGCTCTGGCGGCGTTAAATGCATCGGTCGCGGCGAATACGACTGCGCGCTTGTCCGAAAACACGCTTGGCTTTGCGGCGCTGCCGCAATTGGGCGCGCCTGGCAAGCTGGTGACAGAAGAAACCGTTTCGCGATTGGATATGACTCGGCTGGCGCTATCGAACGGCGTGCGCGCGTTGCTATATCCAAACAAGGCGGAGAGCGGCCAGATCCGCGTACTCGTGCGTTTTGGCCGCGGGTATCAGGCCGTGACCCCTGACCAAGGTAGTCTGCTGTGGGCAGGGCCGCTGGTGTTGCCTGAAAATGGTATTGGCAACATCAAGCGGACCGAAATTGACCAGATGGTCAATGGGCGGCGCATTGAGCTGAACTTTTCGGTCGATGATGATGCATTCCAGTTTGGCGCTAACACACGGCCGGATGATTTGGCCGATCAGCTTACCCTAATCGCGACAAAGTTGGAGCATCCCGGTTGGGACCCAGCACCTGTTGAACGTGCCAAGGCGCTGGCGACATCAGGCTATGCGAGCTTTGAGATGTCAGCGACCTCCGTGCTGCAACGCGACCTCGAATATCTGTTGCGCAACAAAGACGCTCGTTGGAAGGCCGCGACGCCTGCTGAAGTGGCCAAAATTGATGCTGCAACATTTGAATCCTATTGGAAGCCCTTAATGGCGCAGGGCCCTATTGAGGTTCTCCTCTTTGGTGACTTTGACAAAGCAACTGCGGTCGCAGCGCTGGAAAAAAGCTTCGGCGCGATGACACCGCGTGCACCATTGCCAGTATCGGCTGCGGCGAGTGACGTGCGGTTCCCTGCACCCACATCGACGCCAGTTCGCCTGACGCACCGGGGCGCAACCGATCAATCCGCTGCTGTCATGGCGTGGCCAACTGGCGGTGGCATAAACGGCATTACCGAAGGTCGTCAGCTGGAAACATTGGCGGCGATATTCCGCGATCGTCTGTTCGAAAAATTCCGCGCCGAACAAGCAGCGAGTTACAGCCCTGATATGGCTGCCAACTGGCCAGTTGATTTTGACAGCGGCGGCTATTTAATGGCCTATACGCAGGTTAAGCCAGCAGATGTGGATCGCTTCTTCGCTTTTGCCGATGCAGTAGCGGCTGACCTCATAGCCAATCCCGTCAGTGCCGACGAATTGCAGCGGGCAGTGGAGCCAACCAAGCAAGCAATTGAGCGCGCTGCATCCGGCAATACTTTCTGGCTAAACCAGTTGAAGGGGGCGACATATGACCCTGAACGCTTTGTAGCCTTGGGCAAATTGTACAGCGATTACAACAGCGTCACGCCCGCCATATTGCAATCCCTCGCGAAGCGCTATTTCGTCAAGGATAAGGCATGGAAACTGGTCGTTGCCCCGCAGGCAGGGGATGGATCCGTAACCGCCGCGCGCTAATCTCTATTCGGGGAAGCGTTGGAATTCGGGAAGTGTGTGCGCGTGCGCCATCCATTCAATGCGTTCAGCCGTCTGAATATGGCATTGCAGCGGAAAGACGGATGGGTCGTCGAGCGTCGCGGATTGGACATCAACGATACCCGGCAACATGTCTTCGTTCCGATACGCGATGCCTGTGCCACATTTCGGGCAGAAACTACGCATGGCTGCACCCGACGAATTGAAGTCAGTCAGGTCGCCCTGTAGCAACTTAAATTCTGCCTCGGCAAAGGCTGCCCAGGCTACCGCAGGCGCGCCAGCGCTTTTGCGACATCCTTCGCAATGGCACATGGCCACATGTTTCGGCGATCCGCTGACTTCATACCGAACGGCGCCGCAATGGCACCCACCTTGCTGTGACATGTTCCGACTCCTTTAAGAAGCCGACATCATATCAAATGGCAGCACACGTCAAAGGACATATTTGGATAAGTCGGTGTCCTTAGCAATGCCGGACAGTTGTTTGCTGACATAGGCAGCATCGATTTTCAGCGTTTCGCCCTTGCGGTCCTCGGCGTCAAAGCTGATGTCTTCAAGCAGCTTTTCCATGACAGTCTGCAAACGCCGGGCACCGATATTTTCCACGGAAGAATTCACGTCCACTGCAATACGCGCAATGGCATCAATGGCGTCATCGCTAAATTCCAAGGTGACTTCTTCAGTGGCGAGCAAGGCCTGATACTGCATTGGCAAATTGGCGCGCGTTTCGGATAGTATGCGCACAAAGTCAGCATGCTCCAGTGCGCGCAGTTCAACGCGAATGGGCAAGCGGCCCTGCAATTCTGGCAGCATGTCGCTTGGCTTGGAGATGTGAAAGGCACCTGACGCAATGAACAAGACGTGGTCTGTTTTCATCGGGCCATATTTGGTCGCGACAGTGGTGCCTTCAATCAAAGGCAGCAGGTCGCGCTGAACGCCCTCGCGGCTGACGGAGCCGCCGCCACGTGCATCCGAAACGGCAATTTTGTCGATCTCGTCGAGAAAGACGATGCCATTGGCTTCAGCATCAGCAAGCGCCACACGGTTGACGTCGTCTTGGTCCAAGCGCTTTTCGGATTCTTCCTCGACGAGCTTCGTCCACGCATCAGGAACCTTCATCTTGCGGCGTTTCAGATTGTCTTTGCCAAAGGCCTTGCCCATCATTTCGCCGAGATTGATCATCCCGACATTGCCGCCCATGCCAGGGATTTCCATTGGCATCGTTGGATTGTCGGACACTTCAATCTCGATTTCGACCTCATCCATATGGCGGTCGCGAATTCGCTGGCGGAATGCTTCGCGTGTTGCTTCGCTTGCGGTATCGCCAGCGAGCGTTTTCAATATCCGCTCCATCGCGGCTGTCTCGGCGGATTCGCGAACATGTTCGCGGCGACGTTCCTTTTCGAGGCGCACCGCCTCTTCGGCGAGATCGCGGGCTATCTGTTCAACGTCACGGCCGACATAGCCAACCTCGGTAAATTTGGTAGCCTCAACCTTGATAAAGGGCGCATCGGCAAGTTTCGCCAAACGGCGCGAAATCTCGGTTTTGCCGCAACCCGTGGGACCAATCATCAGAATGTTTTTGGGCGTGACTTCGTCGCGAAGGTCGGCACCGAGACGCTGACGCCGCCAACGGTTTCGCAGGGCAACGGCAACAGCCCGCTTTGCGTCGGCCTGGCCAATTATATGTTCGTCGAGAGCAGCCACAATGGCTTTTGGGGTGAGTGCGTTTTTCATTGCTACCTAAATGGGCGTTTGTGAACGGCGTTCAAGTGACCGCTGACTTACTGCGCGCTGCCGAGCGTTTCGACCGTCAATTGGTCGTTGGTGTAGACGCAGATTTCGGCAGCGATTTTCATCGCATGCCGCGCCATCTTCTCTGCGTCAGCTTCGTATTCCGCCAAAGCGCGCGCAGCCGACAAGGCGTAATTCCCGCCCGAACCGATTGCAGCAATGCCGTCATTCGGTTCAAGCACGTCGCCATTACCCGTGAGAATGAGCGTAACATCCCTGTCGGCCACGATCATCATGGCTTCCAAATTGCGCAGATATTTGTCGGTGCGCCAATCCTTGGCCAATTCGACTGCGGCGCGCATCAACTGCCCGCGATGCTGCTCCAGCTTGCGTTCCAACCGCTCGAAAAGCGTAAATGCGTCCGCCGTCGCGCCAGCAAAACCGCCAATGACTGAACCATCGTGCAACTGCCGTACTTTCTTGGCATTAGGCTTCATGACGGTCTGGCCCATCGAAACCTGACCATCACCAGCGATGACGACTTTTCCGTTCTTACGGATGGATAAAATTGTGGTTCCGTACCAGGTGACGGGATTTGCGTGAGAATGTGTTTCCATGCCCCGGATATGGGAAGCATCCGCACAAAGCGCAAGTGAAGTTAAGCCGCCTGAATATCGGTTAGTCGCCGTTCCCAAGCCAGCGCATGTTCAACGATTTTGTCCAAGTCGTCATATTGCGGCTGCCAGCCAAAGCGTTCCTTAATTGCCCTGTTGTCCGAAATGAGCGCATCCGGGTCGCCCGCCCTGCGGCCTTCCATCTTGCGGTCAAGTTTGTTGTTGGTAACACGGTCCACAGCATCAAGCACTTGCATGACCGAATAGCCATGGCCGTAACCGCAATTGAGTGTGTGGCTCTGCGCCGGGTCATCGACAAGCGCCTCAAGCGCAATCACATGCGCCGATGCGAGGTCGCTAACGTGGATATAATCACGGACTCCGGTTCCATCCAGCGTTGCATAATCGGTGCCAAATATACTGACGCTGGAACGTTTGCCCAATGCCGCCTCAACGGCGATTTTGAGCAAATGGGTCGCGCCTACAGTAGATTGGCCAGTCCGGCCAAGCGGGTCAGCGCCAGCAACATTGAAGTAACGCAAGGCGCAATAATTGAAGTCATGTGCGGCGGCGACATCGCGCAACATCATTTCCGTCATCAACTTCGAAGTACCATATGGGTTGATCGGAACCGTAGGCATATCTTCACGCACTGGGCTTGATTCAGGGATGCCATAGGTCGCCGCTGTGGATGAAAAAATCATATGCCGAACATTGCCCGACACAGCAGATTCGATCAGGCTTCGGCTTTTGGCGGTATTGTTATTATAATATTTGAGCGGATTTTCCACTGATTCTGGCACGACGACAGAACCAGCAAAATGCATGATGGCATCAATACTCTGTTCGTGAATGATCCGTGCCATCAATTCCGAATCGCTAATGTCGCCTTCATAAAATTGGGCTTCGTCGGCAATCGCCCAACGAAATCCAGTGACAAGGTTGTCGATAACTACCGGGCGATGACCGGCATGGATGAGCGCCAGTACGGCGTGGCTGCCGATATAACCTGCACCCCCGGTTACGAGAACGTTGAGCTTCTTAATCATGTTGTTGTTTCCAAACCCGATGTGAACTGAAGGGCGGCATTCAAGCTATCAACGCTTCAGAACAAAAAAAAGGCGACCCGAAGGCCGCCTTTTTTGTAAATTTACCTTAATCAGCTCAAGGGCTGGTTGGGGCGTTGTCGTCGTTGCCAGCAGCGATAACAATACCGCCGATAACCGCAACAGCAGCCAGAACAGCGATGATTACGCCGCTTCCGCCGCCGAGCTTGCTTTCTTCCTTGGTGTTAGCGCCTACGCGCTTTACCTTGGAAGCGCCAACTGCCTTTGCAGCAGGCGAGAGTGATTCAGCCATTACTGGCGCGCTTACAAGCGAAGCGGCCGCGATAGCAGCGAGAGATAACTTACCGAAACGCATTCTTGTGCTCCTTATAAATGAAGTGTTTTCGCACCTCAGAATTGTCTATGCACTAATCTGCCAATTGTTCAAGTACAGAATGACGCGATTGTACGAAATTATGACTATTTTTCGTAGTGTTGCATATTTCTTACACACGTTCAGCGACTACGAATTGGCATTGAAAAATAGGCAGAATTTTACAATTAAGGATTAAGTGTGAGCAGTTTAAAGCGCATAGCAGTCCATCAAATGACAAGCGGCGTTAGCCCGCAGCAAAATGTTTCAGACATGATTGAGGCCATGGCAGCGTCGGCCAAAAGCGGGGCGGTCATGTATTTTGCCCCCGAAATGTCTATCATTATCGACCGTGATCGTATCCGGGCACGGCCGCATATGGCGTTCGAATCACAACTGTCGGCATTAACGGCCTTATCGGCGGCGGCATTAGAGCACCGGATGTGGGTTCATCTTGGTTCTATTCCCGTTTTACATGAAAATGGTCAGAAGCTTGCCAACCGGACCATCATCATTGGGGCCGACGGCCTGATCAAGGCCCGGTACGACAAAATACATTTGTTCGACGTTAATCTGGATACTGGCGAAGCGTGGCGCGAATCTTCAGCCTATGTTGGCGGAGACCGCCCTGTCGTCGCAAAAACGCCACTTGGCTTGATGGGCCTTGCGATCTGTTATGACATGCGGTTCCCCGACTTGTTCAGTGCTTACGCCAAATCCGGCGCCGACATCCTTACACTACCATCGGCTTTCACGGTGCCGACAGGAGAGGCGCATTGGCACACGATCCTGCGGGCCCGGGCAATTGAAAGCGAAACGTTCGTAATTGCAGCGGCGCAATGTGGCCTTCATGAAGACGGGCGCGCAACTTATGGGCATTCGCTGGTTGTAGATCCTTGGGGAACAGTGATCCTGGATATGGGCGTTGCCCCCGGATTGGCATTTGTGGACCTAGACCTCACGCGTATCGATGATGTCCGTAAGCAAATTCCCGTCAACATGAACCGCCGCGTGATTTCAGCGCCCTTTATCGCCGGCTAAGTCGACGTTAAGGGCATGCAAATGGACGGAACGATTCAATTTTTCTGGCAGGACCATTTTTGGATCATGGTGTCTTTAATGTCGGCATCACTGGTTCTCATCAGCAGCGTTGCGGACCGTCGCCGTCACAAACGCACGAATATTGACGATGTAGGGTTTGTCCCTTGGCCAATGATTACCGTGCTTTCCGTTTTGTGCACCGTGCTGTCCGCCGCTTTGGCCATCAAGGGCTTTTAACCCAGGCAAGCCTCCAAAAATGGCTGATCAAAACCAAACTGCCGTGCCTTTTCCAGCGTATAGGGACGAACGCCGCCCGCGACCCACTCGCCATGGATTTTGCCGTCTGCATCTTCGTCGCGATATTCAAATTTGAACAGATCTTGAGTGACGATTACGTCGCCTTCCATGCCGATAACTTCGGTAATTTGAGTGGTTCGGCGTGAACCATCGCGCAAACGCTTAACCTGCACGATGAGGTCAACGGATTCTGCAATTTGCCGTGAAATGGCTTCTTTAGGGATTTTAATGTCGCCCATCAAAATCATGTTTTCCATACGCCCAAGACATTCGCGTGGGTTGTTGGCGTGGAGCGTACACATCGAACCATCATGGCCGGTGTTCATTGCGGCGAGCAAATCGAAACATTCCGCGCCACGAATTTCGCCCAAAATGATCCGGTCTGGACGCATACGCAGTGCGTTCTTAACGAGATCGCCAATGGTGATCGCACCGTCGCCTTCAAGGTTCGGGGGCCGTGTTTCAAGTGGCAACCAATGTGGCTGCTGAAGCCGCAGCTCGGCGGCATCTTCAATTGTAAGCACGCGTTCGCCCGGATCGATCATTTTGGACAAAGCGTTGAGCATGGTGGTTTTACCCGAACCCGTACCGCCTGAAATGACGATATTCATCCGGCTCGCGCCTGCGATTTTCAGCGCGGTCGCCATGGGTTCGCTCATGGAACCAAAGCCTTTCAACATATCGATGGTGATTGGCTTTTCGGAGAATTTACGAATGGAGATGGCCGTGCCGCGTAGCGACAAAGGCGGCACGATGACGTTGACGCGGCTGCCGTCCTTCAAACGAGCATCTGCAAGCGGCGTGGTTTGGTCGACACGGCGACCAACCTGGTTGACGATACGCTGGGCGATCTGAAACAAATGCTCTTCATCGCGAAACTGGATTGGCGCGATTTGCAATTTGCCCTTTTTTTCGATGTAGGTCTGCAAGGGGCCATTGACCATGATGTCGGTGATATCCGGATCGCTCAACAATTCTTCAAGCGGACCAAAACCAAGTAATTCATCGACCAGCACCTTTTCCAGCGCAAATTGCTCGCGCCGGTTCAGGGTAAGCTTAAGCTCCGCCAGGACCTCAAGGATGATGGGGCGAAACTCTTCGGTCAGCTCTTCTTTGTTCAGTGACGCGGCCGCTTCTGGGTCAACGCGCTCAAGCAAGCGTGGCAGGACTTGCTCCTTGATTTTGTGAACCGAAGCTTCAAACCCTTGCGGACCATCGTCGACCGGCGCTGCGTTGTTGGCCCGGTCCGACAGGCGTGTCATCGCCTCTTGCATCGCCGTTTGCGGAATGACGCCGCCGCCGGGGAGATCTACCGAATCAAGAGAAGGAAACTGCTCGCCGCCGCCCGCTGGTTGCGAATAATCGGGCTGCGGTTGTAACGCCGAAGGCGCTTGCGCCGACGACATTCCACCGCCGGTCATCGGGCGCGCAACGCCAAAGGATGGCCGTCCCGGTGTTAAGCCTGGTTTTTTCCCAAATGCGCTCACGCTAACCTGCTCCGATGGACCGTTGTTGTTACCCGACTGTTGCTATCCACAAATGGTGAATAAATTGGTAACGGATGCTTGGGCGTTTGCTGCACACATCAGTTTTCTGCTGCTTTTCATTCCGGGCAAAGCTTATTAAGGCGGCGCAGCCATCGGGGAAAATTTACGTGACATCATCGTCGGCCCGTTCGGGCCTGTTATACGCGCTGTGCGGCTTTGCCCTTTTGTCGATTGGTGATGCCACCATTAAAACTATTGCGGGGGCCTGGCCGGGCACTGCTGTCGCGGCATTGCGCTATACGATTGGCGCGCTTGGGCTTGGCGCGCTGTTATTCGTGAAGGAGGGACGCCGCGGGTTTGCGATCCCCATGCCTAAAGTACAGCTGCTGCGGGGTTTTTCGGTGGCCATGGCGACGATCTGTTTCTTTTCCTCGATTTTCCTCATGCCTTTGGCCGAAGCGACGGCCATTGGATTTACAAGTCCCATGATCACCGCAATTTTGAGTGCGATCTTTTTGCATGAACGCACCAATGCGACAAAATGGCTGGCAATTTTTATCGCTTTTGGCGGCGTATTGTTGATCATGCGACCTAATGTGGAAGTGCTGGGCTGGGCCGCATTGCTTCCGTTAATAGCGGCCGTGAGCATGGCATTTGTCATGATCGGCAACCGCAAGGTCGCTGGCGCCGGCTCGCCGTTGTTGATGCAGTTTCTTGTGGCGTCGGTTGCTGTGCCATTTATCTGGAGCGCTGCCATAATAGGCCATTTTTCGGGCGTTGAAGCGCTTGAGGTCGGAATGCCCGATTGGACCATCATCGCACGGTGCTGCGTGGTGGCTGTGACTGCAACGTCGGCGCATTGGCTTATATTCATGGGTACCACGCGGGCGTCTGCTGCGGAAATCGCGCCCATGACCTATGTCCAGTTGTTGATAGCAATCGGGCTCGGAATCGTGCTTTTTGGCGACTGGCCAGACCTGAGCTCGCTTGCGGGTGCAGCAATCATTATCGCCAGCGGTCTGCTTTTATGGCGCAAGTCACGTTAAAAATTTCAGCAATGACAAGGCTGTAAATTAGCAAAAGACTTGGTCAAAACGGGCTGCTATCGCGGTGCCATGTCTGACCAAAAGCATCTCTACCTCGTTGACGGCTCTGCCTATATTTTTCGCGCATATCACCGGCTGCCACCACTGACCAACAAGCATGGCGAGCCCGTTGGCGCGGTCTATGGCTATACGACGATGCTGTGGAAACTGGCGGATGACCTTAATCACGCCGATGGGCCGACGCATATGGCGGTGGTGCTGGATAAATCGAGCCAGTCATTCCGCAACAGGATTTACGACCAGTATAAGGCGCATCGCCCCGATCCACCCGAAGACCTGAAACCGCAATTCCCGATGATCCGCGACGCAACGCGCGCATTTTCGCTGCCATTGATTGAAGAAGATGATGTCGAGGCAGACGACATGATCGCAAGCTACGCCCGAGCTGCCTGCGCTGCTGGATGGCATGTCACGATTGTCAGCAGCGACAAGGATCTGATGCAGCTTGTGGAACCGTGCATCGACATGTTCGACACGATGAAAAATGAGCGTATCCGCACCGAGGAAGTGTTCGAGAAATTCGGTGTTGGCCCTGAAAAGGTCGGCGATGTGCTGGCCCTGATGGGTGATAGCGTGGATAACGTCCCCGGGGTTCCCGGCGTCGGTCCAAAGACGGCAACCAAGCTTATTCAGGAATTTGGCGACCTTGAAAGCGTTCTGGCTGCAGCACCGCAGATGAAGCCATCCAAGATGCGCGATAACCTGATTGAGCATGCCGAAAAAGCGCGCCTGTCAAAAGTGCTGGTTACGTTGAAAGAAGATTGCCCGCTGCCCATTGCCATGGAGGACATGGTTTTAGGGGCAATCCCCGAAGAGCCGCTTGTCGACTTTTTACAGCATCACGGATTCAACTCGCTTTTGAAGCGCATTGGCCATGTCGTGAACACCGCCGCTGCGAACAAGGCGATTGCTGGGAACCCCAAGGCCATGAACGCCGGTAACGGCGCTGAACGCACGCCGAGCATGGGTGCTTCCGCTTCCCCTCTAGTCATGCCTAAGATCGATACCTCGGCGTATGAATGCGTAACGGACATTGCCCGACTGGACCATTGGATCACCCGCGCACGCGAAACTGGCACGCTTGGCTTTGACACCGAAACCGATAGCTTGCAGGCCGCAAGTGCGAACCTCGTGGGCCTAAGTCTCGCGGTGGCTCCCGGCGAGGCGTGCTATGTGCCGTTGGCGCATGGCGGCACGGACATGTTTGCGGAACGGCCCGTGCAAATCCCGATGGAGGCGGCGCTTGCCAAGTTGCGTCCGCTACTAAGTGACCCGACTGTCCTCAAAATCGGTCAGAATCTGAAATACGACATGTCCGTGCTTGCGCGGCATAATGTCCTCCTCACGCCCTATGACGACACGATGGTGATGAGCTTTGCGCTCGACGCAGGGCGTCAGGCGCATGGCATGGACGAGCTTGCCAAAGCGCATTTGGGCCATGAATGCATTTCGTACAAAAGCGTCACTGGCACTGGCAAAAGCCAGATTGGGTTCGCCGCGGTGCAGTTGACCGACGCCACCTGCTACGCCGCGGAGGATGCCGATGTGACGTTGCGGTTGTGGCATCATCTGAAACTGCGCCTGAGCCCCGAAAAAGCGACCAGCGTCTATGAATTGGTCGATCGTCCATTGATCCCTGTGCTTTCCAAAATGGAGTGCATCGGCATCAAGGTTGATCGCTCCGTGTTAGTACGCTTGTCCGCCGAATTTGCCGCGCAAATGGAATTGCTCGAGAAGGAAATTCACGGCCTCGCCGGGCAACCCTTCACCATTGGCAGTCCGCAGCAATTGGGCGAAATCCTGTTTGGCAAAATGGGCTATAAGGGCGGCAAAAGGGGTAAGTCCGGACAATATTCCACTGACGTGACAGTGCTTGAGGATCTTGCAGGGCAGGGCATCGACATCGCGCGTAAAGTGCTCGACTGGCGGCAGCTGGCCAAGCTTAAATCGACCTATACCGACAGTCTGCAGCAGCAGATCGACCCAAAAACGGGCCGGGTGCACACAAGCTATAGCCTTGTCGGCGCGCAGACCGGGCGTCTTTCATCGACGGACCCGAATTTACAGAATATCCCGATCCGTACAGAAACCGGCCGTCAAATTAGGGACGCCTTTGTCGCGGAACCCGGAAATGTCATTTTGTCTGCCGACTATAGTCAGATCGAGCTTCGTCTGGCGGCGCATTTTGCCGATGTCGAGCCGCTACGTGATGCCTTTGAAAAGGGCGAGGACATTCACGCCCGCACCGCGCTTGAGATGTTTGGGGAGGTCAACCGAGATACGCGTGGCCGCGCCAAGACGATCAATTTCTCCATCCTGTATGGTATCTCGCGCTGGGGGCTTTCGAAACGGCTGGAATCCTCCGCGGACGAAGCACAAGCGCTTATCGACGCCTATTTCAAACGCTTCCCCGGCATTTCCAATTATATCCAGGAAACAATGGCGACGGTTCGCGAATGCGGGCACTCCACTACTTTGTTCGGCCGCAAAACATGGTTCCCGCGGATTAAATCGCCGAACCAAGCCGAACGGCAGGGCAGCGAACGGGCATCCATAAACGCGCCGATTCAGGGTACGAGCGCCGACATCATAAAACGCGCTATGGTGCAAATGGGCCCGGCGCTTGAGGCTGCCGGATTGGGGCATGTCAGAATGTTGCTTCAGGTGCATGACGAACTGGTGTTCGAATTGCCCGAGGCTGATGTCGCCGCAGCAAGGGAGATTATCCGCAACGTGATGGCCAACGCCGCGGAGCCGTTAGTTAAACTCACCGTACCATTGGGCATTGAAATCGGCACTGGGCCAAGCTGGGGGGCGGCGCACTAAGTCGCCGCCCCCCAGCGTCGGACAATATGTTTAGCTATTGCCGTCTTCTTCTTGTTCAAACATCAACGCCACGTCGCCATTGGCCGACAGGCGGACAGTGTCGTCATCAATCGTGGCAACCAGTCCACCATCGATATAATGGTGATGGCCTTCATGGCTGCCCTGACCAGAATCCTTCTTGGTCAGTTTAATGCGGTTGCCTTCAACGCCGTCAACGGTGCCGACATGAACGCCGTCCGCGCCAATGACTTCTGCATGTTCTTTAATTTGCGATAGATCAGCCATGTTACGTTCCTTTGGTTGGGAGGGTAGTTAACGCCCGAAACAGGTTCTGGGTCCGACCGAATTTACTCGCCTGCCGCCGGCGGGAGAGAAGTTTGGCCCAGTTTTAGACCGCACTCCCCGCCAAACGCACACCCTGTCGCAAATATTTCTTATTTTCGTACGCAAATTGTCGCACGGCATTCGCAATAATGACGCCGCTGTTGCGCATAGGGCCAGCATTCCCCGCTCACTTGGAGTTTCATGCTATGCGTCGCCCACATATTGCACTTGCCGTTTCTATCCTGTCAGCTTCAACCGCCATGCCGGTATATGCGCAGACCGCAGCGGCCGATGATCAGGCCTTTGAAGGCGAAATCATCGTGACCGCGCAAAAGCGGGAAGAACGGCTGATTGACGTTCCAGTCACGCTCAGCGCCGTTAGCGGCGCACGCCTTGAGGAGCTTGGCGTCAGCGACCTCGACGAACTCGCCAACTACATACCCGGCCTCAATATTCAGGAGCAGAGCGCCAACAACCCTGGCGTTGTTATTCGCGGGATCACATCGGATTCCGGTTCAGCACAGCAGGCGGCGCGCGTGACGCTTTATTACAACGGTGTCGATATCTCGCGTTCGCGCGGTTCCTATCAGGACATTTACGACATTGAGCGGATTGAGGTTATCAAGGGACCGCAAGCCACATTGTTCGGCACTGCATCCGCCGTCGGCGCGATCAGCATCATTTCGGCACGCCCAGAGGCTGGCTTTTCTGGCGCACTCACCGCCGGCATGGGCAACTTCGACCAGCGTCAGCTTGGCGGTTTTGTTAATGTCGGGTCAGACACCGTTGCCGCCCGCGTCGCGTTCGCTTTCAAAAAGCGTGACGGCTATGTCAACAACCTCGCACCCGATCAGGACGACCTAAACGGCCAGAACCAGCTTGGCGTCCGTGGTTCGCTGCGTTTCACGCCCAATGATGCGCTGACTGCCGACCTCATCCTGACGTACGACCGTCAACGCAATCCGGGCACAGCATTTGTATCGCGCGCGTTGCCGACGGCATCAGGGCCGGGCAATCCATTTGGCGATGTGTTCCTCGGTGGCTCGCCGCGGTCGTTGCAGGATTTATATGCTGAAGAGCTTGGTCTGACCCGCGACGTTTATGACGCAAACTTCATTGTGAACTATGACTTTGCCGACAATTGGGCGCTGACCATGGTCAATGGCTATCGCAAATTTGACTCGCTTGAGGTTTTCGACGCAGACGGTTCGGCCGCATGGTATCTGGAGTTCACAGAATTTGCCAAGGGTGACCAGTTCAACCATGAAACCCGTTTTGCATATACCGACGACAAATTTCGTGGCTCATTCGGGTTCAACTTCTTCCATGAAGACAGCATTCAGAACGTTCCGTTCTCGTCGAATGAACGCGTGTTCCTTGCCTGCGCGACCAGCACAGCAGCTACCCGCGCACAATGTGTCGCGCCCAATGGTACCGTTCCAGCGCAGGCTTTAACCCCGGTTCCGTACACTTCGGTTTTCGAAAATCAGGGCCGAAACGATAGCTATTCGATGTTTGCCGACGGCACGTGGATTCCAACGCCAAGCCTTGAACTGACCGCTGGCGCACGCGTGTTGATCGAAAAACGTCGGTCAGGCTTTTATGCCCGCGTTCCGCGCTCTGCGCTCACTGGAGGGGCTTCGTTGATCCCGGGTCAAGTCGATACGGCGGGACAGACTTTCCGTACTGAGGATAGCTTTCAAGCCGTCCTGCCGCGTTTCAACTTGCTGTATCGCTTCTCGGATAACTTCAACGGCTATGCAACCGTGTCCAAAGGCCGCCGTTCCGCGACGGTGCAATTGGGTGCCCGCGCAACCACCGCAGGTCCTGTTGCGAATTTCACACCGGTGCTGGCCGAGAATATCTGGAACTACGAAGTAGGCCTGAAAGGCGCGCTCGGGATTTTCTCTGGTTCGATTGGCGCTTATTATCTGACTTACGACAATTTCCAGGTCAGCATCGTCCTGCCGAACGGGACCACGCAGACACAAAGCGCTGGTACAGCAACGAACAAGGGCGTTGAAGCCGAACTGACCATGAAGCCAACCAGCTGGCTCAGCATCTTTGGTAATATCGGCTATATTGACGGGGGCATTGACGACAAGCCAAGCATCGCCGCCAACTTCCGTGGTGCAAAATTCCGTTTGCAACCGGAAGTGCAGGCATCAGGCGGGTTCACGATCAATGCGGATTTGGGCGGCGCGACATTCTTTGCAACGCCTTCGGTCACATATCGCAGCAAGATGTTCTTTGAAATCCCCAACAACCCGCTCACCGCGCAAGAGGGTGTGACCTTGGTCAATGTCAACGCAGGTTTGCGCTTTGGCGGCGACCGATTTGAAATCTCCGCCTTTGCCCGTAACTTGTTAAATGAAGACTATCTGCTCGATGCCGGGAACACTGGCGGTGCCTTTGGGATCCCGACCTTCATTCCCGCCGAACCACGTTTGTACGGCGTCAAGGTTGGCATGAAGTTCTAAGCGGGCAAATCTGGCCTACGACCGCTGGTTAAAGGGCTTTCGCTCCTTAACCGCGGTCGCGGGTCTGCATATACGTCCCGAGCAAACGGACCGAGTTGCAGTGGAAGCGGAGCTCATCCAAAGCGCGGTCGACGGCCGGGTCACCTGGCGCACCTTCGATATCAGCGAAGAATTCCGTGGCGGCAAAGCTTGCGCCGTTTTGGTAGCTTTCAAGCTTTGTCATATTGACGCCGTTGGTCGCAAACCCGCCCATGGCTTTGTACAAAGCGGCGGGGATGTTCTTCACTTCAAAAATCAACGTGGTCATCAATGTACCCGTCAGGGTACTGCGATCCGCAGGCTCGCGCGAAAGCACGACGAACCGAGTCATGTTGCTGGCATCATCCTGCACAGCGTCATTGATGGCAACCAGCCCATAAAGCTCCGCCGCGATTGGCGGCGCGATGGCCGCGGCTGAGGGGTCATCATTGGCAGCAACGAAGGCGGCAGCGGCGGCTGTATCTGCATAAGCAACCGGAATGATGCCATGCGACCGCAAGAAGTGCCGGCATTGGCCAAGTGCTTGCGGGTGGCTCATTGCGGTTTTCAAAACTGCATCGGCAAACTTCGCCATCAGGCAATGTCGAATGAACATAAAATGCTCGGCAATTATGCTGAGGCCCGATTCCGGGAGAAGAAAATGGATATCTGCCACGCGGCCATGCAGGGAATTTTCGATTGGAATAATCGCGCGCGCCGCCGTCCCGTCCTTTACGGCATCGATAGCGTCTTCAAACGAAAAACAGGGTAGGGGCAAGCAGTCCGCATCAAATTCCAACGCCGCCAAATGCGAGTTCGCCCCCGGCGCGCCTTGAAAGGCAATCGCTTTTGCGGGATGTTCATTTGCAGCAAGCGTCATGTCTTTGACGATTGCAAGGGCTGGGGCAGGATAACTGTTCATAGGCTCAAGGCGTTAAGGTAGGGAAACTTATCGGGCAAGTGTGGATTTGGACACTTGCACGGGCCAACTGACGCCATTAGAGGGGCGGGTTAAACCGGCCGTCATTCTACGCCGGTGTTTTAACGCACTTTCAAGGCTGATAAACATGGATGATCGTAGTAACACAATAGCAGGCTGGGTTTTGGCAGGCGGCATCGTCGCGCTTGGACTAACCATCGTTTCGGGCATGTATTTCAACGCAGAGGCACCTGAAAAAGAAGGCTTTGCCGTTGTTGTTGAAGATACTGCTGCTGCTGGCGGTGCCGCCGCTGTACCAATCGCGACTCTGCTTGCCACCGCTGATATTGCCAAGGGCGAAGCAGTGTTCAAGAAATGTACCGCTTGCCACACGATCGCTTCTGGCGGCGCGAATGGCATTGGTCCAAATCTTTGGGCGACCATGGGTAAGCCGCACGGCCACGTAGCTGGCTTTGCCTATTCCGACGCGCTTAAGGGCATTGCCGGAAACTGGGATTGGGAAAATATGGACAAATGGCTGGCCAATCCAAAGAAATATGCGCCAGGCACCAAGATGACATTCGCTGGTCTGGGTAACCCGGAAGAGCGCGCGAACCTGATCCTGTATCTCAATTCGCAAGGTTCAAACCTGCCATTGCCAGCGCCGCCAGCCGCTGCTGATCCAGCTGCTGCAGCTCCGGCCGCAGCCGACGCCGCAACAGGCGTTGATACCGCCACGCCAACTACTGAGGCACCGACGCAGGCTCCTGCCACCCAAGCGGCGACCAAGCAGCCCGATTAATTCAATGTGAAACTTCGTAGAAATCGCAGATGGCATCCCATGCCTCTTCTGCGGTTTCTACGAACTGGAATAAATCCAGATCCTGCGGGCTTATAACGCCCTCGAGCATAAGCTCTTCAAAATTCACCACCCGGTTCCAGAATTCGCGCCCGAACAGCAGGATTGGCATCTTCTTGATCTTGCCAGTCTGGATGAGAGTGAGAAGTTCGAAAAACTCGTCAAACGTACCGAATCCGCCTGGGAAAACCGCGACTGCTCGCGCGCGCAGCAAGAAGTGCATCTTGCGCAAAGCGAAATAATGGAACTGGAAGCTTAACCGCGGCGTCACGAACAGGTTCGGTGCCTGCTCATGCGGCAAAACGATGTTGAGGCCGACGGATTCTGCGCCAACATCATGCGCGCCGCGGTTGGCGGCTTCCATGATCGATGGGCCACCACCTGAACACACGACAAAGTGGCGACGGCCCTCTTCATCGGTGACATTGGCTTGTCCGGCGAGTTGCGCCAAATGGCGTGCTTCGGCATAGAAGCGTGACTTTTCCTTCATACGCTCGGCAATAATGGTTGCGCGCTCGCCTTCGGCTGCGGCGAGCAACGCGTCGGCGGCCTCAGGCTCGGGAATGCGCGCCGAACCGTAAATCACCAGCATGGAGCCGATATTCGCCTCATCCAGCAACATTTCGGTTTTAAGTAGTTCGAGCTGAAAACGGACAGGGCGCAGGTCTTCGCGCAGCAGGAAGTCGGTGTCCTGAAATGCTAGTCTGTAAGACTTGCTTTGTGTTTGTGGTGTGGAGAGTTGCTGTTCAGCAAAATCCGCTTCTTGTTGTGCTTTATAGAAACGGCGATCATTAATTTTTGTGTCTGTCATTACCCTGCATGTAGGGAGAATAAGTCGCTTTTGCCAGCCCTTATCGGCAAAAGGACGTTCGGTTGGACATTGACCTGGCCATATCGAAGTGGAAATGGTTTGCGTGCGCATTGTTGTAATCGGGGCCAAGAACAGTGCCAAAGCGCTTGCATGCGGATTGATGTAAACGGCGCAAAAATGCCTGTTCTTCCGACGATCCACGCCATCCGTCCAGCACCGAAATGCGGCGCCCATCGCGCAGGATGAAGGCAGAAACATCGACCGCATTGGCAAAAGCATGCTCGGACAATTTGCCTGATCGGCCGCCATTGATGTTGCGACAGTTGAAAGTGCCCATAGTCTCGATCTTCACGACCTCGCCGCCGAGATATTGTTTCGCGGCTGGCGCAACAGCATAACGCGCCCAATCGGTAAAATTCGATGCGAGCGGGCAGGTCATTGCGCCCAGGTTGGTGGTCGGCGTGCCGAAATCCATCAGCTTGATAGTGTCGATGGTGCGGCAACCTCCGTCAAAGCTTTTGTCTGGGAGACCAGCGAAGCGGACAGATTTTGACTTGAGGCCAGCCATGCACTGACGGACATTTTCGGCAGTCATTGCCTCGCTGGTAATGGGTGATTCAGGCTTTTCCCTGCCACCGCACGACGCCAAAGCGAAGACGCTAGCGACCAACAGACATTTTTGAAACATACCCCACGACATGCTTATGTCATAAAGCATATTGCCAGCCGCGCAGCCAAAAAACGATGAAACGTGCCGTAACTGTCTGCAAAGACGATGGACGCTGTTACAAATTGCGCGTTGCATGGAACGCGGCAGGCTATTATCGCCGAACCATGTTGCGAATCATTCTTAATAAGAAGCTGACTTTTTGGGCGTTACTCTGCCTGCCAGCGTTGTTGATGTTGCGGCCCTATTTTTTTGGCGACGTGATCGCGATGGATATGCTGCATCCAACCGGCGAATGGTCTGCCCGCTTCATGATCGCTGCTATGATCCTAAGCCCCTTGTTATCGCTGATCGGCCCGCGGCCATGGCTCAGCTGGCTTATTCAACGCCGCAGGGCTTTGGGCGTTGCAGCCTTTGCTTATGCCGTTCTGCATCTGGTTTTCTACATCGTAGACATGGGCAATCTCGACGATATTCTCGCCGAAGTCCTCGCGCTTGGTATCTGGACCGGATGGGCCGCGATGCTGTTGTTTGTGCCATTGGCGCTGACGAGCAACGACGCATCGATGCGCGCGCTAAAGGCGGGATGGAAGCGTCTTCAGCGCCTTGTCTATCCTGCTGCCGTGCTGGTCCTCGTCCATTGGATATTCATCCACAATAATTTAGGGCCAGCGCTCATTCACTTCATTCCCCTCGTGCTGCTCGTCGCAGCACGATATTTCCGCCCCCGCCGTCCTATTTTTAAAGGAGCATAATATGCGTTTATTGACACCTCTCACACTGGCCGCTGTTGCCGCAATCGCTTTCGCATCGGTTCCGGCATCGGCAACTGGCGCGATCACTTGCAAGGCAGGTCCCGCGTCCGGATGGAAAGGCGAAAAGAAACTGACCGATAAGCTGACCAAAGAAGGTTGGACGGTTCGCAAATCAAAAGTCGATGGCGGCTGCTACGAAGTTTACGGCACGACTCCTGAAGGCGACCGCGTTGAAGCCTATTTTCACCCGGTAACGCTCGAAAAATTATACGTAAGCCGTCGCGGCGAAGTATTATTTCGCAAGAAGGGCTACTAATATTACTTTGCGATAGTCGTTGACAAAGCCGGGGCTGCGCGTAAATGCGGCCCCGGGCCACGCGGTCCCAACGCCGCGCTGCTCTCTGCAAGGAGACGCTTACATGACTATAGTACCCCCCGCCGTTAAACCGGCGCGTCCGTTCTTTTCCTCCGGACCCTGTGCGAAACCGCCAGGCTGGAGCCCCGAAAAACTTCAAACCGAATCGCTTGGCCGTTCGCATCGCGCGAAAATCGGCAAGTCACGCCTGCAACTTGCCATCGACCTGATGCGCGAAGTGCTTCAGGTACCCGATACGCATCGCATTGGCATTGTCCCCGGTTCAGACACTGGCGCGATTGAAATGGCCATGTGGACCATGCTTGGCGCGCGCCCCGTCACGATGATGGCGTGGGAAAGCTTTGGCGAGGGCTGGGTCACAGATGTGAACAAGCAACTCAAGCTGAACGCAACGGTCATGAACGCGCCGTATGGCGAAATTCCTGATCTGAACGCGGTCGATTTCACCAATGATGTTGTCTTCACATGGAACGGCACCACCTCTGGCGCGCGCGTTCCCAATGGTGACTGGATTGCTGATGACCGCGAAGGTCTGACCTTCAACGATGCCACCTCAGCGGTATTTGCTTATGACATGCCGTGGGACAAGCTCGATGTAACCACATTTAGCTGGCAGAAAGTGCTGGGTGGCGAGGGCGCACATGGCGTGCTCATTCTCGGACCACGCGCTGTCGAGCGGCTGGAAAGCTACACACCAGCATGGCCGTTGCCGAAAGTATTCCGCTTGATGTCGAAAGGCGCGCTCGCCGAGGGTATCTTCAAGGGCGAGACGATTAACACCCCGTCGATGCTCGCCGTTGAGGATGTGATCTTCGCGCTTGAGTGGGCAAAGAACGTCGGCGGTCTGCAGGGCTTAATGGCGCGCAGCAACGCGAATGCCGCGGCGCTTGGCGAAATTGTTGACGCAAGCGACTATCTTGGTTTCCTTGCCGTTGATCCGGCCATCCGCTCAAAAACCTCCGTCTGCTTGACCGTAAAAGGTGCGGACGAAGCGATGATCAAGAAGATGGCGTCTTTGCTTGAGGCAGAGCATGCCGCTTATGACATCGCCGGATATCGCGACGCCCCGCCGGGCCTGCGCATCTGGTGCGGTGCGACCGTTGATACCGCTGATATCCAAGCACTCGGGCCATGGCTCGATTGGGCTTACGAAAACGCGAAAATATAAGTTCGTCATCCCCGCGTAGGCGGGGATCCAACACTTGACCTATCAAACGGGAACGCGGGACATGGATTTCCCGCCTTCGCGGGAACGACGAGAGAAAAACCATGACTAAACCACGCGTACTCATCTCCGACAAAATGGACCCTAACGCCGCCAAAATCTTCGCTGAACGCGGCTGTGACGTTGATGTCATCACTGACAAAACGCCCGACGAACTGGCTGCGATGATTGGCGATTATGATGGTCTTGCCATCCGGTCGTCGACGAAAGTTACCAAGCAAATTCTGGATGCAGCAACGAACCTGAAAGTTATTGGCCGCGCAGGCATTGGTGTCGACAATGTCGACATCCCAACCGCGTCAGCCAAGGGCGTGGTCGTCATGAACACGCCATTCGGCAACTCGATTACGACCGCCGAACACGCCATTGCATTGATGTTCGCTCTCGCCCGTCAATTGCCGGAGGCCAATGCGCAAACGCAAGCCGGCCTATGGCCGAAAAACGGGTTCATGGGCATTGAAGTCACTGGCAAGACGCTTGGCCTGATTGGCGCTGGCAACATCGGTTCCATCGTCGCAAGCCGTGCGCTTGGTTTGCGGATGAAAGTTGTTGCCTTTGACCCGTTCCTGACCGCCGAACGCGCCATCGAAATGGGCGTTGAGAAAGCGGACCTCGATACATTGCTTGCAAAGGCCGATTTTATCACCTTGCACACGCCGTTGACTGATCAGACCCGCAATATCCTCTCGAGAGAAAATCTTGCCAAGACCAAGAAGGGAGTCCGCATCATCAACTGCGCACGTGGCGGGTTGATCGATGAAGAGGCGCTGAAAGAGGCGTTGGACAGTGGCCAAGTCGGCGGGGCAGCGTTGGACGTGTTTGCGGTTGAGCCAGCCAAGGAATCGCCCTTGTTTGGTACGCCAAACTTCATCTGCACCCCGCATCTGGGCGCATCGACCAACGAAGCGCAGGTCAATGTCGCGCTTCAGGTGGCAGAGCAAATGGCGGATTATCTCGTCAATGGTGGCGTTACCAATGCGTTGAACATGCCAAGCCTTTCGGCTGAAGAAGCGCCGAAGTTGAAGCCTTACATGACCCTTGCGCAAAAGCTTGGATCGCTCGTTGGCCAGCTTGCGCACGATAATCTCGATAATATTGCGATTGAGGTTGAGGGCGCTGCTGCAGAGTTGAACATCAAGCCTATCACGGCGGCTGTTCTCTCCGGCTTCATGCGGCGTTTCTCGGACGCGGTGAACATGGTCAATGCGCCATTTTTGGCAAAAGAGCGCGGGTTCGACATTCGCGAAGTCCGCCATGACAAGACAGGTGCCTATCACACATTGGTCCGCGTTACCGT
>JAZKGS010000044.1:6908-8523 GCA_040385805.1 Pseudomonadota bacterium | reverse complement strand
AACCTACGACCCCCGCATTACGAATGCGATGCTCTACCAACTGAGCTAAGGCGGCATGTGGCGCTTGGGCCTTGGGCGTCGCATAGCCAAGTGCTTAGCCGAGTTCAAGTGACCATATGCCAAATGCCCCGGCGGCCGGGATGTGGGCCATCGGGGTTTAGGCGGCTCCGGCAGGGACGGAAGCCTTTGGGTGATTGTAGGTCGTGTGTAACGCAGCAACTTCAGGACACCTTGCTGGCTCTGGTTGGCTTTTGCCAGCATCGATGCCTGGCTGTGGATCTAAGCCGAGGCCCGCTGGGTCGATTCTGCTGGGAAGTCCGCATCGTGATTCCGCGATTTGTATTCCGTCAAATTGGCGACGCTTGATGTCAGATTGTTGACACTTGAATCAAGAGGGTTTTGCATAGTACCGATATTGACGCGCTGTGTTGCGGCGGTATCGATAGTAGTGTCGAGCAAGTTCAATGCGGCACCTGCGCCTGCCGTAGTCGACATGGTCAACCATATTGATACCAAGTCCGGTGGCCGTCTTGGCACCCAACGCGAAGACGACAGTTTCGACGACTTCAACGCCGGTCTGAATGCTAATGGTGTTGGCGGCATCAATCAGAACCGTATCGTTGAAATCCATGCGCACAGTGATGTCGCCAATTTGCGCAGTCAATGCCTTTGCTTCGGCTGCGAGCGCCGTGCGATCTGATGCAGCGGCGGCGCTGTTGACCGACTGGACTGCCAATTCACGCAGACGGATAAGGATGCTTGAAATCTCGCTCATAGCGCCTTCGGCCGGGCGATATCTTGCCGCTCATGCTTCCCGCCGATGTGCCGCTTTTGGTTGCCGGACGCCGTTTCGCCCGCGGCACTGTGCGTGAGGCTAATGGCCGCGCTGCCTTGAAAATTGAAAACATGGAAGGCGATACAAGTGAGTGATATGGCCGAAGCCCCGAACGCCCGGCCAATGGACCGGACGGTCAAATGGACCATTTGGCCGACATTCCGTACGCGTCACCGTCGATTCTGGCTCCACGTCGTTGACGCTAGCCCCCATATCGATCAGCGCATCGCGGCCCACCGACGCCCTCCGGCAAACGCTGACCGATTTCGTGTCTGTGCTTGACACGCTGAAAAAAGATGTCGCGGCTGGCTAAAACACATGCTTGCCCGCAATAAATGACATCGCCAAAGTGACCGAAGTGCGTTCTGCGATCAGCGAAATTGCGTATGCCTGGGCGGCGTTGGCCAAATAATCGGGGCCTTATTCGCCCGGCAACACCCAGCTAACGGTGATTTGTTTGGCAGCGAGCGGGACATCAAGCCGTGCCTCGCTGAAATCGACTTTGGCGCCGGGCGCAAGCGAGCTTGCTTTGGCACTCATTTTCCAACTGTACACTGGCCTGCCACTGGCGTCCTTCAGCGTTACCAACATTTCAGGCACGCTTTGTTTTACTCCAGTTGGGTTTACGATACTGCCGCTCGCGATGAAATAAGGCGTTCCGTCCTCACGCTCGTTCAGTTCGAGATTTTCGTTCAACACAATGGTCAGGTCAGGTTCGGCAGCCGACCGCGAAAGCCCGATATTCGGCATCCCATAATAAGAAATGGCCGCACCGACGGC
>JAZKGS010000044.1:0-6808 GCA_040385805.1 Pseudomonadota bacterium | reverse complement strand
CGATTGAAGGTGCCACGATTGAGGGTGCAGGTGCAATCGGTGGAACGGCCCCGGCCTGAAACCAGCTGTGTTTACAATTTGCGCAGCGCACTTGGCGGCCTTCAATACCAACGGCATTGTCGGGGACAACATAGCGTGTGCGGCAGGATGGACAGACGAGCAGCATCACCGCGCATAAACAGCAGCATCCCGCGACTTGCAACCCTGCTGTTGTAAAAGGCTGTGGACGACGCATTTTCGCCGCGCGACTCGGCAGCGAATAGCCTTTGCCCCATTATGTAGTTTGTGCCATTTGTTGCGCCAATGCAGAGCGTGGTGGAATTCGATAATGTGGGGCTCCGATATGGGACAGGCGCGGAAACGCTGACTGATCTCAGCTTCACGCTGTTCCCGGGCAGCTTTTATTTCATGACTGGCGCATCGGGGGCGGGCAAAACGTCGCTGCTGAAGTTATTATATCTGGCGCACCGGCCAAGTCGCGGCGCAATCCGCATGTTTGGGCAGGATGCAATCACCCTGCCGCGCAATCGCTTACCGGGTTTTCGCCGCCGCATCGGCGTAGTGTTTCAAGATTTCCGTTTGGTCCCGCATTTGTCGACCTTCGACAATATCGCCTTGCCCTTGCGTATTGCAGGCATATCGGAACGCGAATTACGCGGGCCCGTGACCGAAATGCTCGCATGGATTGGTTTGACGGAACGTGCAGATGCACGACCCGCAATGCTGTCGGGTGGCGAACAGCAGCGCGTTGCCATTGCCCGCGCAGTCATTGGCCGCCCTGAAATCCTTGTCGCGGATGAACCAACCGGCAATGTCGACCCTGAAATGGCGTTACGCCTGCTTCAGCTTTTTGCCGCGCTGAACAAGCTTGGCACCACGGTCGTGGTCGCGACGCACGACATCCATTTGCTGCAAGAAGTTGAAGGCGCGCAGATGATGCAGCTCGACAAGGGCCGGCTCTCCGACCCGACCGGATCGCTTCGCCACCCGCCAAAGCCGCTGATACTGAAAAACTGATGTTGCTGGACTTCGCTCTGCCTGCGCATGACCGCAAGCTCATTCCGGAAGGGCGGTTGTCTGGGCCCATGCCCTGGGTCATTGCCATCATGCTATTCCTGACTTTGCTAGTCGCAGCAGCAGGGCTGACATTAGCCGATGCGGCGCAAAAAGGCGGGCAGGATTTGTCGCGGCAAGTGACAGTTCAGATCATTGAAACCGATCCAGTCGAGCGGGCCAATAAACGCGCTGAAGTAACGCGCTATTTGCGTAAATTCGACGGCGTAACCTCAGTCAAGCCAGTGTCAGACACAGAGGTTCGCAAACTGCTTGAGCCCGTGTTGGGCGTGGACATATTGGACGCTGACGTTCCCGTTCCAGCTCTGGTCGATATACGTTTGAACCAGGCACCGTCTGCTTCCACGCTCGGCAGCTTGCGATCATCGCTTCGCCGCGTTGCACCCGATGTCCGGCTCGATCCGCACAGTAGCTGGATGGCGCCCTTTTACAGGCTGATGAACGTGCTGCTCTGGCTCGCCGGAACGGTTTTTCTTTTGCTGCTGGTGGCGACATCGGCAGTCGTAATCCTGGCGGTACGCAGCACGCTAAACACGCACCGCGGCACGATTGAAATCATGCATTTGATGGGCGGTACGGATGTGCAGGCGGCTCGCTTGTTTCAGCGCCGGGTGGCCTTAGATGCCTTATTGGGGGGCTTTGTTGGCTTCTGTGCCGCAGCCTTTATCATGGTAACATTAGGAAACCAGTTCGCCGCTGCAGAGCCCAGCTTGCTGTCCGGCGTAGCCTTTCCGCTCTACGGTTGGGTGATCCTCGCACTCATTCCGCTTGCGGTCACTGCACTTGCCATGCTTATGGCGCGTTTCACGGTGATTTCTGCTTTAAAGAAAATGTTATGATCCGAAGGTCCATCGCTTTCATATTACTGATCTGGATGCTTGGCTTTGCCTGGTTTGCTTTGCTGTTACCACAGCCTGCTCCAATTGCGCCGACCGATGCCGTTGTCGTGCTGACTGGCGGCGCGAACAGGATTGATCGCGGACTTGAGATACTGGAATCGGGCATGTCCAAGAAGATGCTGATTTCAGGCGTAGACCGCGACGTAAGGCCGCTTGAGTTGGAGGCGCAGTATCCAAAATCGGTCAAATATTTCAAATGCTGCATCGCGCTTGGTTTTCAATCGGTGGACACGCGGTCAAATGCGCTGGAGACGGCGGCATGGGTAAAGCGGAACAAAGTGACGAGCCTGCGGCTTATCACCCATGATTGGCACATGCGCCGCGCGCGTTTCGAACTTGACCGGGCGTTACCTAACAGCATCGCCGTCACTAATGACGCGGTGTCGACACAACCGTCGCTTGGTGCCTTGTTCAAGGAATATAACAAATATTGGTTGCGGGCGGTCGCGTCGCTTATTGGGATCTAAGCCATGATCGCGGTCATCCGGTCTGCCTTTTATATTCTGGTATTTTACACCGGATCGGTGTTCTTCGTCGTCACCGCCTTTCTGGCGCAATGGTTCTCCATTCCCCTCATGCAGTGGGCCGTGCGTGGTTGGTCGCGCTGGCAATATGCCTGCTATCGCCGCATTTTGGGCATCAATATCAGGATTGAGGGCGACTTGCCCCAAAAGCCGGTACTGTATGCGATCAAGCATGAAAGTATGTTCGAGACGATCGATATGCCGCGCATGTTCAGCAAACCCGCTGTGGTGACTAAGAAAGAGCTGTTCGACATTCCCTTTTGGGGACCCGCTGCTCGCGCTTATGGCATGATCCCTGTTGACCGAAACGGCGGTGCGGCTGCATTGCGTGCCATGCTGGTTCTCGCTAAAAAGATGATCGCCGATGGACGCCCGATAGTGATTTTTCCCGAAGGCACCCGCGTTGCGCCGGGTAGCCAGCCGCCATTGCAGTCAGGCTTTGCGGGGCTGTACAAACTCATCAATTTGCCCGTCGTGCCAATTGCCGTGAACAGCGGCACTTTAAGCCCGCGTAAGGCCGGAATCTGGAAATCGGGGACGATTACCTACAAGGTGGGCGAAGAGCTTCCCACTGGCCTGCCACGCGCGGAGATTGAGGCGCGTGTGCACGCCGCGATAAACGCGCTCAACGTTTAATGCTTGCGCCCGAAGTCGGGTGCGTCATCATCCTGCCCCTGCTCGACAATTGAACGGCGGATGTTGCGGGTGCGGGCAAACAACGCTTCCAACTCGTCACCTTTGTCGTACCGGATGGCGCGTTGCAGCACGCTTAGGTCTTCGGAAAAACGCTGAAGCATTTCGAGCACTGCGTCCTTGTTCGATAAAAATACATCGCGCCACATGACGGGGTCGGACGCGGCGATACGCGTAAAATCGCGGAAGCCGCCGGCCGAATATTTGATCACTTCGCTTTGCGTTACGCCTTCCAGATCGTCGGCGGTGCCCACGATGGTGTAGGCGATGAGGTGTGGCAAATGGCTAGTGACAGCAAGCACCATGTCATGATGGCGCGCGTCCATAAGCTCGACATCCGCGCCAAGCCGCTGCCAAAAAATGCGCAAGCGTTCGATGGCTGCCTCTGGCGCATTTTCAGGGGGCGTCAATATGCACCAGCGGCCCTTAAACAAGGTTGAAAAGCCAGCATCAGGGCCGCTTTTTTCTGTCCCTGCAACGGGATGTGCCGGAATAATAATTGCGCCCGGCAGCACAGCGCCGAGCGCCTCTGCGACGCTTTGCTTGCAAGAACCGACGTCGCTGACGATCGCATCGGCGGGCAAGTCCGCAGCGAACTCAGCTGCCACCGCGCCCATGGCGCCGACGGGTACGCACAGGATCACAAGGTCGGCGTCCATCACGGACGCGCCAACCGTGTCGGTCACATCGTCGCAAATGCCAAGCGCTACGGCACGTTCGCGCACAGCCGCGTCGGCGTCATGGCCAGTAATGCGCACTGAAGGCATCTGCGCCTTGACCGCACGCGCAACCGATGAGCCGATGAGACCCAAACCAATGATTGTCAGGCGCGCAAAAGGCAACACTAGGCGTTGGCGTCCAGAATCTTGCGCAACGCGGCCATGACACCGCGATTTTCATCTTCGGTCCCAATGGTGATCCGCAAGCCATTCCCAAGACCCTGCCCCGGCAGCCAGCGGACGATATACCCCTCGGCCATCAGCGCATTATACGCAGTCTCTGCGCTGCATTTGCCTTCAAACAGGACCATCAGGAAATTTGCCCAGGATGGAATGACTTTCAATCCATGGTTGGAAAGCGACGCAAATTCCGCCGCCATCCAGTCACGCCATTCGGCGTTATGCTGACGGCTGCGCGTCACAAACTCGGTGTCCGCCAGCGAAGCGATAGCTGCTGCTTGACCTGCTGTGGTCACGTTGAACGGCGCACGCACGCGGTTCAGCGTCGCGATAAGGCCGGCATGGCCATAACACCAACCAATACGCTCTGCGGCAAGGCCGTAAATCTTTGAGAAGGTCCGTGTGATCAGGACATTATCGTGGCGGCGCGCCAGTTCCAAAGCGGCTGGACCATCATCCTCAAGATACTCGCCATAGGCTTGGTCAAGCACCAGCACGCAGTTGCCGGGTAGGCCAGCATGCAACCGCGCAATTTCGCCATTGTCGCAATAGGTACCTGTAGGGTTGTTTGGGTTGGCGACAAAAACGACCCGCGTCCTGTCTGTCACCAACGCGAGTAACGCATCGACATCCGTGCCATAATCCTTGTCCGGCGCAACAATGACATTGGCCGCCGCTTTACGCGCTGCAATGTCATAAACCGAGAAACCATAGCGCACATAAATGATGTCATCGCCAGCGCCGGCATAGCCCATGGCGATGAGATTCAGCAGTTCGTCCGAACCCGTGCCACAGACGATCTGGTCGGCGTCAATGTCGTACACCGCGCCAAGTGCCTCACGCAGCGCAGTGCTGGCTGGGTCAGGATAGCGCGCAAGCGAGGCGCTTTTGTCCACCAAGGCGGCGGCAGCATGACGGCTGCATCCCAACGGGTTTTCATTCGCAGACAATTTTATCAATACGCGGCCATCGTCCGACTTTGCTTTGCCGGGTGTATAGGCGCTGATGGCTTCGATCCATGGTTTGGCAACTGGTGTGTTCATGCCCGCGGCCATAGCGGCGGCAGCAGCGAAGCGCAACGTGTCGGCGGCCAACACAGTGGTTCTTTTACGAGTTTGGGTTGTTTCGCGCGAAACCGCTGATATGGCGGAGGATATGCATGGGGATACGCGTTTCGGTCTGGATAGAAAGGCGCAGCTGCTGGGGCCGGTAAAGCTCGACAGCGGCGCAGAATTTGCGCCTGTCGAAATTGCCTATGAAACTTATGGTGAACTTAACGCCGACAAATCCAACGCCATCCTGATTTGCCATGCGCTAACCGGCGACCAATATGTTGCGTCAAAGCACCCCGTCACCGGCAAAGCGGGCTGGTGGACACGGATGGTTGGTCCCGGCAAGCCAATTGACCCAGCGCGCCATTGCGTCATCAGCATCAATGTGATGGGCAGCTGCATGGGGTCTTCCGGCCCCGCCAGCATCGACCCGTCGACAGGCGCGCCTTATGCCATGAGCTTCCCCGTGATCACCATCGCCGATATGGTCCGCGCGCAGGCGTTGTTGCTTGATCATCTGGGCATACAAATATTGGAGGCAGTGGTCGGCGGATCCATGGGCGGGATGCAGGCGTTAAGCTGGGCCGCTTTATACCCCGAACGCGTCCGCTCAGCGGTTATCATTGCGTCGACTGCGCGGCATTCGGCGCAGAATATTGCCTTTCATGAGGTCGGCCGTCAGGCGATTATGGCTGATCCGCGCTGGAACAATGGCGCTTATTATGGGCGTGAGGCACCTGCGGCTGGCCTTGCCGTCGCGCGCATGGCGGCGCACATCACCTATTTGTCCGAGGCTGGCCTGACCGAGAAATTTGGACGACGCTTGCAAAACCGCGACGCCAAAAGCTTTGGCTTCGATGCTGATTTTCAAGTCGAAAGTTATTTGCGCTATCAAGGTTTAAGCTTCGTCGACCGGTTCGATGCCAACAGTTATCTCTACATTACCCGCGCGATGGATTATTTCGACTTGGCCGAGCCGCATGATGGCGTGCTGGCCAAGACCTTTGCCGGCAGCAAAACACGTTTCTGCCTGATCAGTTTCGACAGCGACTGGTTGTACCCAACCGCGGAATCGCGCCGGATCGTCCACGCCCTCAATGCGGCTGGCGCGGCGGCCAGCTTTGTAGAGCTGTCCAGCCCCTTTGGCCACGACGCTTTCTTGCTCGAAGCGCCCGAAATGAACCGTATCGTCGATGGTTTCTTGCGCGCCGGGGAAAGCCAATGACAGCGCTTCGCCCCGACCTTGCGATCATCGCCCGCGAAGTGCGCGCCAACGCCCGTATCCTTGATGTCGGCTGCGGCGATGGTCTGCTGATGGCGGCGTTGCGCGACACAAAACATGCCGATGCGCGCGGAATGGAGCTGAATGCCCGCGATGTTGCAACTGCCGTGGCGCGCGGCCTATCGGTGGTTCAGGGCGATGCCGATACCGACTTGGCCGATTACCCCGATGGCAGCTTTGATTATGCTATTTTAAGCCAGACCTTGCAGACCACGAAAAGGCCTGATCTGGTATTGGACCATCTCGTGCGGATCGGTAGACAGGCCTTTGTGTCTTTTCCCAATTTCGCACAATGGCGCATCCGGTTTGCCCTTATGTTTGGCGGGCGCATGCCCGTGACGGAGCAACTTCCGCACCGGTGGTACGACACGCCCAACATCCACCA
>JAZKGS010000043.1:5747-8003 GCA_040385805.1 Pseudomonadota bacterium | reverse complement strand
CCCCGGCAGATGGAAATCGATTCCCCGCCCGTCCAGCCAATGAAGCAACAGCCAACGCCGCTGTCGGACGCAAGCTTCTCGATCGCATGCGAATCATAGCGCTCGGTTACAATGTAGCGTGACTGGTTTTCGGCAAATAACGACCAGGCATGCTGCACGGTTTCGCGGTCGACCAAATTCTCGAACGCCGAAATCTCGAGCACTGCCCCCACATTGCCTGCAAGCGCCATTTCGGTGAGCGCCACCAAAATGCCGCCATCGGAAACATCGTGCACCGCAGTCACCAGCCCGTCCGCGATCAATCGTCGTACAAATTCGCCGTGACGGCGTTCAGCGTCGAGGTCGACCTTAGGAGGCGCTCCGGCTTGTCGGCCATGACACACGTCAAGCCATGTCGATTGCCCCAGTTCAGGGACTGCGCGCGAGTCTGCGCCGATCAGCAGGATTTTATGTGCGCCGCCTTTAAACGCGATCGTCGCCATTTTGCTGACATCTTCAAGCACGCCGACGCCGCCAATCGCTGGCGTCGGTAAAATCGCGCTGCCGCCGCCCGTGGCCTTGCTTTCATTGTAGAGCGACACATTGCCCGACACGATTGGATAATCCAGCGCGCGGCAGGCGTCGCCCATGCCCTCAAGGCAGCCCACAATCTGCGCCATGATTTCGGGACGCTGCGGGTTGGCAAAGTTCAGGCAGTTGGTGATCGCAAGCGGTGTTGCACCAACGGCGCTGATGTTACGATAGGTCTCCGCAACGGCTTGCTTGCCGCCTTCATAGGGGTCGGCATAGCAATAACGCGGGGTGCAGTCCGTGCTCATCGCCAGCGCGCGGTTGGTGCCGTGGATCCGAACCACAGCGGCGTCGCCGCCCGAAAGCTGCGCGGTGTCCCCGCCAACCTGGGCATCATATTGCTGCCAGATCCATGCGCGGCTTGCGAGATTGGGGCTAGCCATCAGCTTCAGCAAATCCGCGCCAATGTCGGCGTTGACCGGCAGTTTGCCAAGCGGCTCAACATTGGCCCACGCCCTATAGGCTTCCTTCGATGCGGCAGGACGGTCATATAATGGCGCGTCTTCGGCAAGTGGGCCAAGCGGAATGTCGCAGACAATCTCGCCTTTCCACGTCAAGACCATGTGTCCCGTGTCAGTCACTTCACCAATGACCGCGAAATCCAGTTCCCATTTGTCGAAGATTGCCTTGGCAAATTCCTCACGACCGGGTTTCAACACCATGAGCATGCGCTCCTGGCTTTCGGACAGCATCATTTCGTACGGCGTCATGCCCTCTTCACGACACGGCACCTTGTCCATGTCGAGAATGATCCCGGCTTTGCCATTGGTCGCCATTTCAACGCTTGAGCTGGTGAGGCCAGCCGCGCCCATGTCCTGAATGGCGACAATCGCGTCGGACGCCATCAGTTCGAGGCAAGCCTCGATCAGCAGCTTTTCCGTGAAGGGGTCGCCGACCTGAACCGTGGGGCGTTTCTCCTCGATATCGGCGCCAAAATCGGCAGACGCCATTGTCGCGCCGTGAATACCGTCGCGGCCAGTCTTGGAACCGACATATACGATGGGGTTACCAAGGCCAGTGGCGGCGGAATAGAAAATCTTGTCCTGATCCGCGACGCCAACGGTCATGGCGTTGACAAGAATGTTGCCATCATAGGCCGGGTGAAAATTAGTTTCGCCGCCCACCGTAGGAACGCCGACGCAATTGCCATAGCCGCCAATGCCCGCAACAACGCCCTGCACCAGATGCTTCATCTTGGGATGGTCAGGGCGCCCGAAACGCAGCGCGTTCATATTGGCAACCGGGCGCGCGCCCATGGTGAACACATCGCGCAAGATGCCGCCAACGCCGGTTGCTGCGCCTTGATAAGGCTCAATGTAAGACGGGTGATTGTGCGATTCCATCTTGAAGATCGCGGCAAGCTTCGTTCCGTTCGGCCCCTCGCCAATGTCGATGACGCCCGCATTTTCGCCAGGACCGCAAATGACCCAAGGGGCCTCAGTCGGCAGTTTCTTCAAATGGATGCGTGAGGATTTGTAGGAACAATGTTCCGACCACATCACCGAGAATATGCCGAGCTCAACCATATTGGGCTCACGCCCCATGGCGTGCAAGATGCGCGCATATTCTTCTTCATTCAGACCATGGTCGGCGACGATTTGGGGCGTGATTTCAGACATGAGAAGGCCTTAGCGACGCCGCCTGAATTTATCCAGCCTGTTTGGGTTTTTGGATGGCCGGTGTGAA
>JAZKGS010000043.1:4129-5647 GCA_040385805.1 Pseudomonadota bacterium | reverse complement strand
CCGTTCGCCTCGAGCGTAGACGAGAGGCCAATCGTTCGCGCAGGCCTTCACGGTGTCTCGTCTCCACTCGACACGAGCGGCAAATGGACGGAGCGCAAACTAAAATGGGCGCTGGTATTGCTACCAGCGCCCACTGCGTCTGAGTTTGGAAGTCCCTGACCCGAAGGTCATTCTTTCCGCTGTCTGACGTCCGGTTCCCCAATTTGGCCCGGAGGCTTCCTTGGTTCACCTTGGTACTGTGGGTGTCCTATCCGGCGTTGCGTCACTTGCGTGATGCCGCACTTGATGTTCGTTTTCTTCGTACCCACCGCCTCAATCACATCTCCTGTCTTGCGACCGGTTGCCTATCGATTTGGTGATCCTGCATTCTTTCTGTTCCGCTCCGCTTTTCCGTTTCCGGTCTGGCTTTGCATCGTAGCGTTCCTGCCTGATGACCTAAAGGTGTCATGCTTTGTGAGTCGCTCCAAGCGCAATCGGCGAAGTTATCCACAGGCAGTGCGGTAAGCGGTGGACAAAATGGAGGACAAGATTGACGCCAAAAAAGATACGGCCCCCACGCAGTGCATGGAGGCCGTAAAAATTGTCCGGGGGCGAGGGAGAGAGGAGGAGAGTGCCGCCCGGTCAATGTGCGTTTCGACAATCGCTTGCCGTTGACGACCAGATAGGGGCGGCTTGATTTTGCTGCAATTGCGAAAAGAATGGGGCCAGTTGCGTGTTTTGCAACTGACCCCATTTTCATTGGAAATACGTAAATTGCGTCGTCAAATAACGCTGAATAACTGCCTATGGGGCGATCCCATTGCCCGGCAATGACGCATTTACGATGCCACCATCGCACGCAATCGTCTCGCCAACGATATAATCGCCTGCGCGCGCCGCAAGGAATATGGCGAGGCCAGCCATGTCTTCGGGTGTGCCGATTCTCGGGAAAGGAATATTCTTGCCCACGGCATCGGCATGGTCACGCGCCGCCTTGTTCATGTCCGACTGGAATGCGCCCGGCGCGATGCCGGAGACCAGAATGTTATCCTTCACCAACTCAGCTGCCAGACGGCGCGTCAAATGTATCACGGCGGCTTTTGAAGCCTGATAGCTGTAGGTCTGCCATGGGTTGATGCGCAGTCCGTCGATGGATGCGATGTTGATGACTTTGCCGGGACGGTCAAAGGTGGCTGCTGCCTTCAATTGCGGGTGCAATGCCTGCGTCAGGAAGAACAGGGATTTGACGTTCAGGTCCATGACGCGGTCCCAGCCGGCTTCAGGAAACTGGCCGAAATCGGCACCCCAGGCGGCGCCCGCGTTATTCACCAATATGTCGACTTTTTCCTCACGTGCCGCGATTTGTTCGGCAAGCGAAAGGCAACCGTCAACGGTTGACAGGTCGCAAGGCAGGCCAATGACTTGATTGCCGAACTCGGCAACGGTTTCCTCAATCTGGTCGACCTTGCGCGCGCTGATATACACCCGCGCTGCACCAGCCTTGAGATATCCCTCGACGATCATCTTGCCGATCCCGCG
>JAZKGS010000043.1:0-4029 GCA_040385805.1 Pseudomonadota bacterium | reverse complement strand
AATAACCGTTCATCGTCGCCACGCGGTCCGCGTGGTAATAGGCATCGCCGAAAAATTCATTCAGGCTGCGGTCGCGCTTCATATAGAGGCCAATGTCATATTCGTCGGTCATGCCGATGCCGCCATGCATTTGCACGCCTTCGCGCACCGACAGGTTGCAGGCAAGCCCAGCCTTGGCCTTGGCCGCAGCCACGTAAAGCTCTGCCTTGGCATGTCCTTCGTCCATCAGTGATTGCGCCTTGAGCACAATCGAGCGCGCGCCCTCCATTTCGCCATAGAGATGCGCGGCGCGGTGTTGCAGCGCCTGAAACTCGCCAATGACACGGTCGAATTGCTTGCGGGTTTTGAGATATTCAAACGTCATGTCCATCGCGCCAGTGCCAACGCCAACCATTTCGGCAGCAGCACCCACGCGTCCGGCGTCGAGCATCTTGGAAAGCACGCTCCAGCCGCCATCGACCTCACCAATGACGGCATCGGCGTCGACTTGAACCCCATCCAGCTTCACATGCGCGGCAACGGCGGAATCGACAAGCCGTGCGGCCTCCATCGACATGCCAGCCGCATCCTTGTCCACTGCGAACAAGGTCAGTCCATCGGTTTCACCAACCGCGCCAGCGGTACGCGCCGCGACGATCAGCATGTCCGACGACGCGCCTTGCACGACAAATTGCTTTTGCCCCGTCAGTTTGAAACCATTGCCGCTGCGTTCCGCGACGCAGGCGATCTTCTCGGGACGGTGCTTGACGCCTTCCTCGATGGCAATGCCGATCACGGTTTCGCCGGCCAATATGCCGGGGAACCAGCGGTCACGCATCGCCTTATCCGCAAGCTTCAACGCCTCAACCGCAGCAACCGATGTGGTCAAAAATGGCGATGGCGACAGATTGCGGCCAATTTCTTCAAGGACGATGCCCGCCTCAATCTGGCCCATGCCCATGCCGCCATCGGCCTCGGGAATGAGGATGCCGGTAAAGCCCATTTCGGCGAATTGTTTCCACAAGCCGTGGCTGAAACCGTCTTTGCAGCCCATGTCGCGGAATTTGCGAAAATGGGTGACGGGTGCTTCGCTCGCCATGAAATCCCGCGCGCTGTCGCGCAGCATGTTCTGGTCGTCGTTTAAGGTCATTGCCATTTTATAGCCTCTCCAAAATTTTCTTCGTCATTCCGACGGTTTATTTTCGTCATTCCCGCGACGGCGAGAATCGAACTCCCGCTGCTTAAATCTCGCCCGCAAGAGTTGGGCCCCCGCCTGTGCGGGGGTGACGTCCAGTTATCCGCCCGGCATTTCCAGAATGCGTTTCGATACGACGTTCAGCATCACTTCGCTGGTGCCGCCCTCAATCGAGTTCGCTTTGGTACGCAACCAGTTTCGCGCCTTTGACCCGCCATTGGCGCGTTCGCTTTCCCACTCGAGCGCCTGGCTTCCGCCAATCGACATCACAAGTTCATTGCGTTTCTTGTTCAGTTCGGTCCCCACATATTTCATCAGGTTTGAATAAGCCGGATGCGCCTTGCCGGTTTTCCATTCGTCCATGAAACGTTCGCCATGGGCACGGAAGGTGAGGTTATCGACATCGAACAACGCCATCTGCGCGCGCAGCACTGGCTCTTCGGATAAGGTCGCCTTCATCGCTGCACCAATGGAGGTCACGCCGCCATCGCCGCCCATGCCGGAAATCATTTCGCGTTCATGGCCAAGCAGGTATTTCGCAACATCCCAGCCGCGGTTCAGTTCCCCAACGATCTGATCCTTCGGGACCACTACATTGTCAAAGAAAGTCTCGCAGAACGGTGAGTTGCCGGAGATCAGCTTGATTGGCTTGGTGGATACACCAGGTGTTTCCATGTCGAACAACAGGAAGCTGATGCCTTGATATTTGTTGGTTTTGTCGGTGCGAACAAGGCAGAAAATCCAGTCGGCCTTGTCAGCATATGACGTCCAGATTTTCTGGCCGTTGACGACCCAATGGTCGCCTTTGTCTTCGCCAAAGGTCTGCATCGATACAAGGTCGCTGCCTGAACCGGGTTCGGAATAGCCCTGACACCAGCGGATCTCGCCGCGGGCGATCTGGCCCATATAATGCACTTTTTGCTCTTCCGTACCGAATTTGAGCAAGGCAGGGCCAAGCATCCAGATGCCGAAGCTGTTGAGCGGCGAGCGACAGCCAAGCTTTGCCATTTCCTGACGCAGCACTTTGGTTTCCTGCGGAGTGAGGCCAGCGCCGCCATACGCCTTGGGCCAATCGGGCACGGTGTAACCCTTGGCGACGCAACGTTCGAGCCACAATTTTTGCGCTTCGGATTGGAAGACGAAATTGCGTCCGCCCCAGCAAACATCATCGTCCCCCTTTGCGGGCGTGCGCATTTCAGCGGGGCAGTTTTCTTCAAGCCAGGCGCGAGCCTCGGCGCGGAATGTTTCAAGGTCGGACATGACGCTCTCCTGTTTAATTGCTTGATGAATTTTTGGGCTGTCGCGCATGGAAACGCAAGCCTTTATCGGTGAGTTATGCATGCCGTAACGTCATTTGCATCGCGATTGACAGGCTGGGCTGTATGCCTAGCATAAGGGCAGGACCGAGGAGAGAAACATCGTGCGATTCGCCGGAAAACACGCCTTTTCGCGCGTTGCATTTTAACAGTCTATGACCCCCGCAGTTGCACTACCCCGTTCGTTAAAAGTCATGCATGGCCTTGGCTCGGTTGCCTATGGCGTCAAGGACAATGGTTTTTCGGTTTTCCTGCTGATTTTCTATAATCAGGTGCTTGGCATCGACGCTGGCATCGTCGGCACGGTCATCATGGCGGCGCTGATATTCGATGCCTTTGCCGATCCGGTTATCGGCGAATTATCCGACCGCACGCAAAGCAAATGGGGACGCCGCCTGCCTTGGCTCTACGCAGCAGCGATTCCACTTGGCATCATATGGTTGCTGCTGTGGCATCCGCCCGCAATGGGACAGACGGGCACAATCATCTGGCTATTCTGTACCGCCGTATTGGCACGCACCCTGGTGGCTATGTGTGAAGTGCCGTCGATTGCGCTCGTGCCCGAACTTACGGGCGACTATGACGAGCGCACGCGGCTGATGCGTTATCGTTTCCTGTTCGGCTGGGCTGGCGGATTACTGATGCTCATTTTTGCTTATGGCATTTTCTTTACCGGCGAAAAGGGGGTCAGCGATCCTGCCGGATATGACGCCTATTCGGTATGGGGTGCGCTGATGATGAGCGGGGCAGTGCTCATCTCCGCGCTTGGGCAGCATAAGCATGTGGCCAAGCAATCTCCCCCTGCCCCGCGTGGCGCGGGCCTTCGCCATGCCTTTAGCGAAGTTAGAGCGACGCTCTCCAACCGCGCGTTTCTGTGGCTCGTTTCCGCCGCTTTGTTCGGGCTTATCAACCAAGGTATGACCTTCGCGCTGACCAATTATCAACTCGCCTTTCTGTGGCAGCTTCAACAGATGGAAATGCTTTATTATGCGCTGACCCTGTTCTCGACGGTCATCATTGCCTTCATCATTGTCCCGCCTATATCCGCGCGTCTGGGCAAGAAAAACGCCGCGATCCTATTCGCATTGATATCGCTGACCTTCACTGCGGCCTTGTACGGCAGTTGGCTGCTCGATCTTGTCCCCGGTGCACCGTCCGACCCTTCGATCCTGTTTATGTTTGCGTTAATTACCGTCGCCAATAGCGCAGCCGTGAGTATGATGATGCTGATGTCATCGATGATGGCCGATGTGGTTGAGGCATCGCAGCAGGAAACGGGCCGTCGCTCCGAGGGACTGTTTTTCGCTGGCTATTTCTTCATGCAGAAATGCGCAGTCGGGATTGGCACCTTTGCCGCGGGAATGATCCTGAGCTTTGCCAGTTTCCCGCAGAACGCGGCACCGGGCGAAGTCGATGTCGCTGTCCTCGACGGGCTCGCGCTTTACTATATGGGCACCGTGTTGGTCGTCGGCATTATCGGCATCCTGATCCTGCGGCATTTCCCTATTTCGCGCGAAAGTCATAATGAACGCTTGCGCG
>JAZKGS010000042.1:0-2996 GCA_040385805.1 Pseudomonadota bacterium | reverse complement strand
GATTTACGTTCAATACACTGCGCGGATTTGTCGCCATATTGGCCTCCATGAAAGGGAATATATTTGAACAGCCGAGCGAACCCGCTGCGGTTGACGTCGATGAAAACGAGGCGCGACCTATCGGCCAGATTGTCGCGGAAATTATGGGAGCCATCGTTCCCCAGCGACCCGGCGATGGCTCCCACCCCCTTGCGGAGATTGTGGGCGACAGGCAGCGTTTCGAGAGCGCCTGTCGCCCTATCGGCACGGGAGGGTGCACCGATGTTCATGCGGCCACCTGTCCCAATACGGGACTTGCCCCACCGCCATATTGCAAGGCTTTACAAGGCGTTGCAATCTGGCCCTCTGGGTTGCGATTCGTTCGGGAGGGGACATGGAAAGCGGACACTACATCGGTACAATGCCGAAGATTTATGCTGACGGCGGCAATCTGGTCCTTGAGGTCGAAGGGCGCGTCTATATCGTGCCATGGAGCGTTGTTATGCCCACGCTTCGACACGTCCAACGCATTGCCGACCAATTCGATACCGATAGCAGGGGCAAGGTCTGCGAATTGCGAGGGGCCGGTGCGGGGCATTAGGCTGCTGCCTCAACCGGCGTTGGCATCCGGAAGTATTTTGAAGTGATGCACCCCAAATTGCCTTTAGGCAGGCTCTCAAAGTCGAATGTGCCCGCCTCTAAAGCGTCGATTGTCGCCTGCAATTCTGGCGTCCAATCGAACCATTCGTGGCGGGTATGACTGTGCAAGAACAACGCATGAAACGCGCGTTCCAGACGCTTGTCGCCCTCGACTTCGACCAGCAGTTCAAGCCCAAACGGGCTGAATGTTTCGAGCTGGCGCAGTCGCTTAATAGGCGTATAGCTGACGCCGATCTTGACCGGCCCCTGCATACCAATAGGCTTTATGAAATAGACGAAGCTGGGCATTATGCCACGTCTCGAAGTGTCGGTATGAAGTCATCCGGCAACGTCACCGAAAGCTTCCGCGCCAACTCTGCTATACGTGGACGTTCCCGCCAAGGAATGTCGCGCTTGCGCCAATTGGCAACCGCATTGGGAGCAAGGCCAAGAGCCTCTGCAACCTTCGCGCTGCCACCTAATTGTTCAATTATGTCTTGTGCCATGCGGTGCATAATCACAGATTGTGACTACCGTTGCAAGCTTTAATTTATCACAGTCTGCGTGACGACCAATTTTTCCCGGCATGGCAATATGTGGGAATGGAATCAGATGACAAAAACGGTGGTCCTAACCACCTTGCCGCATGGCGCGAGTATCGCAAGATGACGCAGCAAAAGCTTGCGGACGCGGTGGGCACAAACGCCAATATGATTTCAATGCTGGAAAATGCCGAACGCGGGCTATCCGCGAAGTGGCTTCGCCGCCTCGCCCCTGTGCTGGAGACTACGCCAGGAATGTTGCTAGACCACAACCCGTTCGATCTAAGCGCCGATGTCGTGGATATATGGACAAAGGCTGACACACGGCAAAAGAAGCAGCTTTCAGAGATTGCCCGAACACTTGTTGCGACTGGCACAAACGGTTGAAACTCAACGCGCTTACCCGCCTTTGCATTGTGCTTTATGCTTTGGGTGTTACAATCTCGCCAATTGCTGGCTGGTTCATGGTCGCCAACCAACATTTTGAGTGGGAGCAAAAGAATTTCGAACTGTGCCGCGAGATTGCCGGTGAGAACTTTACTGTTAGCAACAAATGCCTCGATGATTTTATAGCTCGTGAAGCCCCCGCTTTCTGGCCGCTGGCATGGGAGATATTCGCGGGGGCCGCATTAATCGGCGCAATCCTATGGCTGATATGCTTTGGCATAACCCGCACTATCCGTTGGATTTGGGCAGGTCGGGAAAATAATCACAAAACGTGACATTATTTATTTGACAGCATAATCACAATATGTGACAAGTGTTTCCAGCAACGGAGGCACGACCATGTTAAGCACATCACAGACCGACCAGCTAATTCAGCAAGCCCGCGATATCGTTGCGGACAAGTATCTAGAGATTGAATTGGCCCGTGGCGTAAAGCCAAGCAACCAAGACACCTTTGCATCATGGGGCCGTCACCTAGACGATTATACGCAGTTTCTCCGCGAAGGTGCGTATGACAACGACCTTGCTGTTGTAGCAACCTTGGCGGCACTGACTTCTGTTTTGCAGGCATCAGCATGACCGCTACATCACAGACCGACTGGCACACCACCCCGCAGACAATCGCATTGTTTGGCCGCGCTTATGAAGCCTGCGGCGATGGCAACAGCGATTTCCCTTATGACATTGAAGCCGAGTTAAACGACCTTGGCGGCGAAGATGCATGGATGAACGCTTGGGATGCTTATGTCGAACAGCGTGACGCTGTTGCCCAAAGGCTGGCAGCATGAGCGCCCTATCATTTCACGAATTGCAGTTTGGCCCGCATAGCGTTGCAGGCGGCATCCGCGCCCGCGTTAAATATCCAAACGGTTATCAGGCAAGTGTAGTCAAATTCAATGGCAGCTATGGCTTTAAGCAGGGCCTTTACGAAATGGCCGTGCTTGATGATGACGGGCTTTGTTACGATACGCCAATCACGGATGACGTTCTACGCAACCTCACCGAAGATGACGTTACCGAAACCCTGAAAGCCATTGCTGCATTGCCAGCCAAGGCAGGTGCAGCATGACCCGCGCATCTCTCCTAACCCGCATCCGCGAACTGGAAACCGCCTTCACAAAGCTTGAGTGCGATGTCGGCATCCGCTGGTCGCGTCAATGGCGTGACACCTTACTGGACACCCGCAGGTCTGTCGATGTTGACCAGATAGCAGAGGCAGAACGCCTTGCTGTGCGGATGGTGCGACGGAGGGTTTTGCATGGCGTTGCTGCTGCGTTGCCGGAGTGTGCGGCGTGAGCGTATCTTTGAAACAGGGCGATCTAAAATGGATTGCCAGAATCCGCGCTACAAATGGCGGCGGCTTTCCGAGCGAACACATGCCACAGGCCA
>JAZKGS010000041.1:0-5384 GCA_040385805.1 Pseudomonadota bacterium | reverse complement strand
GGACATGGGGTGCAAGAGCGCCCGCATCGATAGCAGGGCCGCATGGGTGCGGTTGTTGCCCGATTACGAACTTTACCAGACGTCGATTATCAAGGAACTTTGAGATGGGCTTATCCAAAAGCAAAACCACCACGAAAAGCAACGAAACGCTTGCGCCGTCCACCTATTCACAGCCGTATATCGACCAATCGGTGCAGGGCGTAAACCGTGGCGCGCAGCAGAGCCAAGACCTCTATCAGAAATATTTACCGCAGGCTGAAAAGAGCCTTGGCTATTACGGTGATGTGCTGGGCGGCAAGTATCTTGAAGGCAATCCCTACATTGACGGCATGATTGACCAGACCAACGAGAATGTATCGAACAGGGTAAATAGCAATTTCAGCAGCGCGGGACGTTACGGATCTGATTATCACACTGGCGAACTGACGCGGGGGCTTGCGGACAGCGAAAACAACCTGCGATTCAGTAACTACGCCAACGAGCGCGGGATGCAGAACGGCGCGGCACTCGGCAACATGGCGGGCATCGAGCAACTTGTCGGACTGCCTGCCAACATCGCCAACGCGCAGGCCAACGCTATCAACGGGCTTGTCGGCAAATATGTAACCAGCAACGGCACGAACGTCAGCAAGTCCAGTCCGTCGCTGTTGTCATTGCTGGCCAATGGCGCGGGCGCTGCTGCACAGTTTGCATCCGACATCCGCCTAAAGACCAATATCGAACGCGTAGGCGAAACACCGGACGGACTTGGCATCTACGATTACGATTATCTGCCCATAGAGGGCCAGATAGCGGCGTTCATGCCCGAGGGTAGGCAAAGGGGCGTTATCGCCCAAGAGGTCGCTCTGCTGCGCCCTGACGCGCTTGGGCCGGTGATTGATGGCTATGCGACAGTTAACTACGCAGCATTGGGGGCAATGTAATGGCGATATTCGGCTCAAGTCGGGCAGGACAACCTGCCATGTTGTCTAAGGGCCAGCCCATCCCTCAGGAATTACGGCGCGCTGGCCAGCCCTACACTGTGCCGACTGACTTCCACGGGCTACCCTTGGCGCAGCAGTTGGCCAAGGTCGCGCAGATTGGCGGCGACGGCAGCAAGTTCATGACCGACTATTACGCCGAGCGCGCCAATCCGTTTCAGTCGGGCGGCGCTCCGGCAGGCCCGATGGCAAGTGAGCAAATGCAAGGCTTCAACGTGCCTATCGACGGCGGGCCGATGCAGGTTCCCGGTGTAGGCATGGCTGCAAAGAAACCCGGCTTTTTCAGCAAGGGCGGTGGCTGGGTCGATGCGCTAGGCGCGTTCGGTGATGCTTTTGGCACGAACGGCCCTGTCTATGCCCAGCAAAAGCAGCGCCAGAATGAATTGCTTCGCCGCGAACAGATGGCAGAGCAAGAGCGGATGAACCGCCGCGAGGACATGCAATGGGAGTGGCAGAACAAGCCGCGTGAGCAACGCGTCAACGACACTGAAGAAGACTGGAATTATTATAAATCCGTTTTGACGCCCGAAGAGTTTGAAACTTGGAAACAGCGCAAGATTAACCCGCCGCAGTTTATCCCTGATGGCATGGGTGGTGGGCAGTGGGCTAATCCGACCGTTGCTCCACCCGTATCGAACGGCCTTCCACCTATCGGAACGGTGGTTGCAGACCCTCGCAAAAAAGGAGGTCCGGGGTCCGCTCCGGGCAACTTTCGCTAGCCCACCCATGACGCTCAAATCGGGGAAAATGACCAGCGGCAGGCGGACGCCGGAAGGCAATAAAGCGGTCGGAGGTGTGCCTAACAGTGCGCACTTGCAAGGCAGGGCGGTTGACTATTGGGGGCCGGATTTGAACGTAACGCTAGCCGAAGCACGGCGCATTCCGGGGATGCGCAAGGCCTTTATTCATAAAAATCACGTCCACGGTGAAGGCGACTTTAACGTGCCGTATTTCGGCAAAAACGGAACTAGAGGGTTGAAGCGCTGATGGCCACTTTCACTGACAACGGCATTATCTATGAAGACCTTGGCGACGGTCAGGTTAAGATCGTGGGCTATGCACAGCCGGGGCAGCCATCCGGCTATGTTCCGCCTAATTCTATGAGGGTGGCCAAGGAGCGCGAAGAACAGGAGCGCCGTGACAAGCAAGATGCTCGGGCAGCGCAAGCGGCTGCATTGGCGCAAGAAAAATTCGATAGGGAAATTGCAGAGGGGAACAAGCCAAAGCTTCCTGCGGGCTATATGATGGCACCCGATGGAAAGTCAGCCATGCTGATTCCCGGCGTTGCCGCACCCGGATCGACTGCTGGAGGCAAAACCAGCAAAGAAGGCGCTTACAAATCTGTTATCCAGCAGATTGACCGGCTCTATCAGCTTTACAATGACGGCATCGGCTCGACCGAAGGCGTTGCAGGCCTTATGGACTATCTGCCCACTGAATCTAATGCGATGTTCGACACGGCAGGCGCGGCCCTTGGCGACCAAGGAAACGCGGCATTCAAGGTTCCCGGCATGGGTGCACAATCGGATGCAGATGCAGCGCGCTTTGTCGCTGCCAACCAGCCACAAGCATCAGACCGCGACGGCGCCGCACTGGAAAAGCTGCGCGCCCTTCGCCAGCGCCTCGAAAACAACATGGATTCGGCAGGATTGCCCGCCCCGCAATGGAACTACGGCCTTGACGGTCAGCCAGTCAACGAACGACGCGACGATCCGGCTGCCGCTGGCAATCAAGGCGTTGACCGTTCAAACCGCGATGACGTCCTATTTAACGGCGTTCCCGGCGATGGTGGCAAGGCTGGCTTTGTTCCTTACGGCCAAGAGTTCCGCAACGAAAACAATCCCGAGTGGAAAGGCGTCAACGAAGCCGTCAAGGGCATGATTATTGCAGGCCAGACGCCTGAGCAAATCAAAGCCTATATGAACAGCAAGGGTATTGCTGGCGATGCTACAACCGGCATCGATGAGGCAATCGGCTACTACCGCAAGACCGGCAAGCGCAACTTTGGCGTTGATGTTGACGACATACGCATCCCGCTGACAGGCCAAGAGCAGTTTGAAAACAATGCACCGCAAACGCGGCTCGGCACATTCGCAGCAACAGCGGCCAACGCAGGGGCGTTCGGTGTCCCGCAAATGTTGGCTGGCGACGAAGGGCTTGACTATCTGCGCGAACAGAACCCCGGCAGTGCCTTTGCTGGAGACGTTGCTGGCGTCATCGGTGCGACATCTGCAGTCGGCAAACTTGGCTCATCGGCAGCTAGGCGTTTTGCACCCGGCATTATGGGCGGCGGCAAATGGGCGCAGCGTGGACGCAATCTCGCACCTGATGCAACTTATGGTGCTATCTACGGTGCGACGACCGAAGGCGACCCGCTGACGGGCGCTGCGACTGCCACACTAGGCAGTTTGGGTGGGCAAGGCATCGGCAAGGGCATTCAGAAGGGCTTTGAGGGCGGCGGCGATCTGGCAGCGGCAGCATTGCGTGAGCGCGGCATCCCTTTGACGTTTGGTCAGGCAATGGGCGGCACTATGAAGCGCATTGAAGACGGTGCAACTAGCATCCCCTTTATCGGCGATATGGTCAGCAAGCGCCGGATGGAGGGCTTAGAAGCCTTTAACCGCGCTGCATTTGAGGATGCAGGCGCACCTATCGGCGCAACCATCGATGGCATTGGCGAGGCCGGAATAGACGCGCTGCGTCCGCAGATAAGCAATGCTTACGATAGGGCAACCGATGGCGTTAACGTGCCTTTAGATGGCCAGTTTGCGTCGGATATCGCGCCTTTGCTGCAACAGGGTTCCGCGCTTTCGGGTGATTATGGCGCTGGCTTTGCTCGACTAATCAACAACCGCGTTCGGCCTGCGTTGGATGCTGGTGAACTGACGGGCGCTAATTACCAAAACATGACCCGTGCAATGCGGGATAGTCGGGGTTCGGTGAAAGGTCAGCCTTTTGCAGAAGACTATATTGAGCCTGTCAGGGGCATGGAAGACGCTACCCGCGCCCTTATGCAACGTCAGGGCGGTGAAAGCGTTATAGGCGGGCTTGGGCGCGCTGATGAGGCATATCGCAACAGCAAAGTTCTCGGCACAGCGATTGAGGCCGGAAAAAACACTGACGGCGTTTTCATGCCATCACAGCTTAACAACGCTTCGGTCGCCAACGCCCGCAAGTTTGGCGGCAACGGGGCGACTGAAAGCCGCCCTTTCCGTGACTTGGCAATGCAGGGGCAAAGTGTGCTTCCGTCTAAACTGGCTGACAGCGGCACCGCACTGCGGGTTGGAGTGGGCGGAGGCCTACTTGGCACAATTACGGGCGGCGCTAGCTATCTCAGTAGTGGAGATCCGATGACCACCGTAGGCGCACCTGTTGCCGCAACCAGCTTACTTGCGCTGCTTGGCACGAAGAAGGGCCAGCAATTACTTGTAAAGAGCCTTATGGACCGCCCTGCATCAGTCAGAAAGGCTGGTGGTATCTTTGGGGGCCGGAAGGCGCGGCGGGCTATAGGCGGGGCTATAACCGCTCCCCTGCTCATCGGGAATTGATTCGGTTGGCCATTTCCATTCGGAAAACCAAGCCCACACCAAAAGCACAAGCGATTTGGCGAACATCGTAAGACCTAAGCTCATTCGCAGCAAATAACACCAAAATCCAAAACTAACAACGCCTGCTTTGCGGGCCTTTTTGCGTGGGGAAACACCTTGGCAATTTCGGAATACAATACATCAGCGGCGCTCAACCTGTTGCTAGGTGCAATCCCTGTTGGCCCCGGCATGGAGCGCGAAAAGGTCAACAACGCCATTCAGCAAATTATGGCCGACCTTGCCGCGCTGCGTAATTCAGACGGCACAACGAACGTCGGCTTCCTGCAATCGGGAACAGACGCACAAAGCGACAACCTGCAAACACTGCTGCGGCGCGGCGTCCCTGTCATGCCCGAACAGTTCTACATGACCGCAGACGCTGGCGACATGGCACCCGCAATAAATCGCGCAATCAAGGCAGCAGGCAATTGGGCGAGCGTCGATGAGGCGCGCTATGTCCTGCTGACAGACTGGTATGCAACCGCCAGTGCGATTGAAAAGGTTAGCTACGTTCCATTGATTGGCATCGGCCCCGCCCGTTGTGGCCTAATCCCGACGATATCAAGCGGCTATGCGCTCACCGACCTGAATACAGCCGGATACTCGATGACCGAGGCCACGATGGCAGAGTTTGGCATTGACGGCAGCAACATGACCGGCACGGCGGGCGGCATACTGGTTGATAACGAACAGCAGGTATATTTTGACCGCATCAACATCGTGAACGTCGATACCGGCGACGCGCTGCGGATTATCGGCGCAAGCTACAACGTCAATATCGAGCGTTCGGCTTTCCGCAATAACAAGCGGCATCTGG
>JAZKGS010000040.1:0-5932 GCA_040385805.1 Pseudomonadota bacterium | reverse complement strand
TGACGTCGCCGAAACTCTCCGACACGACAACCTGATGGTTTTCTATGCTGTGCGGTCCAACGGTCAATGATCGCACAACGCCGCGTTTTGCCGCTACACGGCCGTTTGCTGTGCTCAGTATGATGGGATAGCCATTGGCGTTGACTTCAACGTCGGTCTCGCTCGCGGTTTTCGCGTTGATGGCTGTCGTCGTGGCTCCACTGTCGATCATAAAGCGCACCGGCTTGCCATTTACGTCCACCTGTAGCCAATAATGGCCATCGTCCTGACGCCGTAATTCAATGGTTTCACCGCTAATGCTTTGCCCGGCGGTACCCGAAATGTCGGCCTTTACACGGTCCCAGATGGTGATGAATTCAAACCGGAAGCTGAAAATGGCGAACAAGGCCGCAAAAATGGCTACCCAGGCCAGTCCTGCCTTGGCCAAATAGCCCAATGGCAAACGGCGCGCGGCCAACGAACTGATGAGCAGCACGACGCAGACGACGCCCCAAATCAACGATGGGCCATCTTCCATGATGTTCATCTCTGTGCCTTTGTAAACAGATCGTAGAAATTGTCTGAAGTCTGTTGCGCTAAGGTTTCAGCCGACACGTCGCGCAGTTGCGCAACAAAGCGTGCGGTGTCAGCCACAAAAGCTGGCTCACCCGTTCTGCCGCGGTGTGGGATTGGCGCCAGAAACGGCGCATCGGTTTCTACAAGCAACCGATCCGCTGGCAGCGTTTTGGCTACATCCTGAATATCCTTGGCGTTCTTAAACGTCACGATGCCGGAAAGCGAGATATACAGGCCCAAGTCCAAAGCAATCCGCGCGAAATCGGCGCTGGCGGTAAAGCAATGAATGACGCCAGTGAACGCACCTTCCCGCATTTCTTCGGTCAATATGGTGGCTGTATCTGCCTCAGCATCGCGGGTGTGAATGATGATCGGAAGGCCCGTTTGACGTGACGCCTTGATATGCTCGCGAAAACCGAGGCACTGCTGCGCGCGGTCGCTCTTGTCGTAATAATAATCGAGACCCGTTTCGCCGATTGCAACTACCCGCGGATGGGCGGACTTTGCGACAAGTTTCGCGCAATCCATACCAATATGCTGGTCGGCCTCATGCGGATGAATACCAACCGACGCCCAGACGTCAGATTCCTGCTCCGCCAACCCAATAACCTCATCCCATTCGCGTTCCCGCGTGGAGATGTTGAGCATCGCAGAGACGCCGCTTTCCCGCGCCCGCGAAAGTACTTCGCCCTGCTGCTCGACCAGGCCTTTGTAATTAAGGTGGCAATGGGAATCGACGAACATCAGGCGGCGGCCCCCTCCTCCGCTGGCATTTCAAGCCGCGGAAATAGGCCTACAGGCTGGGCAATCTGGAAACCACTTTCGGCCAATGGGGAATACCAATGCGAACCGGCACCAGCGAAGTTGCGTACGTCCTCTGGCACGCCCATTTGATCAAGCAGCCTAGTCGCTGACCCAGGAATAATCGGCAGCGCCGCAATGGCCAATTGCGCGATGCAAATGAACAATGTCGCCAACACGGTCTCCATCCGCTCGGGATCCGTCTTTTTCAGCGCCCATGGTGCCTGCACGTCGACATAGGCATTGCATGCAAAAACTGCCTGCATCCAAGCTTCCAAGGCCTGCGACATGGCGAGGTCTTCAAAATGCGCCGGAATTTGCTTCGATACGGCGTTTCCGACCAGTTCCAACAAGGCGTCGTCATCTTCGTGATGGCGGCGAATCGCCGGAAGATGCCCCTCGCAATTTTTAAAGATCAGCGACAGTGTCCGCTGTGCCAGATTGCCAAAGCTGTTCGCCAAGTCGGCATTCACGCGCGTTACAATGGCTTCGGGACTGTAGCTGCCGTCTTGGCCAAAGCTGACCTCTCGCAACAGGAAATAGCGCAGTGCGTCGACGCCAAACAAGTTCGCCAGCTCCATGGGGTCAACTACATTGCCCAGGGACTTTGACATTTTTTCGCCACGCGACAGCAGGAAGCCGTGGCCAAACACCATTTTTGGCAAAGGCAGCCCGGCTGACATCAGGAATGCTGGCCAGTAAACCGTGTGGAACCGAACAATGTCCTTGCCAATGATATGGACACTCGCTGGCCAAAATTTGCGCCATTCTTCGGTCTCGTCGGGAAAGCCGATCGCCGAGATATAGGTCGTGAGCGCGTCGAGCCAGACATACATGACATGGTTCTCGCTACCCGGCACCTTGACGCCCCAGTCAAAGCTGGTGCGCGAAACGGACAAGTCTTTCAAACCGCCTTCGACGAATTTGACGGTCTCATTCTTGCGGCTGTCCGGGCGGATAAAGTCCGGGTTCGCAGCATAATATTCCAGCAATGGTTTTTCATATTTGGACAGCCGGAAAAACCAGCTTTCCTCAACGGTCCATTCAACTGGCGTGCCTTGCGGAGAAAGCTTCTGCTCCCCTTCCCCTTCGGTCAGTTCGCTTTCGTCATAATAAGCCTCGTCGCGAACGGAGTACCAGCCTTCATAGCGGTCCAAATACAAATCACCGCTGGCCTCAAGCCGTTTCCATATGGCTTGGCTTGCTTTATGATGATTTTCTGCGGTTGTACGGCAAAAATGATCCGCAGAAATATCAAGTGTTTCGCACATCTGTTTGAAATAAGACGACATTTCATCCGCAAGATTACGTGTTTCCCGGCCCAGCCCACGCGCCGTCTGGTCCATTTTCAAGCCATGTTCGTCGGTGCCCGTGACGAAACAGACTTCGCGGCCGTTCAGGCGCTGAAACCGCGCAATCGCGTCGGTGGCAATTGCCTCATAAGCATGCCCAATATGCGGCTTTCCATTGGGATAAGCGATGGCGGTAGTGATGTAGAAAGGTTCGGACATGAATACTCTTGAATAGGGGTTATGTGCGCGCTTTATGCGCTTGAACCGATGCCAGCAAGCTTCCCATTTGAAAGACGACGCTTTGCTTATCCAGACTTAATGCAATGGCGCGTCCGGCAAGCCCGCTTGCGGCCTCCCAAGCGGCAACGCCAGCGCTTACCTGCGCCGCATCCAGCGTGCGGGTATAATCAGCAATCAAGGACGGCGCTCGGCGCAAGAATGCCTCATAGCGCGGCTGTGCGGCTTTTAATGACAGCCTATCCGCCAAGCCACTGCGTAAAGCATTATCGCGGTCGCCCGTGCGCAGAATTGACGTCATGGCGTCTTCAATTTCCTTGAGGTCAAGGCCAAGAAAATCAAGCGCTTGTCCCGGCGTGCCATTGCCCAAGCGGATGAGCGCTTGCAGTTCCGCCGCGTTCACTTCCGGTGCCGCGCGCTGCAAGACTTTGGTCATGTCGGCGTCGGATAAAGTCTCGAACCGCAAGATCTGGCAACGAGAACGAATTGTCGGCAACAGCCTGTCGCTGGCGTGACTGACGAGGAAAAAGAAAGTGCCAACCGGCGGCTCCTCTAGCGACTTAAGCAAAGCGTTTGCCCCGCCACGCTCGAGGTCATCCGCTGCATCGATGATAATTGCACGACGGTTGCTCAAGCCGGGCCGCGTAGTAAGCGATTGCTGAAGACCGCGTATTTGGTCGACGGTGATGCTGCGCTTGAACTCGGTTACATCTTCTATGCTCTCATCGTCCTTCAGCGTTTCTTTCGGCAAGCGCTTTACGGACAAGATATCGGGATGCGACCCGCGCGCGATCATGCTCTCGTAAGCATTTTCCGGGTCAACCAGCATTGCTGCTGCCCGCAACGCAAAGGCCGACTTGCCGATCCCGCGCGGGCCCGCCAGAATCCAGCCATGGTGAATCTTGCCGCTGTCGCATGCGGTAGCAAACTGCCTCCACGCCTTGTCATGTCCGACATAGTCGGTCATGCAGGCTCCAGAAGATCACTAATTTCGGCGAGTAACCGCGTTGTGACGACGTCCGCCGTACCTGACGCATCGACAAGCCGGACGCGGGGTTCACGCTCGGCAAAGCTTACAAACGCCACGTCGACGTCGGAATGAAATATCTCGGCGCGGCCCTGAATACGGTCAGGTTGGTTCTGGTCGCGCATGGCGGCACGGCTTGCTGCCTCTTTGGTGTCGAGCCGAAGCACCAACGTCCGGTCGGGCAACATGCCGCGACTGCCGATTTGGTGAAGCGTCATGATATCCGCATCGGACAGGCCAGAACCTGCGCCCTGATAAGCGCGGCTGCTGTCGATGAAGCGGTCGGAAATCACCCATTTGCCACTGGCCAAGGCAGGCTCGATTAGGCGCTCGACATGGTCGCTTCGTGCGGCGGCAAACAGCAATGCCTCGGCGCGTGGCATCCACCGTTCGGCGCTTCCGCCAAGCACCAAATTCCGGATAGTCTCCGCGCCTTCCGTACCGCCCGGTTCGCGAGTAAGCACAACCTCAAAGCCCTTTTGCTCAATGAACGCAGCCAGCGCAGCAATCTGCGTAGACTTACCAACGCCCTCACCGCCCTCGATAGAAATGAAACGGCCCCGCGCGATCACCGGCGCACCGAGGATGGCTGTGTTATTACGTGGTCCGCAGTATTGAGCATAAAATCTTCGGTTCCGTCATCGAATATCGCAAATGGCAAAGCCAATCGCGTTTGCAATCCGTTAGGCGAATTTATCCGCGGCGTATAGCGGTCAGCGAGATCAACCCAAAAACCTAGTTACGTAACTCGTCCGCCAACAAGCCTACCGAAAGAGCATAGAAGTTCGAGCAGTTATAATCCAAAATTACACGGTAATTCCCGCCGAGAAGATAGCCAGTGTTTCCTACACCATCTGGCTCAATTAACGTCGCCATCATGCTGTCATTCGGCCAGAAGCCACGCTGCGGCGAAATGCCCATTTGCCGCCACTCGGCGATCGTCTTCCACTGGCTATGGCGCGCAAATACCCGTGGGCAGCGCGGCGATGACATGCGCGATTCCATTGCAGCACGGTTTAGTGACGCAGGCACGTTGACTGCAAAGCCCCATTCTTCGCCCCGCCGCCAGCCGGCATTAACAAAATAATTGGCGATTGAGGTCATTGCATCGACCTCACTGCGCCAAATGTCGGCATAGCCGTCACCATCGCCATCGCGCGCCAGCCTCAAATAAACTGACGGCAGAAATTGCGGCTTACCTAATGCCCCCGCCCAGCTTCCGGTAATCGCATATTGCGGCACGCCTTTATCGATCATCTTGAGTACCGCGACCAACTCGCCTTCAAACAGCGCACGTCGGCGGCCTTCATAGGCCAATGATGCCAGAGCTTCGGGTGCGTTGAAATTTCCAGTGACGGACCCATAATTGGTCTCATGTCCGTAAATGGCGATCATGATCTCTTCTGGCACGCCAGTTTCGTCCTCAATTCGCTTTAGCAACGGGCGAAGCTCGGAATATTTGGCGCGGCCACGGCTAATTCGGGAGGCATCGACATGGCGCGCTTTATATGGCGCAAAGTTCGGGATCGGCGCGTTTGACGCCCCTTCAGGCTGCTGCCGGTCAAGCCGGACAACGCGGTCGTTATACGCGATGGATGGCAACACGCGGTCAAGCGTCGAAACGCTCACACCCTCCCGAAATGCTCTCTGCCGGACCTGCGCCAGATATGCTCGGAAGCCAGCCTCTTGCGCATCAACGATAGTGGCCGATGCATTTCCGCTATCCTGTGCCATGCACACGGTGCCAGGCACTGAAGCGCCCACGCAAATCGCCATCGTCATCAAAATCTTACGGTAAGCTTGCACAGGACCCCCTTATTGCTCAGACCGCCCCTTGTGCCACAGTCGACAAAGGCTGTGAATTGCTTTGGTCCCAGCATGCGACCATTTCATCGTGTGCGACGGCCAAGGGCATCATCATCTAAGCTTGCCATCGCAAAGCGCACTGGCTAGGGGACGCTTCGTAAGCGGACAGGTGGCCGAGTGGTTTAAGGCAACGGTCTTGAAAACCGTCGTGGGT
>JAZKGS010000039.1:0-2048 GCA_040385805.1 Pseudomonadota bacterium | reverse complement strand
TGTGTGTCAGCCATCTTTGTTATCCTTTGTAAGGTGGTCGCGGACTGCGATTCCCAAGTCGTTTAGGTTCCAGTCCATCGCTCCTTTTAGGAAGCCTTTGTGACGTAATCCGGCAGCGATAGCGTTAAACGCAGCGCCCGCCGGGCCTTGCCAGCCTGTAATCCATTCGCGCTCAAGCGGCATCAAGCTTTCCGCTATACGTGCAGCATCATCGGTCATGTTAATTCTCCGGTGTTTCGGGCAAATGACTTTCAGCCACCGCGCTTTCGCCCTTCGGGTCCAGCCCTTCGGTCTGGCCGCTTCGCGCTTCAATCGCTTTTGCGAGTGCCTCCAAAGCGTCGGCAACGGTTTTCATTGCATGAACGGATGATTGTGCAAGACGAAAAGCGCAATCAAGCGCATCGCGCGCCGCGTTCTCAATGCCATACCCACCGCCCATAAAGCCCATTGCCTCTCTCTGTTCATCCGAAACGCTGTCGAACCACTTTGCCAAGGCGTCGGCATTCATTCGTATTTCAGCAACAGCATCGGGGATTGAAGCCCGAAGGGTGGAGACGCTTGCGGCTCCATCGTCAGACGAAAGCCCGTCCGGAACGGGATGCCCTGAATCTGTCATCACAATCCCTCCTTCTCTATAACTACGGGGGTGTTGTTCGGTGTCATGGGGTGGCCCTGCGCTTGTTCCACGGCTTGAAAGCGGACAAAGCGCCCATCGAAAAGTCTGACCAATCGCCAGTGAAGGTCAATGCGCGGTCATCAATCGTGATAAGCGCGGGAGGCTTAAACCAAGGAAACTCAAGATGCTCGTAGAGGGTGTCGTAGCGGTGGTCCGGGCTGAACGTTAGGTAAATCTCAAACCGTTCCCGCATGTAACGTTTCATCGCCCTACGCCCTGCCAGCGACTTAGAGCGAGACGAATATATCATGACACGATAGTGTTTGGTTGCTTCCTCTAGAAACGCGCAAGTCCCTTTGACGGGTGGGTCATTGCAAACCCCTACACCTTCCCAACCGCTTGTGTAGCTATGGATTACGCCGTCAAAATCGAGGCAAAGAATAGGCTTTCCCATGTCAGCCTCCAATAGTCACGTGAACGGTTTCGCCGTTGTGGCGGGCAACTATGCGAGCGCGGTTCATAATGCTCGCAGCAAGGTCCATTGCCTGCTGTGGCGTCATGCCAATCCATGCGGTAGGAGTGCCAAAGTCGATTACAACTTTGCCTTCCTTCTCACCAATGGCAAACTGGATTGACCCTTCATCCTTGGCAGTTAGCTTGCCGTGCGGATATGCGCCTATCGCGCCCCTAAAGCCTGAAGTTTCCTTCATCTCGCCAAGCAGTTTTTTGAAGGCTTCTGGCATTTCGTCGAACGGCTCTGAACCATGATGTGACATTCTAAATTCCTTTCTGCGGCAAAATCGCGGTATGCAGGCAACCCACTTCACACATAACTGCGCCCGATTGCGTCAGTCGGATGCTCTCACCATTTACGGGGGTCATGGCCTTTTCCATTCGCGTATCTCGGATGAATATGGCTGCATAAGCGGGTGTAACGGGTGCCCGTCTTTGGCGGTGCCAAGGCAGTGCAGTTTCTGGCCCTCAATAGCAGCAAAATGCAGCACCTTTTCAAACCGGCGACGCAGATGCTTTGGAAGCTTCGCCATCGGCCCCCAAGCAACCATCACCTTGTCCGCCTTTGCGATTATCTGATGCAGCCAAAAGTCATCTTCAGGACCGACGGGATATGGCGCGGTTTTCAATTCCCGAATGTCCGTTGCGCGATAAGCGAACAGGTTGCCCACCGTGAAGCCAGTGCCGTTCATGCGTTCGGTAAAGCCGCGAACCTTTCGGATTGTTGCGTCGTCCTGCGTAGCATCGGCGGTCGATGGATTGACCATAATCCAAGCAACGTGTGGAGCGCCTATCTCGAACGCCAACGGCGAAACGTCGCGGTCGAGTTTGTAGCGGTAGGTGCCGCATGATGAGATAACGGCGCTCATGGTCGCAACCTTGCGGTAACGTGCGTCCCACCATCACGCAAAACCGCCAA
>JAZKGS010000038.1:50677-83298 GCA_040385805.1 Pseudomonadota bacterium | reverse complement strand
TTACCGGGGAACCATCGTAAAATATTGGTATATTAAGATAATTGTCTTCTGAAAGTTGCTGGGGGCGTCACGGTTTCTCAGATCGCTTCGGCGTCAGCCGCGTCGGCCTTGATGCGCTTCACATAAGGTTTGACACAGGCTGGCGGCATCAGCCGAACATCATGACCGGGTTGATCGACTTTTGGAGCCCAGTGGTGGGACCAGCGCTAAAAGCTGCCTATCCGGGGATTTACTTCGCGGACGGCGGCTAATCACCGTGCGACGATCGGTCACAGGCGCAGATCAAGAGATGACAGCAAGGCGCAGTCTGCTATGTTTTCTGCAAAAATTCTCAGGGAGGGGAAGAAACATCATGACCAAGACCTTTTTCAAAGGCAGTCTCTGCCTATCCGCCAGTCGGTTCGCTGGAACTTCGGCGCTTACACTACTACTCGCTGCGCCAGCCTTCGCGCAGGTCGCAAGCCCAACGCGCCCGGTCAGCGATCCGGCCGCACTTGAAAGCCCCGCTAACCCGGACGCCGCTCCGGTACCGGTCGAGGATCTCTCCTACACCCGCACCCTCGGCGATACTGCGTGGAGTATGGATGGCAGCGAGATATTCCTCGTCACTAACCTGACGGGGCGCAACAACATCTGGAAGATCCCGGCAACCGGCGGCTGGCCCGTTCAGCTGACCCGCTCCGACGAACGCCACGCTGGGCTCGTGCCGTCGCTCGATGGCAACTTGCTTTACTTCAACCAGGACGTCGGCGGCGACGAACAGTTCGACATCTACACCGTGGCCACGGCCGGCGGGGCCGCACGCAACCTCACCAAGACACCCGAACTGCGCGAGACCGCGCTGCTCATCGCGCCCGGCGGCGCCACCGGGGTTGTCTCCACCAAGCTGCGCACGGAGGGCCAGGTCAATCTCGCCCTGATCGACCTGGGCACAGGCAAGACTACGTCGCTGGTGAGCGAACCCGACCCGGGCCTCCGCTGGGCACCGGTCGCCTGGATCGAGGGAGGCAAAGCGCTGATTGCCTCGCGCACCAACGCCAACCAGACACTTGCCGAAGTGTGGCGGGTCGATGTACCAAGCGGTTCCAAGACCATGCTGCTAGGCAAGGCAAATACAATTTACCGGGTAAGCGACGCCACGCCCGACGGACGGCTGATCGGGGTCAGCAGCAACGAGGGCACAGGCCAACTGCGCGCCGGGATCTATGACACCCGCGTCAAGGCGTGGCGCTGGCTAGCGCCGACGCCGTGGTCCCAATCGGCGGGCATCTTCAGCCCTGACGGCAAAACGATGACGGTCACTCGCAACGAGGACGGCCGCACGTCGGCCTCGCTGGTCGATGTGACGACACTCGCCGAAACGCCAATTGCGCTGCCTGCCGGGGTCAATTCGTTCGCTGGCGGCGGGGAGCCTTTCTCGCCTGACGGCAGGCGCATTCTGGTCGCGCATTCCGGCGCCGGAACGCCAAGCGACCTTCAGGTGGTCGACCTCGCCTCGGGCAAAGCCGACACCCTCACCGCGATGGGCCTCGCCAGCCTCAAGGCCGAGAACCTGCCCAAGTCGCGGATTGTCACTTACAAAAGCTTCGACGGCACGCTCGTCAGCGCGATCGTCACCATGCCCTTCAATCTGAAACGCGACGCGACGAATCCGGCGGTTCTACTGCCCCACGGCGGGCCCACCAGCCAGAGCGTCGACGGGTTCAACCGCACCGCGACCGCGCTTGCCAGTCGCGGCTACATTGTCATGCAGCCCAATGTCCGTGGTTCGACCGGCTATGGTCAGCCGTTCCAGAACGCCAACTACAAGGACCTCGGCGGCGGTGACTTGCGCGATGTGATCGCAGGCAAGCAGTTCCTTGTCCAAAGCGGCTATGTCGATGCGGCCAAGGTCGGGATCACCGGCGGCTCCTATGGCGGCTTCATGACGCTAATGGCGCTTAGCAAAATGCCGGATGAATTTGCCGCGGGGGCGCAATTGTACGGCATCATAAACTGGCGCACCATGTACCGCGATCAGGATGAACTGCTCAAAGCGTATCAGCGCAGCTTGATTGGCACACCGGATGAAAACCCCGATGTCTATGATGCGTCGTCACCACTGACCTTCATACGCAACGCCAAGGCCCCGTTGCTCTCGCTTCAGGGCGACCGCGACATCCGCGTGCCGCGCGGACAAGCCGAAGAGGTCGCGGCCATCCTCGCCGAGATCGGTACGCCGAACGAGACGGTGTTCTATGCCGACGAAGGCCACGGCTTCGCCAAGCGTGAGAACCAGATCGACTCGCTCAAGCGTGTAATTGAATGGTTCGACCGCCACCTCAAGGGTGCGATGCCGAAATAGGCGGAGAAGCTCTGGGGCCGCGCGATGCGCGTGCGGCCCAAGGGCTTCTTTCAAGTTAAGGGGCAGCATAGCCCGCTCGCCGTTGGGTTTCGCCGCACACCCGCCGGTCACCCAAACGACGACATTGCGGACCTTCAGTTCACTGCAGCTAGACCCCGAAAGCGGACATTTTTCTGGTTAGTCAGTAATGGAAGAATTTAACCGATGTTAATGCGCATCCCCGACGAGAGCGTAGAATTGCCCGATAACTCGACTCGGGGTGTTGTTATGGCAATTGGATTGGAATGGATTGATAACGGCCCACGTAACTCAGGATTGGTCCGCGTCCTTCTCGATGATCAAGAAACTACGCAACTGCTTGAAGCCGTGGAGTATGCGGTTAGCGGCTTGAAACCACCCATATACGAGTTACCCATCCGAGAGAGCATCGAGTGTCCAAAGTCACGCGCTTAACGCCGTGCCCCGTTATAGTGTAAATATCGCGGATCGAAGTCCCCCATTTGCCGCATGTTCTCCCAATTATTGATGTGAATGGCACGCTTTGTCTTGGTGATATAACCTTCGTCGGTCAGTGATTTTATAATGCGGCTTACATGCACAGGTGAGAGTGCGAGAACATCGGCCAGCTCGTCCTGCGTCATGGGCAACTCGTAATTGTCATGATTGCCAAGACCAGCCATTTTTAGACGCATCGCAAATTCGCAGAGCACATGGGCGAGACGCGTTCGCCCGTCACGTCGTCCTACATTGAGCATCCATTCGCGAAAAATTGATCCGTCTACGAGCGTCTCATACCAAAGGAGATATGCAACCAGCGGATGATCGACGATCAACCGGCGAATTGACGACATCGGAATGAAGCCGGCTTCCACATCCGTAAGGGCTTGCACGTTGTGGTCTGACCAGCGCAGCAATGAATTGTGCAGGTCAACGACGTCGCCGCGCATGTGAATGGAAAAAATCTGCCTTCCACCGTCGCCTGCAAGCTTGTGACGTATCGCAAAACCGGACAATAGCACGCAAGTTTGTTCAGGTGAGTCACCTTCTCGGGCAATGAAAGCGCCTTGGCGCATCTTTCTGACGGTAAAAGGTAATGCCAATATGGCAGCTTCATCGGCTGCTGACATTTCGCCCCAAAGCCGAAGCTTCTCCACCATCGGTAGTAGCGTTTCAGATTGTGGGCTCAAAACCTGCACTCCCATCTTTTGACGGGAGCGCATCGCATCTCTCAGTCATCGGTAAGCCAAAAGTGGCCGATGATGATGATAGTCTAACACATAACAGTCTGCATTTACGCAAGTATTTAATCCAAGCACTTATCTTGTGTTAAAAAATTGACCTCTATACTGAATGTTGTATGAGCATGCTGGGGCGGTGGTTAAATTTGCCGTGCCTGAGCTGAAGTCGATTCAGCCGAAATTCGAACTGCAATCGTTAATGGCGATACGATAGCGCTCTAATACGGGCGAACGAGCCAAAAGAAGCTTCAAAGCAAAGATGGGCAGCGCCAAGTATATAGTTCCCTGTCATAATCGGCGACCTGAAGGCTGCTCCGCAGTTCGGAAAGCAATAATTTGAATTCAACGCCTGTCAAATCGCACTCCACGCCACCACACATTCTCATCTTAGAAGATGAATTTCTTGTTCGCGCTGTGCTCACCGAACATTGCGCGACTTTGGCGACGCCGTCACCGGGAATGACCGCGGTGATGCGCTGATGGCAAAGGCGAGAGAAATTGAAATGTATGATTTCGAGAAGGTGCCAGCTCCCTGCAGCGGGAGCGCAGAACATATCGAACTGGGCTTGGTTGTAGAGTCGACTGCGGACGAAAATCTCGGCGAATTCAATCAGGTCTACGTGATCGATGACGACATCGAAGTCAGGCGCTCGCTGCATTTTTTGCTGTCGACTATCGGCTTCGTAAGCTGGCCATTCGCAAGTGCTTCGGACTTTCTCGACAACCTCCCAAGCTTACGGCCGGCGCCCATATTACTGGACATCCGCATGCCGGATGTTGACGGTATCCAATTGATGGGAATTCTTTCGGAGCGTGGGATAAACTGGCCAACAATCGTTATAACTGCGCACGCGGGCATTCCAACGGCGGTGAAAGCGATTAAGCTGGGGGCTATTGATTATTACGAAAAGCCATTCGATTTTGCGGCGTTGGAAATTTCCATCCGCTCGGCGATTACGCAGCTTGAGACTATTCGACGGGCCAACGAAACCAGAGAGAACGCCCGCCGTCTGTTAGGCGCGCTAAGTCGCCGCGAGATGGAGGTGCTGGTCTTGCTGATGGATGGTTTGTTCAATAAGAGTGTGGCCCATCGGTTGTCGCTCAGTGTTCGAACCGTAGAAATGCATCGGGCTAACGCACTGCAGAAGTTGAAAACACGAAGCATTACGGAAGCAATCCTCCTGGTGCGCAATGCAGAGATGACTCTTTCGCCGCACCACTGATAGTTCGTGATATCGACCCCGGCGTTCAACTTCGGCGACAGGAGCGATCGTCGGGGAACCAATCCACGCCATAGGGGGTTCAGACTTTCAGGTTTGATTTAGCGAAGCGTGGAGAAACATTCGTGGCCATTGCGGGGTTCAACGATTTTGATCCTGAAAAAATCGGTAGCATAACCGGCGCCCAGCAAGACATTGACGATCTTTGGATGAGGGGGGTGTTTGCGGATGCCGTCAGGGCCACGCGCATGCCCATGGCAGTTACAGACGCAACGAAACCCGGCAACCCGATCATATACGCCAATGAAGCGATGCTTGATGTCACTGGCTACAGACTTGAAGAAGTACTTGGTCAGCAGCCCCATTTTATGAATGGCGAGGACACTGACCCGGAACACGCGCGTCGGTTCCGCGAGGCATTTGAGCAAGGTAGCGATATTACGTTGGAAACCATTCAATATGGAAAAGGCGGCAAGCGGATGTGTCTGTCTGTTTTCTGCCGCGTACTCCGAGGCTCGGATGGTGCAGTTCGCAGCCACTTCCTGTCATATCTCGATGTGACCCGTCGCGTGGAGGCAGAGGCAACAGCGTCGCGCCGTTCTGACCAGTTGGAGAAGCTGGTTAAAGATCTCCTTGCAGAGCGCGGACGTTTTAGCGAGGCCAATGAGCGTTACCGACTAATTGTTGAAGGCGCGCGAGATTACGCCATCTTTACCACAGACCTGACGGGCAGGATCACCGACTGGTACAAAGGTGCAGAGGCCGTATTCGGCTGGTCACGTGACGAGGCTCTCGACATGTTGGCAGACATCACATTTACCCCTGAAGACCGAGAGGCAGGCGTGCCACAACATGAGCAGGATATTGCCAGAGCTTATGGAAGCGCTCCCAATGTGCGCTGGCACATGCGAAAGGATGGATCACGCGCCTTTATCGAGGGGCATACCGCGCTACTTGCCGATGTAGACGGCGCACCCCGCGGTTTTCTAAAAATCGGTCAGGATATGACCGAAAGGCGCGCCATCGCGCATCGCGAAAAGACCCTACTTCTTGAACTCCAACACCGCGTTAGAAATATTCTTGCGACAATCCGTGCCATGGTTGGCCGTTCAGCCAAATCGACTGAAAACAAGGAAGAGTATCGCGAAAAGCTTGAGGGCAGAATAGATGCTTTTGCGCGCACACAGGCACAACTGACACGAACTGCGGGTGTGGGTATTGAACTGAGCCAGTTGATTGAGGATGAGATAAATGCCCATTTTCCTGAACCGGGCCAGATCACTGTTCGCGGACCCGGCGTCGTGTTGTCGCCGAAGGCCGCTGAAGTCATCGCTCTCGCTGTGCATGAGCTTGCCACCAATGCGGCAAAATATGGAGCATTGGCGGTTCCCACTGGGCGCTTGGACGTAAACTGGTCGATCGCGCGCGAAGGCGAGGATCCTTGGCTTTACCTCGTCTGGCGTGAAAGTGCTGTCAATGTTCAGCCTGCCAGCAGACGTGGATTTGGCACGGAGCTAATCTGCCGCCGCGTTCCATATGAGCTTAAGGGACGAGGTTCCGTAAATATTGATAGCCATGGTGCGCAGGCAATTATTGAGTTCCCGCTGCGGCCGGGCGAAAGCATATTGCAAACCGATGCAACCAAGCAGCTTGGCGAAGAAGCCTGGAGCAAATGATCGATACTTCGCCCCTTGCCGGGATTCGGATCTTGGTTGTAGAAGATGACTTCCTGTTAGCGTGGAACGAGCAGGAGACGCTTGAAGAAGCTGGCGCGGTGGTGATCGGTCCATGCAGTGATGAGAGCAGCGCTTTGTCGGCAGCTGAAGGTCTGGTGGACTGCGCGGTCATTGACCTTAATTTAGGAACGGGACCGACATTTAAAATCGCGGCTGCCCTCAAAGCCAAGGACATTCCGTTCGTTCTCGTGACTGGCTACGACGCAACAGCCATCCCTAATGATATGCTTGACGTTAAGCGGTTACAAAAGCCGGTGGACAACCGCGAACTTGTAAGGGCTGTGTGTAGCTTGTGTGACCGCGGCTAATTATTGTTTACGTAATGCGGCATTGAGGCAGCACAGTGGACATTGAAATACGCTCGAAGAGGCTCCTGAATTCCTTAGACAGCGCGATACCGGCGCCGTGCCGCAATCCAACAAAAAATCCGATAAATCGAGGAACCTGACGGTTAACGAACCGTTAATTTTTGTCATTCATGCGAATGATTTTAGGAAAGGGCACTTCCTAAACTGCATAACCTCCTGTAAAAAAGGAACATACTTATGAAGATTTGGAAAAAAGGCGCATTAGCTTCTGTTGCTCTTGCTTCGGCGATGTTTGCCACTACCGCTCACGCCGCTCAATTTCTTGAGATTACCGGCCCGAGTGGGACTTTCGGCGATGGTGATGTAACTTGCGGCGCGGCTGCGACCCCATGCACATTCACGCGGAGCTTTGAGTTTGTCACGCCTGCCGGTTTTAACATTGCAAGCATCGATATATCCTCAGTTGCTACAGTGGACCCCATCACCAACATAGATTTTTCGTCGGTGACGTTCAACGGAATTAGCTTTGCTACCCTGTCGACCGGCACACAGGAATTTCGCAACTTGTTAAATCAAAGCTTGGTGTCAGGTGGTAATAACGTGATAAGTGTTAATGGCACCTCAGGTGGCAACGCTGCATTCAGCGGCACCCTCTCGTTTGCGTCTGTGGCGGCGGTTCCAGAGCCAACTACATGGATGTTGATGCTGATGGGAATGGCTGGAATTGGCTTCACAATGCGTCGCAAGAAAAATACCACATTGCGGGTTCGTTACTCGTAATTCTATTGGTTATCACTGGCTTTTTAGCTGTGGCCCAATAAACCATAATCATTGAAGCGCATAAACTTCTGTGGCCTCTCAAGCTCGTTTGGGAGGTCCTTTTTTGTTTGGATTAGTCTGCTAATCATTCTCGCGCGTACGTAGACAAAATGCCGATTGCTAGTATCGTCATCCGATAGGCATGCCAGGGGGTACCACTGGAAGCAACTGTCGATCAGCCAATGCACTCTGCAGCGCTTCGCGGTCAGCCAACATCGCGCCCAAACCTCGGCGCCAATCTCCCTCGTCTCCTGCCGCCTTTGTTTCGGTAAGCCGGCTCGACCATGTCGCAAGCTTGCCTTTCAACTGAAAACCGATCGAGCGACCGAGCATTGGTGCTTGGGAAGTCTTCGCAAGCTTTAGTGTAATTGTGGTCGCGATGCGTCGTCCCACGACACCTTGGCCAGCTACCTCGTCGGCATGTTTCAGCAATCGGGAAACGATGGTTCCTACAGAGGGAACAGCCGGATCCGCTTCATGCTGCATGTCGAGACGATTTAGACGTTGTGGATCGAGCAGGCTGTCGAGGACGTGGACAGCCCCGACTTCAGTCGCCCGAAGACTATCAAAAACAGGCCCCCCGGCGGTCGGCATAATCTCAATCTGCGTTGCGTAGTCCCCGTCGTCCCCTTGGGCAAACGACAACAACGGCTGTAGGCGTTCCGGTAGCGTTAGCGCCTCGATCGAAAGGGCACCCATCAGCGCGTCAAGGGCCGCGTTTTGTTGCCGTGCGGGCACGGCGGCAACTGTCGCAACATCCCCGGCCAGCGCTGTAGGACTGGTGACCCCTCCAAGTGACTTCGAGGTAGCCTCGACCTGAAATCGATGAAGTAGCCAGATCGGTACAAACGCGCGGCGCAGGCTCGCCATGTCCTGCCCGCTTGGTATTGCGTCGACATCAAAACGTGCCAGTGCGGCCTGCCGCACAGTCATTACACGTGCTAATTCGGCGACCGGGTCGGCAAAGTCGTCCCACAGCCCACCTTCAGGGTTGCCAGCCGACAGCGGGCGAGAATCATTGTCTGAGGCGAATCTCAAGCCTTTTGTCTGGGCCTCCTGCGTAAGCCGGCGGGCTTCAGCATCAGTCGACGCATGAAGATAACGGATCGCGAACTTGTCCCATTCACCAACCCCCACGCCGTAGGCATCGCTCAGGTCTATCTTGCCGCCATTAAGCGTGATCCGAGGCGCAGGATAATCCATCACTGAATATCGACCCTGAGTGCTACCGGCAAAGTTGTGCGCCAAACCGATGGCGTGGCCGACCTCATGAGCGCCAAGCTGGCGGATGCGGGCAAGTGCAGCTGCAATCGGGTCACTCGGATCGCCAGTGCCAGACAGTCCGGCACCAACCAACGCCTGAAAGATCAACACGTCTTGTTGCGCCCGCTGGGAGTCGAGCATCACGCTGCCCTTAAGGATCTCTCCTGTTCGGGGGTCTACGATGCTGGCTCCGTACGCCCACCCTCGGGTTGAGCGGTTGACCCAGTTAACGACATTGTAGCGTATATCTAGCGGGTCGATCCCTGCAGGCAGTTCTTCCGCACGAAAGGCATCGATATAGCCCGCTTCGTCGAACGCCTGGGCCCACCAATTCACGCCGTCGATCAGTGCACGGCGGATCGCTTCGGGCGCTCCGGGATCAACATAATATACGATCGGCTTAACGACCCTGGATCTTTGTGCGGTGGGATCAACTTTCTCTAGCCGATGCCGCCTCGCTACCTTACGTAACATTGAGCGTCCAAGCTGCGTTGAAAAATCGTACTGCGGGACATTTATGGCAAAGTCGTACGGATCCTGCCTCAATGGCATAGGCTCGGCCGGTAGCCGCACAAGCGAATGTCGGACCCACAAGGCGAGATCTGTTCCGGTCGGCGAAACCTGTCGCAGTGCGGGCGATGGCTTGGACGTCGCGAAGCTTAGCAGCGCAGAAAACTCGACGTTGTCCGGGAAGGTGTGCACTTTGGCTGGGTCGGCGACAGACCGGTTAGCGACCAGCGCATAACCGTCGCCGAGGGCTTGTGCGAAACCGAAATGATCCATCGCAAGGAACGGGGCGAAGTCGAAGCTGAAGCTGCCGTCCTTGTTAGTGGCGATGACATTACCAACCCACAACGTCGCGTTGGAAAAGCTGTTTGCGACGGACGCCTGCTGGGCTGCAGAGCCGGCGGTCGCGACAAAAGTGGTGTTTTCCAGTTCTGCAATGACTTTGCCGCCTGCCCGGCGGAAACGAATGATGCCGTTTTGCAGTGGCGCGCCGCGGTCCAGGGGACCACCTTCCGCCGATGCGCCAACACCAGTCTCGATTTGAGCGATGTACAGGTAACGGTCGGCAATACCCTCAGCGTCGGGTTGAGACACTGTCAGGACGATCTTGCCATCTTCCTTGTCGGCCACAACCGGTAGTAGCTTGTCTTCCGCGTGCAGTGGTGTCGCAATGCTAAGAGTTGCGGTAAGACCCGCGATTATTATTCTTCTGACCATCAACATTACTCCCCAGTGTATCTTCACTTCGGGCCGCGATGACCACCTTCGCCCCTTCGTATGCTAAGCCCTTGGCTATAGCAAATCCGATACCGCGGCTTGCGCCGCCGACTACCGCTACTTTTCCGAAATTCGTAGGTCCATGCCCGTCCTTCCAACAACCGCGATATAGCCAATCAAGACCAAAATGTCCCCTCCCTTTTCGCGGAATGTCGGTGACAAGGTCTATGGTGGACTGCGATCAACGCACCCATACGGTCGGTTTATCGCAAAAGCGGCGGAGCATATCCGTTTATCGGGGAACTTCACCCTTTTGCCTTCGTTCCCGCCTTATCGAGAAGGAGCGATCCAGATGAACTTGGGTGAGAATGTTAGGAGCGACGATGCTCCATCCACAACTTCCAAACAGCAGAACGGACAGACCGGACTTGAGCGTTTTTCCCGCGCAGTAACAATCAACCGCGAACCAGCCACATTGTACGCCTTTTGGCGCGACTTTGCCAATCTGCCGCAAGTGATGGACAATCTCAAGTCAGTTAGGGTGATCGACAACGAAACATCCGAATGGATCGCCAAAGGTCCTGCAGGGTCGGAGATCGAATGGATCGCTCGCGTAACCGAAGACATTGAAGGTGCATTGATCGCATGGCGCAGCGATGATGATGCGGATGTGTATAATGAAGGACGCATAACATTTTCGCCAGCGCAGGGAGAGCGCGGAACCATCGTTACCGCACTCATGGCTTACGAGCCGCCCGCTGGGTTTGTAGGTCGCATTGTCGCCAAAGTATTGCAACGTGAGCCCGAAGTGCAGCTTCGCCGTGATCTCCGCCGCTTTAAGCAATTAATGGAAACAGGCGAGATAGCCACCAACGTCCGTAATCTTGCTCAACTTGCCGAAGAAGGAAAATAAGATGCGCGCACTCGCATGGCATGGCAAACATGATGTCCGCGTCGATACAGTCGACGATCCTGGAATAGTAAATCCGCGTGATGCCATCATCAAGGTGACATCAACGGCGATCTGCGGTTCCGACCTGCATCTTTATGACGGGTATATTCCGTCGATGAAGGCAGGCGATGTTCTCGGCCATGAATTCATGGGCGAAGTCGTCGAGGTGGGTCCGGGCAGTAATTTGCAAAAGGGACAGCGTGTCGTCGTCCCGTTTACGATTGCTTGCGGCGGTTGTTTTCATTGCGGCAAAAAACAATATTCAGCCTGTGATAACGGTAACCCTGCCGACAATCAGGATATCGCCGAAAAGGCTTACGGCCATCCGATGGCCGGCCTGTTTGGCTATAGCCACATGACTGGCGGTTATTCCGGCGGACAAGCCGAATATGTTCGCGTCCCGTTTTCTGACGTCGGCCCCATTGTCATTCCTGACAGTATCGAGGACGAGAAGGTTCTGTTTCTTTCCGATATCCTTCCAACCGGGTGGATGGCGGCTGAAAACTGCGATATCGAGCCTGGCGACACCGTAGCAGTCTGGGGCTGCGGTCCGGTTGGCCTGTTTGCCATTCAGTCTGCATTTTTGTTGGGCGCTGAGCGTGTGATTGCCATCGACCATTTTCCAAAACGCCTCGAACTTGCTGCAAAATTCGGCGCCGAAATTATCAACTTTGAAATTTCTAAAACGTCTGAAGCGTTATTGGAAATGACGGGCGGTATCGGGCCGGACGCGGTCATTGACGCTGTCGGCCTCGAAGCGCATGGCTTTTTCGCCGACAATATCGTCGACCAGATCAAGGTGTCGACATTTATGGGCACCGACCGCACCCATGCCATCCGTCAGGCAATCATCGCTTGTCGCAAAGGAGGACGGGTGTCGATGCCTGCGGTTTATGGAGGGTTTGTCGACAAGTTTCCGTTAGGTGCGTTGATGGAAAAAGGGCTCACCTTGAAGACTGGCCAGACGCATGTTCAACGCTATCTCCAACCGCTTTTGACGGCAATTATGGAAGATAAAATCGACACCACTTTTCTCATTAGCCACCGCATGCCGCTCGAAAAAGCACCCGAGGGCTACAAGCTCTTTCACGACGAACAGGACCAGGCGACTAAGATCGTACTGAAGCCCGACTTCCAATAATTGGGTGCAGGATCTGAGCAATCCCCCGCTGGTCATTGGAACTTAGATTTGTATCGGTTTCGAAAGTGCGAGCATTGTAGCGGCGCAAGGTTATAACCTGCTCGTGGCGGCGCGGTCTTCGACGAACCATTTTCGATGCGTGGCGTCGTTCGAATAAATTCAAAAGCACCCGGACATGCAACTACAATTGTCAGTCGCCCGTTGCTTCCTTCTGAATTACGATATCCGACGGGTCGTTTTTGATGAAACTGATTTTGCCTTGTGGTTCCAGAATAGCCCATGCGACTTGGTCCATGTTCGCAATACCCGCCAGACGCATCTCTGATTCCACTTCGCTCTGCGTCATTCGGTCGCGTCGCAGATTTTCCTTTAGGAGTTTACCATTACGAATGACGACTCTCGGTTCGCCGTCGAGCAATTTTTCGGCGCGCGGTGACAAATAAGTCAGCCAGCTCATCGTGATTGCCAGAAAAGCAAATGTTGCAATCGCTAAAATTGCGCCCGTCAGGCTAAAATCATTATGCGTTACGCCTTGTTGAATGAGATCGCCGAGCACGATCATAACGACCAATTCGAAGGGTGTAAGCTGACCCAATTCTCTTTTGCCCATGATACGTAACAGAACATAGAGCACGAAAAACATGACTGCAGCGCGCGCGACGATGTCCATCAGGGCATGACCTTCATCTCGACGGGAATACGGGCGATGACTGTGTCGCCATCGCGTAGCTCGATCTGCCCCTCATTACCTCTAAATAGCGGCGGATTAATCTGCCCATCGATCTTGATGCTGAAATCCGTTCCCCCATCGATCCTGCCATAACTGAACAGATAACGACCATCTTCGGACTTTTCCTTTGCGGGTGCCGGGATCATCGTATTGATTGTCAGATCGTGCCAGTAACTAGAAGATATGGCCAGAGTCAGATCATCGAATGGGCGTTTGGTTTTGAAATTCATTCTCATCTCGAAGAACTCGCCGTTCCTGATGCGCTGGGGCAATTGCAGATTTATATTCGCCGAAGGCGCGTAAACCGATATCGTCGGGTGCGGCTGCCCTCCCAAAATGCCCAAGAACGCCAGTGTCATTAATGAACCTAAAGCGATGAATGAAGCGGGGCTGGCATGGCGATGCCACCGTTTTGCAGCGCTGTGTGTTTCCGAGATCCCTTGCGGGAAATCCTGTGTGCGGCCTCGCTTGTCGGACATTAAAACCTACGAAAACCCGGGATGACGACAATAGGCATTCCGATGCCTGACGGAGCACCGGAAGGGCGTTGGAAACTGAGCGGAAGACGGAAGATAGCTAGAATAGCTCGACGAACCTCGGCAAATGCCAAAATTCGGGTAAAATATATGCCTATTCCATCGCGCTTGAAGGAATTTTTCGAGCATTTGGAATCCATGCGGCGATAACGTCGGCTGCCACGACATGTTCCGTTTGCACAACGCGCCCCGCCTAATTCAGGAAAACCAGAGAATTTTTTTGGCAATCGTAACGCCGTCGGGGCTGATATGATTGAGACTGCGCTATATCTGCCCCTCACTGAACAACCTCGACAGAGTTAAGGTCATTGCAAGGCGACGTGGTCGGGAATTTTCAGTCAGACACAGTTAAAAATCGCTGATTGGGCCGGGAACATCCAAAGTCATAAGTGGTTTTTTCGTTGACCGTATCGTGCCCCCTCGGTCGGTCACACAGGAGACGATCATGGCAACCGCAGCAAATAAATCATCATCCGCTAAAACAGCCACCAAGGCCAAGACAACCCGCGCCCGACCTAAAACCGGATCGCGAAACACTCGCCGCTCATCGGCATCGGCCAAAAAACCGGCAGACGCTATCGCCTTGCTAAAAGCCGACCACAAGGAAGTCGATGCCATGTTTACGGCATACGACAAGACCGACGACGACGCGAAAAAGCAGGAACTTGCCGATAAAATCTGCATGGCGCTCACTGTTCACGCGCAAATTGAAGAAGAGATTTTCTATCCGGCGGCTTATGAGGCGCTTGATGAAGACGGCGACGACTTGATTGATGAAGCCGAGGTGGAACACGCATCGTGCAAAGCTTTGATCGCGGAGATTGAAGCCATGAGCGTCGGCGAACCGCTTTTCGATGCCAAGATCAAGGTGTTGGGTGAATATATCAAGCATCATGTCGAGGAAGAGGAAACCGAAATATTCCCCGAATGTCGCGACGCGAAAATGGATCTGAAAGCCCTTGGGGAACAGCTCGCCATGCGCAAACAGGAATTGATGGCCGCCTGATCCCCTCCTCAGGACAACCGGCCATCGCGGGCGGCGCGAGTTAACCCTCGCTGCCGCCCTCACCCGTAGTCTGCAGTCAAACTCCCGCCCGTCAGGGAGCAACCACTGCCTCGTAAAATAGCCCCTCGCGCGACAGATCAAAGGGACAGGAACAAATCGCGAGACGGGTCGTTTTGGCGATATTGACCGTAAGGAGCTTTTATTATGAAGACACTTCCCCTTCTCTGCGCCGCGCTTTTGCTTGCTGCATGTGGCGCCAATGAAACCGCAGACAACAGTGCGGACGATACCGCTGATGCAACATCCACCACGACCATGGCGGATGCAGGCGGAATAAATGCGACCACTCAGGAAATGCCAAATAGGCCCACGGACGCCGCTGGCTATGTTGCGATGGCAGGTGCTGGCGACATGTGGGAGATCGAATCGTCCAAAGCATTTTTGGCTAAATCAGACAATGCCGAGCTAAAAAAGTTCGCCCAAATGATGGTCGATAATCACACGCAGTCTACCGAAAAAATTAAAGCGGCAGCCAAGACCGCTAACGTGACTCTGCCGGCACCGAAGCTTGATGCCGACCAGCAGCGAATGCTTGATGAAATACGGACGGCTGATGCAGCCAGTGTGGATGCAGTATATATGCGCCATCAGGCCACGGCACATCAGAAAGCACTTGAACTGCATCAGGGTTATGCAGCCAACGGTGATAATGATGCGCTGAAAAAGGCAGCAGGTGAAATTGCACCCGTCGTGCAAAAACATATCACCGAACTGCGCCAAATGTCACCGTCAACTTAATTCAAAATTTCCTGTTTCGTCAGAAGGGGTGCTCAGGCGCCCCTTCTTTTTACCGGTTATCACGAACCGTGCTCGTCCTATGCAGGTACGATGCCGAACCGAGCATCAATCGGCGCGCAGTTGATGAAGTATCAAGGGAATTTCCGCCAACAACTCGCGCGCCAGAAATCCTATCCCCATCGTTTCCGATAACTTTTTTCCCGCTGCATTGTGGAGCCAAACGCCCCATGCGGCAGCAGCTATCGGCGATGCGCCCCGCGCCAACAACCCGCCGATTATTCCGGCGAGGACATCGCCCGAACCACTTGTCGCAAGCCCCACGCAATTTCCGGTAATTGTTAAACCATAACCCTCGGGAGAGGCTATAACGGTCTTCGAAGCCTTCAGCACAACCACGCTATTGAATGTGGTGGCGGCTTCTGTGGCAAAGGTTTCTGGCGACCTGCGAATGGTAGCAATCGGTTGATTTATCAGTGCTGACATTTCGCCCATATGAGGTGTCATTACCAATCTCCCCTCATGGCCCGAGATAACCGAAGTCAGCGCTTTAGCGCTTGCGATTGCCGCCGCATCCAGCACGACCGTTAGCCCTTTGCGCCGTTGCCGTAATAACCGCTCGACAAAACCTGTCGTATCATCGCCGTCGCTCATTCCGGGCCCCAGAATCATTGCATCACAGCCGTCAATGGCTGCATCAAGTTCGGTTGCAGCATTGATATCTATCTCGCCCTGGCTGTCTGCCGGAAGCGTTATCATGGCCGCTTCGGGCATGAGCACTCCGAGGCTCATCGATACCGATTCGACTGTAGCCAGTTGCAGTTTTCCCGCCCCCACGCGAAGCGCCGCCTCTCCTGTTAAACGCAGCGCGCCGGGAACAAAATTCGCACCGCCGATTACCAGAACGCGGCCGCGCGCATTTTTATCACTGTCAGGGTCAGGATAAGGCAGAGGGTTATCTGCGAGCCATGCCGCATCAAGGCATCTCATGTTCATCCGCGTGCCCCGATGATGGGATCGGGCGCTCGGGTGATTGCGGCGTTCATCAGTTCTAGATGACGCGTATCATTATATCTTTCCAAAACCAGATTGCCATCCCCGCCCTTCCCGGCATCGAACCGGTATTCAGTCACGGCGCAGTTGGCGACATCTGCCTGGCTGTCTATTTCCAATATTTGCTTTTCGTCGAGATTTTCGATCACATATCTCAGGCACAGTACCACGACCTGATGGGCAATAATCATCACCCGCCTTCCGCCATAATGGAGCGAGACCGTGTCCATAAGTGAGCGAAGCCGCAATATAACATCGCACCAGCTTTCGCCGCCGGGCGGACGGTGGTAAAATTTCCCCAAAATGAGGCGAAATTCCGCTTGGTCGGGATAATGCAAGCCGACGCCAGACGTCGTAAGGCCATCCAATATCCCGAACTCCTTTTCTCTCAGCCGCTCATCCATACAGATTAACTGGTCCTGCGCCGCGCCACCTGCATTCTGAAAATAACGAGCGGTCTGCATTGCTCGGACATATGGTGATGTCAAAAGCACATCGGGCTTCGACACACTGTCGGGGCTATCGAACCATTTCCCCAGTGCCTTGGACTGCTCGGCTCCTAACGCACTTAACGGGACATCCACGTCGCGGCCGTCCAACTCGATGCGGGCGTGCCCCGCAAGGTGCGCGACGTCTCGTGCGACGTTTCCCTCGCTCTGGCCATGACGAACCAGCCACAGTCGTTCCGGCCAATGCTGGGTCATCGTATTTCGTCTTTATTGTCAGCGAAGTGGCGAATTTCATCGTCCGGCTTTGCGCTGATTGGTGAGACCTTGCGGCGTAGCGGCGACAGTATCTGAAGCGTCAGCACTGCTATGATCGACAGCATGATTGCGACATCGTTGCTGCCGATACCAACAGAAACCCCGATTGCGCCAGTCACCCAGAGGCTCGCCGCTGTAGCCGTCCCCCTGACGCTGTCCTTTTGCTGCAATATTGCGCCACCTCCGATAAAACCAACACCAGTGATGATGCCTTCGATTAGTCGTGCAAGCGCTTCGGGTTCGTCGGCCAGCAAATGTTCTGCGCCCTGTATGAACCCACAACTTGCAACAGCTACGAGGGGAAATGTCCGTAATCCAGCGCTCCGCTCTTCCTTTTCGCGGTTCCAGCCGATTGGAAATGCAAGCATGTAAGCGATGAGTAAGGCAATCGCATGAGGTCCGATTTCAAAATCATTGAAAGACATCCGTTGCCCCCACCAAAGACTTTCGCTCGCGGCTGTCATTTTGCTCGCTGGTTAAAAATTCAGGGTTCACGAACAGCACAGACAAGATGTTGGCCACGAACTTGGGTTGATACGTCGTGAATTTCTTCGATTGCTGCAATCTTGCCGACTGCATCCTCCAAGGTTAGAAAAATGCTCTCCGCATAGGTCGCGTCCCGCTTTAAAACTCGCCGCTCATTTCGGCGATCGTCCCGTATCGACATGTTTTCTTGGATCATTTTCATATCTGCGCCAGAAATTATGGTGGGCACGCCGAACACGAATTATGCGGTGTGTCATTCGGGGAAAACAGCCGGTCCCGTTGATTGTTCCATTGATTGCAGAGGGTAAGGGTCGAGATGACGCGTCCCTGATGCGTCCGGGCCTAATCATGTGGGGCCGTCGCCAGAGTTATATCTCGGGTCGGATTGACAAAGTAATTTTTGGCGGCTTTAAGCCATGCAGCGTAGGTCTTTAAAGCTAGCCGTCGCCCAGTCGTGCAAAGTGAACCATTCACTTATGAGGAGGGTTATGGCGGAGTTAGCACCAAAGCAAATTAATGCCATTCGCCTGACGCGCTGGATTGATCTTTTTCCTATCTGGGAGCGTAGTCCGGTTTTAGGGTTGGTCGGTACACTGGCCATTTTTGCATTGGCATGGCTGCTGCGGATTATTGCGGACCCTGTTTTACCTCCGGGTTTCCCTTATGTAACATTTTTTCCGGCTGTAATTATCAGCTCGTTCTTGTTTGGAGCGCGACTAGGAGTATTGTCTGCAATATTGTGCGGTATAGTTGCTTGGTATTACTTTATCGCGCCACAAAAATCGTTTGCGACAACTGGCGCGGAAGTAGCGCTTTCCTTTTACGTGTTTGTTGTGGCGACCGATGTTTTTCTCGTGAACGGTATGCAAGCTGCTAACAAACAGTTGATCCGCGAACGTGAAATCAACCGGCAACTGGCCAGCGCGAAAGAGGCGATGTTTCTGGAACTCGAGCAGCAAGGCATCGAACGACAGCAAGCACTGAGTGATCTACGTGCCAGTGAGATCCAAACTCGGCTCGCGACTGAAACTGCGGGCGTCGGACTTTGGCAATGGCATATTCCCTCCGGCCAACTTCACTGGGACAAAACAATGTTTGATCTCTACGGCATAGCGCCAACGCCCGACGGGTTGATGCATTACAGCGACTATTTGGCAAGCCTCCACCATGACGATGCGGACAACCAAAACGCTGTGCTACAAAAGACGGCTAGCGATTGCGGAGCAAGCGAACGGGAATTTCGCATCTTGCGACGGACAGATGGAACAGTTCGTTACCTTCGTGCCGTCGAAATAGCGCGCGCTAACTCTGACGGAAAAACTGAATGGGTAGTTGGCACCAACCTTGACGTCACGGATCAACACAATCGCCATAGCCACGTGCAAATGCTTATGGGGGAGATCAACCACCGGGCCAAAAATCTGCTCGCTGTCGTAATGTCCGTGGCCCGCCAGACTGATGGGGCAAGCCATGGGGACTTCATCAAGAAATTCTCTGCCCGTATCCAATCATTGGCTGCCGGTCAGGACGTACTTGTCGAAAATGAATGGATGGGCGCGGAGCTGGGAATCCTTGCGCGAGCGCAGCTAAGCCATTTCAAAGATCTCATCGGGAACCGCATCACTATTTCTGGCGATCCCGTTACCCTGTCGCCGCCCGCGGTTCAGACAATTGGCATGGCACTACATGAGCTTGCGACAAATGCGAGCAAATACGGTGCACTATCTAACAACACTGGCTGCGTGGCTATAGATTGGCGGATAGTTGCGGGCACTCCCGGCCGCCGCCTCTTTATGACTTGGAGCGAGTCTTTCGGTCCCGCCGTTTTACCTCCAGAGCACAGTGGGTTTGGTTCGACGATAACGGGCGACGTCGTCAGAATGAGCCTAGTTGGTGACGTCACCACAGATTTTTCTCCAACAGGCTTTTCGTGGAGACTAGATTGTCCCCTCGAAAAAGTGGTCGAAAGCACGGCATAATTACCAGTCATCGTGGTGACCCGGGCGACCCGTCCCTAATCGTCCGGCATTACTTCACTGACCACTGAAAAGGGAGTGTTCTCAAACAGAGCCAGCGCAGTCCAAATTAGGTCGCAATCAAAGTCGTCATGAATTCTGACTCATAAAAATAAACATGCCAGCAATCGCAATTCCAAACACCATGATCATAATCCCTGCGATCCTCAGGAAATACGTCATAGCATCTTCCCGGCTCCCATCGTCGGCGAACTGGGCAGGTTTTAACGGACGACCGAGCATACGCCTGATCGCACTTTGCCGAAATGCCATGCAAAATCCCAAGATTGCGAGCGTGCCGCCAAACACGGCGATGGCAATAACGTAGCCAGACATGATCTCTCCTTTAAGCACCGGCTAAACCACCAGTAATTTGTTTAGGGCAACCAGCGCGAAAAAAATTCCAGCGAAGTGTCGACACGGATGCAGGTAATGTTCGAAAAGTTAGGGATCGCCATTTCGGGTCCAAAGCGAACGGCAAGCGCGGCTATGAAGGCTGCAAGGCCGACACCATAACCAAGCACGGCACTGCTCCGCAGAGGGGGTATGATCTCGATAGAAGACGTCGGGCGGCCTCGGTTCCGCGTGATAAAGTACTATCAGCCATCACAGTTCATTTCCCCCTTCAACAGGCTGGGCGCACCCAACATTTGTGTCAAGCGGGCGTTCGGCACCACCAAGTTTCTCCGTTTGTTCAAGCTTTGGATAACGCCGGAAGCTGCTGGCCGTTTGCCAGTGCCTAAGTCCGCTTGACGAATGTAAATATTAGTGTGCCGCTGACGTCATTTGCGCGGGCACATAGTCAGGATTTCGTACCCATTATGCCACGCGCCTAAGCGCACGGAATTACTTCCAGAACCGCTTTGCATCCACGAGGTCATCGTAAGCATCCGTAGCAGCGATCAACAACTGAGCTTTCTCGCTCGTCGAGAGGAACGCGGTCGATTGAGTATAATTTCCTAATCCGACTTGTTCGAGTACCGAAGGCATCATGGCGAAATCATTGAGAGCGCCAAGCTTATCCTGCAATTTCTCAAGCGCGCCTAAAAATCTCTTATGTCTGCGTCGCGTATCCTTGCTGTCAAATAGCGACGCGAAAAACTCGGACGCAAACCGAAGCTTCTTGGCAGTCTTCCTAACCTCATGCCGCTGCTCGTCATCGCACGCTGACAAATTGCCCGATTTCTTCAGTTTCTTGCGCAATTGGCGGAGAACCCCACGCGCATAGACGTCAGCAGCTTGCTGTCTTTTTTCGCGCGTTTCATTATTCAAAAGCCATTCACCGCTCACTACCCATTCGGTCAAGTTTATCAGCAAGGTTCTTGTGCGCGCAGAACCTAGCGTTTCGATAACATCTAAATACGCAATGGCCCTCGCATGCTCCAGTTGATTAAGCAGATTCGCAGGCGCCATACTTGCAACGACGTCGATATTCCGCGCCTTGCCCAGTTCGCCAATCAGCCAGCGTATTTCTTCCCGGATCTTTGGGTAATCGGCATCAATTACGACAGGTTTGAAAATCGCCAAAGCGCTGCCCAATCGACGAAGGCCTACACGCGCCTGATGCAATGCTTCCGTGTTTTGCACTCCGATCAACGCTTCGTTCAATCGAAACTGTCGCACATTTGCCGCAACTATTTTCTGGAAAGCGGTTTCAGCGCTATCATCTATTGCGAGCGAAATAGGCTGAGCTTTGAAGGACCTCGCCATAGCTCCGCGTAAGCGATAGCCTCGCTCGGCTTTGCTTAAGACACCCAACTGAGCAGCAGCAATAGCATCAATTCTTCTGGCCCAAGCAAATAGGTCGGACGGTACACCTGCCTTCAATTCCAGTTCGATTTCGCAAATCGGTTCGCGGCGATCACCCGCGACGACTTCGCCGCGGTCCAACGCAACTTCTATATGCGTTTCATTGTCCTGAATGTCCCAAATCTTGCGATGGACATGCACTTCAAATATTGGCCCAATTTCGCGCACCTTTTCGCCAAGCAATGTTGGAATAGGTGTCGTATCGTCGATCATCGGCCGATCATCATCGATACTTCGTTCCCACTCAGACCGGACGAACAAACCCGCAGAGGCGGCGCCATCGCCTTTCAATGTCTGGATACGCGTCCCGTCCGAATGTCGAATGCGGAGGGAAAGGCCAGCCTTTGAAAGCAGATGATCCGGCGTATCGAAATAGGTTGAGTGCAGTTCAATGCTTTTAGGCTTCCCGAGAAGCAAGCAGGATTCCTGAACATCCCGCGCACCCTGGCTGGTCAGAGCAAGCTTTAATTCTGTTTCCTTTGCCATGCTCAATTCCAAGTTATGACACCAGCCCAAGTCCCATATCATAATCATGCCAAAAAGTCGCAACATCTCAAACAGAGTTGGCAACCGGAATTGGCATGGCTACGCTAGCGCACGCTTTGGGCTTTAGGTTGCGTGAGGCAAGCTTAGCCGATAGGCCACGTAAAACTTTTGTAAGGTGTATTAAATGCTTCGTCCTGCCATCTTCATGCTCTGCGCACTTTCAACCCCATTAGCGGCCGAGCCGTGGCAACCCGAAGAAGCGGCCATGCGGGGTCATGTTGGTTTTCTTGCCAGTGACGAAATGAAGGGCCGTGAAGCAGGAACGCCAGAATATGACATTGCAGCGCGGTACGTTGCCGCCCAATTCGAAACCATGGGGCTAAAACCTGCAGGCGCAAAAGACAGCTTTATTCAGCCTGTACCCCTTGTGACATTTCGCGCAGCGGACAAAGGCAGCGTCACGTTAGTTAACGGCGCGAACGAAACCGCGCTTGAATTTGGTATTGATTATCTACCTGGAACCACGCCGCTCACGTCGGAACTGACACGGGAAGCACCGCTTGTGTTTGCAGGTTTTGGTGTGGTTGCGCCAAAATTCAAACGAGATGATTATGCCGGGATCGATGTGAAGGGAAAGATCGTCGTACTGCTTGCAGGCGCACCATCGACGTTGCCGACCGAAGAGCGAGCGCATTATGCAAATACCGTTAGTAAGCGCGAACTTGCCGCGAAGCGGGGCGCTGTCGGGATCATTTTGGTGGACACCCCTAGCCGGGAAAAAGTTTCGGCATTTACACGCCGTGCGCGGAACTGGAGTTATCTCGGCGCGACTTGGGCAGATGCCACTGGCGCCCCGTCCTATCCAGGCGGAACCGCCCCCGTCCTCGCATCCGTCAGCATTGTCGGGGCAAAAAAACTGTTCGCCGGGTTTCCAGGCGGCGCTGAAGCGGTGTTCGCTGCCTCTGAAAGCAAGATGGGCAATCCAAAGGGCATGGCACTGCCAACACGGGCGCGGGTCGCGCTGAAGACCGAAATCAACAAGGTGATGAGCAGCAATGTTGCTGGTTTGCTGGAGGGTTCCGATCCCGTCCTGAAAGATCAGGTTATCGTCCTTTCCGGACATCTCGACCACACCGGCATTTGCCCTGAAGTGAAGGGCGACACCATCTGCAATGGCGCAATGGACAATGCGATGGGCATTGCCTCGTTGATTGAAGTTGCGCACGGCTTTAAACATATGAAGGCACAACCTAAGCGATCCATTTTATTTCTTGCTGTGACAGCAGAAGAAAAAGGCTTGGTCGGTGCGGACTATTTCGCCCAAAATCCAACAATGCCCAAGGCCAATCTTGTCGGGAACGTCAATCTCGACATGCCTATCGTAACCTATGACTTTACCGACGTCGTTGCGTTTGGCGCGGAACGATCCTCAATCGGGCCAGCGGTCGCACGTGCGGGTGCCTCAATGGGTATCGCTCTCGTGCCCGATCCTCAGCCTGAGGAAGGACTGTTCACGCGTTCAGACCACTATCGCTTTGTTCAACAAGGCATCCCATCGGTTTTTCTCGTCACAGGTCCCGGCAACAACGGGGCAGCTTCTGGCGCTACCTTTTTGAAGACAAATTATCATCAGCCATCGGATGACATGAACTTGCCCTTTAATTGGGGCGCAGCGACGAAATTTGTTGGGCTCAATCTCGCGATCGCGCGCGACCTTGCCGATGGCGCAGAACGGCCGCGTTGGAAAAAAGGCGACTTTTTCGGAACGTTGTTCAACGGTTATGGTGCCGCCGCCAACTAAACGCGGGCCATTATTTTATCGGCTTTGCTTATCCGCTACTGCCGTGCTTTCGTCCTAACGCCGTCATTTTTAAGCGTTGGCTAAGCGACCTCGCTGGACAGTCGTTCGAATATCGCGAGAACATGCTGTGGGGTTGCTGCTGCAATTGCCCCGGCTGCAACCTCTTCGGGGCTCCACATCCAGCTACGGGCGGGATCGTCGCGCATCGCCCATTTTGGAAACATCCGGTCAGTGATGGTGCGCGAGACGAGTAAATTCAGTTCCAAATGCCGATCATCGAGCTTAATTCTATCATATGTCGCTTGAACCGCTGCATCTGGACCTTCAAGCAGCTGCAAATACATGTCGTGCCGACAAATTAAAGTGCCTGTTATATCGGCTTGGCTGTTTCTGCGCCGCGAAATTGTAAGAATGTCGTCAAGCACCGAGGCGTCAAAACCAAACGGTTTAGAAGCGTAAACAATTTGCATGAGCGACATCAAAAATTCCTCCGGGTCAGTGTTCGCAAAAACGTTGTTTGGCCTGTACCAAAGGCGATGACGTGATAGCCAAATTCCGTACTACGCCCTCACTTGGTCTGCAATGTTCCATGATCAAACGCTTGGATAATTGGGCAAGGACCCGTCTTACCTCTGGCGCATGTCTCGGCAAGCTGGGCCAATGCAGTGCGGGCGGCTTGCAACGCTGCAATTTTCTTGTCGATGTTATCAAGCCTTTCCAACGCTAATACACGCGCGCGTTCGCGATCATCGGTAGCATCTAATGCAAGTAGCGCAGTAACCTCGTCGAGCGTAAATCCAGCCGATTGCGCCTGCCGAACAAAGCGCAGGCGGCGCAGGTCCTCTTTATCATAACGCCGGATACCACCATCGCGCGGCGGAACACCTAACAAACCGCGCCGTTGATAATAGCGCACTGTTTCCACACCAACCTCTGCAGATTTTGCAAGTTGGCCGATCGACATCGCATTCATCGCTTGACTCCGTACTATGGTACGGAATGTATACAGTGCAGGTAGTAAGATCCCAAGGATATTTTAAGATGCCCAATTCCTCTACCGAAACAAACGCAAGCCTGAAACAAGCCGCCATTTATCGCATGGCCCTTCCCGACCATATTTGCCCTTATGGCTTGAAAGCGCTCGACCTTCTGAAACGCAAAGGATTTCGCGTCGACGATCATGTGCTTAGAACCCGCGAAGAAGTGGATGCTTTCAAAGCAAAGCACGCTGTTCAAACGACGCCGCAAATTTTTTTGGGTGGCGACCGGATCGGCGGCTACGATGATCTCCGGCGCCATTTCGGACTCAAGGTCACAGACCCAAAGGCCACGACCTATACCCCCGTCATTGCGCTGTTCTCGATAACAGCACTTATGGCGGTAGCCGTAAGCTATGCCGTGTATGGCGCGCCTTTCACCATCCGCACGGGTGAATGGTTCATCGCCTTCAGCATGGCGATCCTGGCCATGCTGAAACTCCAGAATGTCGAGAAATTCGCGATGATGTTCTTAAACTATGATCTGCTGGCTCGCCGGTGGATACCCTATGGGCGCATATACCCTTTTGCCGAAGGGTTGGCAGGTATACTTATGATAGCTGGCGTCCTGAACTGGTTATCGATACCAATCGCCCTGTTCATTGGCACGATCGGTGCGGTTTCCGTGTTCAAAGCAGTCTATATCGACAAACGCGATATTAAGTGCGCGTGCGTTGGCGGGGACAGCAACGTCCCGCTTGGATTTGTGTCACTGACCGAAAATGTAATGATGATATCCATGGCCGTTTGGATGCTCGTTGCGCAAGGCCATTGATCTGGGCTAGCCCAACATGTTGCGTGCTTGTGGGGCGAACAAGCAGTCCGCCCCACGCGCGTTAAGCCAATGGCTTTCGGAAACAAAAGCCGGTCATTTCATGACGGCTAACGCCAACTGCATACGAACAGCGATATTCGACCGCGCACCGACGCATTCGACGAAGATGCCGTAAATTTCGCAATCGAAATAATTTTAGATAACTTCGAGTAACTTGCGAGCAGCTTCCTCCGAAGATGCCGGGTTTTGTCCAGTGACCAGTTTACCGTCGGTGACAACAAACGACGCCCAGTCAGCGCCTTTTTGATATTTGCCACCATTGGTTTTCAACATCTCCTCGACGAGGAAGGGAACCACATCCGTCAGGCCAACCCCCTCTTCTTCGGAATTTGTAAAGCCAGTCACATTCTTTCCGGACACAAAAGATTTTCCGTCCGCGCCCTTGGGATGCTTGAACACTGCGGGCGCATGGCAGACAGCGCCAATTGCACGATCGCTGGCTGCAAATGTTTCAATCAGACTTATGTTGTCTGCATCTTCCGCCAAATCCCACAATGGCCCATGCCCGCCGGGGAAAAAGATAGCATCAAAACCATCTGGTGACACGGTCGACAGCACCGCTGTGTTCGCCAATTCATGCTGAGCGGCTTGATCATCGTTAAAGCGCTTGGTGGCACCCGTCAGCGCATCCTCGGCTTCGCTGCTTGGGTCCAACGGGGGTTGGCCGCCCTTTGGCGAGGCCAATGTTATATCGGCGCCGGCATCCTTAAATACATAATAAGGCGCGGCGAACTCTTCGAGCCAGAAGCCGGTCTTTTTGCCCGTGTCACCAAGCCTGTCATGTGATGTCAAAACGATAAGAATTTTCATTTGGATTTTTCCTTTTCCATGCGGAAATTGCCGAGACGTAGGATTAAGAGACTAATCGGGACATAGTTGCCAAGGCAGGCCTTTCTATCGCTGCCGCCAGTTCGCTCGTCAATTGCGCGGCGGTGCACCTGATGGTAAATTATTGCCGCTTCCAAATTGAGTGAGAAATTGGGCTAAATCCGTCATCCGGAAAGGCTTTGCTAGCCGGGGGATGCCATCGCCCAACGGGTTGTTGGCCATGAAACCTGTGACTAACCCAACGTCTAAATCTTTACGAAGCCGGCGCCCTTCCTCAATCAATTGAAGCCCTGACATGTTGGGCATCATGTAATCGGTTAGCAGCAAGTGGTAGTCTGTATCGGATAGCAACTCGGCAAGCGCAGCCGACCCGGATCTAACAGCTTTCACCTTATGTCCCAATGCTCTCAGCATTTCAGCATTTGCGTCAAGAACTAACTCCTCATCGTCGACCAGTAATACTGAAAGGGTACCCGCAGGCACGATAAGCTTCGGGTCATTTTGAAGAGAGCCCAAGAGCGCAGGCTCGTCAGCGGCCGGGAATGTAATGGTCACCTTGGTCCCTTCGCCAAGTGTGCTTTCAAGATGAAACGCGCCGCCAGACTGGATCGCTAACCCATGTACCATAGATAGGCCAAGGCCCGTGCCTTTGCCAACCGCCTTCGTCGTGAAAAATGGTTCAATTGCACGCCGGGCGACGTCGCTTTCCATGCCAAAACCGCTATCTGCAACGCTTAACCGGATACAGTTTCCACGTGGTAGCACGGTTGGGTCCGGGGCGGCTTGCAAGACATAATCGCCCGAAATGATAATCCTGCCGCCATCAGGCATCGCATCCCGCGCGTTAACACACAGGTTAAGCAATGCGAGTTCAAGTTGGTGCGGGTCTACCATGGCGGCTGGCATGTGATCGGCTACGTCCAGTTGTATTTCGACCTGCGGGCCAATTGTGCGCCGGACCAAATCGAGCATATCGCGCAACAATGCAGCCACATCGACTGGCCGGGTCTCCAAATGGTGTCTGCGTGCAAATATGAGGAGCCGATTGACCAGTATGCGTGCCCGCTCGGATGCTTGCAAAGCGCCGGAAAGCCAACGCACCGTCCGCTCGTCATCTGGATATTTACGACGCAACATATCAAGCGCGCCAACAATCGGTGTGAGCAGATTGTTAAAGTCATGGGCAATTCCGCCGCTGAGCTGGCCCAAAGTATCCATTTTCTGGATTTCGTTAAGTTGCGCGCGTGTGTTGTCCAATTCAACCTGATGCGCATTAAACGCCGTAACGTCGCGGCCAGAACCATAGACAAGGCCGCCTTCGGGTACGGCGACCCAAGCGATTGACCGATATGCGCCTTCTTTGGTCCGCAACCGTACCTCAAAAGGCGGAAGTTCACCCTGTGTTGCTAATTGCAAGGCTTCGATACTTGCTTGTTGGTCATCTGGATGGATGAAGTCGAGATAATAGCGCCCAACCAATTCGTCCGCCGTCCATCCAAGAGTGGCCAGCCAAGCAGGATTAACTGAGTGTAAAGTGCCCTCTGGATCGATAACCAGCAAAAGGTCCCGCGCATTGTTCCAGATCCGGTCACGCTCGGATATGGTCTCTTCGATTTGCTGCTTCAGGCTGACCGTTAAGGAACTCAATTCGCGTTCGGCATGTTTCCGTTCGGCAATATCCTGTACCAATACATAATAACCCTCCGGCGCGCCATTGCCACCGATGCGTGGCACAAAATCTATACTGACTTCGCGGCCGCCACCGCCTTTATAAGGAACAAACTGTTCATTTCGGAACCGCTCGCCTGACATTGCGCGGTTGATGTGAGGCTTAGTTATCGCATAAGCCTCGTCACCAATAACGTCGCGGACGGTTCGACCGAGTATGTCTTCACGTCTGACTTTGAACCACTGTTCATATTCTTTATTGACGAATTGATAGCGCTCTTCTTTGTCTACATAAGAAATAAGCGCGGGCAAAGCATCGGTCAGTATCTGCAATTCGCGCTCGCTATTGACTGCGCGGTCTTGGGCAAGTTTTCTGTCGGTAATATCTGTTATGGATATGGCAATCCCGCCGCCTGCAATCGGCGTGATACGCAAGTCGCTCCATCGGTCGGGTCGCAGCATCGAAGCGGTGACGATACTTGCCGGCGTGCCTTGGTCCATGGCTGCACGGCAGCAGCGTTCATATTCAGACTCGCGCCCTTGCGGAAAAATGTCCCACAGTTTCTTGCCCAAGACTTCGGTACGGGACACACCGAAATATTCTTCACTGGCACGATTAAATAAGGTGAGCCGCCAATCGGTATCAAGCGCGTAGAAACACTCGTCCACACTTTCAAGAACAGCTTGCAGGTGTGTTTCGCTTATACGCAGACGTTCTTGGAGCCGGTCGATTTCACCTGACGTTTTAAACCCGCCAATCGCCGCGCCCTCGTCTTTGATCATCTATTCCCCCTGATCGCGTATCGGACCGTCACAAAAATTGCGCTATGCCTGCCGAACGCAAATTATTTGCAAATGTAGAAACGCGCAAAGGCCGAAAATGTTTCCGAGGATTCTCGGCAGTGAACTTTTCACCGCGCAATTGGTCATCAAAGCAGCGTGTTTCGAAACGGCAACGAAATGTTAGACAAGTCAATGAAACCGGGGCGAAGGACAGGGTTATCCTTCGATGAGTACGCCTTTATAAGCAGGGTCCTCGAACGCTTGCCCTGCACCCATCGCTACGCAAATCAGGGCATCTTCGGCAATTTTGACATTGAGACCAGTGGCCAACGCAATGGCTTCGTCCATCCGCCCAAGTAACGCCCCGCCACCGGTCAACGTTATGCCTTCGTCGATAATGTCGGCGGAAAGCTCTGGCGGTGTTTGTTCAAGCGCTGTCATGGTCGCCCCGATGATTTGCGCGACCGGGTCGGCCAGTGCTTCGGCCATCTCGGCTTCCGAAATGGTAACTTCGGCTGGGCGGCCGTTGACGAGGTCGCGTCCTCTGACGCTGATAATCTTGCCGCTTCCCTCGGGCGCGATTGCACTGCCGACGGCAATTTTGACGCGCTCCGCAGTCATTTCACCAACCATGAGATTATGTTTGCGCCGAATATAAGACGAGATCGCATCATCCATTTTGTCTCCGCCGACACGCACCGAATTGCTGTAGGCGACACCACTCAACGACAAGATTGCTACTTCAGTCGTGCCGCCGCCGATATCTACGACCATCGCGCCAATCGGCTTGGTCACGGGCAAGCCGGCACCGATCGCGGCGGCCAAAGGCTCCTCAATTAACTGGACGCGTGCAGCGCCCGCATTTGATGCCGCATCCCGGATGGCGCGACGCTCCACCATTGTTGAGCTGGATGGTACGCAAATAACGACGTTATACTGGCGTGGGAGCCGGCTAGGTCCACCCAAAGCCTTGTTGATGAAATGCTTGATCATCTGTTCCGCTACTTCAATGTCGGCAATAACGCCATCGCGCAACGGGCGGATGGCCTGAATGTTATCGGGTGTTTTACCCAACATAAGCTTGGCTTCGTTGCCGACAACTTTGACGCGTTTGATTCCGTTACGCATTTCCAGAGCAACAACAGACGGCTCATTTAGGACAATGCCCTTGTCGCGCACGTAAACGACAGTGTTCACGGTTCCGAGGTCAATCGCCATGTCGTGGGCAACAGATGAGAACATACGAAAAATATTCATATCAGTTCGAATAAGCCTTTTTTTATGTTGGAAATCACGCTTGCAGCCCATGGAATGCAATATCTTGCCGATGCGCCGCTTATGTCAGACTGCGGCCGTCAGGCCCTGTGTCTGGTTCTGGGTGACCGCAACATGAACAAGAAGCCCTTCGCAAAAAGAAATGTATGGCCAGTTAACACAGCGTAAAACGGCTGATATACAGTCGCGGCGGAACAGCTTAGGCAATAGCGCTGTTCATGTGACTTGACGTCACCCCATTTTCCCGTCGGCTACGGCCTAACGCTCCTCAGCGGTTCCTTATATTATGTTTGAATTTTCTTCATATCATGTCGTGCTAGCTATCGTCGGCTGTGCCATTTTGCTTGCGCACTGGTTGCCACGCTGGATATCCGGCCGTGAGCCGGCTGCTTCTGCATTATTAATTGGTGCCGGATATGTTTCCTTTACATTCCTTCCAGGAACGCCAAGCCCATTCAATCCTGTAAATTCGCCCAAGATTTGGGAGATGACCAGCGAAATCTGCGTCGTCATTGGCCTATTCGGCGTTGGCATCCGGATTGATCGGCTGAGAGACTGGAAAAACTGGCAAACCACCGTTCGGCTACTGGCCATTGCGATGCCGCTGACAATTTTTGCTTTGGCCTTTGTGGGGATGGTGGCCGCTGGCATGACGTTGGCCACCGGATTGCTATTGGGTGCCATACTGGCCCCAACGGACCCGGTGCTTGCATCCGACGTTCAAGTGGGACCGCCGTTAGAGGGCGGCGAACACCCGGTGAGGTTTACGTTAACGACCGAAGCAGGGTTGAATGACGGACTGGCATTTCCGTTCCTATATCTGGCCATGGCGGTCATTGCGGCAGGTGGCTGGTCAACCGGCTTGATCGGTGAATGGCTTGCAATTGATGTGGCCTATCGGATCGTGCTGGGTTTTAGCAGCGGGCTGCTGTTGGGTTGGCTACTGGCAAAACTTCTGTTCGATTTCCCGAGAGAAAACCCTCTGTCGAAAACCGCATCTGGTTTGGTGGCATTTGCGGGCGTGCTTATCATTTATGGGGTCACTGAACTGTTTGAAGGCTTCGGCTTCATTGCAGTCTTCATCGCGGGGCTTACCTTGCGCAGATCGGAAACCAACCACGACTATCATGCCAAATTACATGACTTTGTGGAGTCGCTTGAGCGCGCGCTAACAGCATTGTTGCTTGTTGCGCTTGGCGCAGCCATCCCGACCCTGTTACCCCATCTTAACTGGCAAGTGGTGGCTGTCTCCTGTGCGCTATTGTTCGTGATCAGACCCGCTGGCGCTTGGCTTGCATTATCCGGCACGACGCTGCAACCGCGCGAGCGCTTCGTCATTGCTTTTTACGGTATTCGCGGGATCGGCTCGATTTACTATCTGGCTTATGCATCGACACATGTGAACTTGCCAAATGCGCCTGAGTTATGGGCCATTGTGGCGTTAACAATCGTCCTTTCGACCGTCATTCACGGTTTTACAGCAGGCTTGGCAATTGATCGCGCCACGCTTTGATGTGCAACTCCCGCTTCACGACTGGATGTCTGTTAAGGCATTTTGGATTTAATCTGAGCACCCATGTTTCCGACCGGGACCTGATGTAAAATACGATAACGCGCTTCAATAAGGCTGAACAACCCAAATGCTAATAAGCCAGCCCCGACTATCATGTCCCAAGGACTGGTCAGCCAGCGAAGCGCTTCTGCCATCCCACCCGCTTCGCCCGCTTGTTCGGACAAACCTGCGGTGACAAAAAAGTAGCTCGTAATGATGAAAATGACCCCGCGGGCTGCGTAACCGAAACGGCCACTCCATTTCGCCCAAGCCTTGTCTGCTATCTGCGGCTCTAGGTGTTTGAGATATTTGCCTTTCACGGCTTTGACAATCTGGTAAATGCCAACCGCCAGAAGAATAAGCCCGACAAGCGACAACATCAACGCGCCGCCCGGCAAAGTAAGCATCGACTGGGCATTGTCCTGCGGACTTGAACCGCTTTCTGCCCCAGCCCCTTCGGAGAATTTTACCGCTTGCCATGCGAGGAACAGGTGAATGACACCGCTAGTGCCGGCCCCAAGGCGTGCACCAATGCCAGATCGGTCCTCGTCATGCCCTTCAATGTTGAATATAGCGTCAGATAGTCGCCATACACCATAGCCGAATAAGCCCGCCGCCATCAGCCACAACAATATGCGGCCACCGCCCTGCCCCAGATATTGCAATGCACCTGCAGGATCCTCGGCGCGCCCGGTCGACATCACAAAAATTGCGATGACGATATACAGTAGCCCTCTCGTCGCAAAACCAACTCTCGTAAGGGTGACCAGGCGTGCGGACGCGTTGAGCATATGTACTCCAATGAATTGTTAACCGTGTGGCGCAAACTGTCCCCCGATCAATTGGAAAGATCCGAATATGTAACGCGCATTGTTTGAACCGAAATATGCCGATTACGTTCCGTAGCAATTGGTCAT
>JAZKGS010000038.1:45207-50577 GCA_040385805.1 Pseudomonadota bacterium | reverse complement strand
TGGACTCGGTTACTTTGCAGAATTTTAATTTATATGTTATTAACTAACGAATCGCAAGTTGGTGCTGCCCTCAAATACGGGAGGTTTTTGGTAGGCATCCAAGTCATGAAGGATGAAGCTATGAAAAACTTTGATAAACTCTCGTTGGTAACCGCTGCAGTAGGGACACTGCTCGCCTTTGGCGCTGCAATGCCGGCACACGCAGCCGTAGAGATATGCACTGGTGCAAACTGCGTTAACACTGATGCGAATGTATTGATTAATGCCGGGACAGGTTCGACCTTAACTGGAAACTACAACAATTCAGACGTTGATGTTACCTTTACCAGCACCTTGGATACGCTGACTAGTGGTGCAAACGGCCAGGCGAGCGTTGGTTCACTAGATAATCTGCTGAATCAACTTACCTTCACGATCGAAAACGGCTTCGGCTTTACGTCTGCCATTTTCAATCTCGAAGCTGTTTCCGGCCGGGCCGCAGACGAAGCCATCAGCGTTTTCATAAATTACCGATTGGCAGATGGCACGGTATCTCAGATTACCCAGGCTATCGGTGTAAATGGCCAAAACTTCTTGGGCATCACCGGAACTGACGGCGAAATCTTCACCAGCGCGGGCTTTACAGGTAACCCAAGCAACACTGGTATTGGCGAATTCAAGCAGCTTCGCCTTGGCGGTGTCGCAGCCATCGGAGCGGTTCCAGAGCCCACGACATGGGTAATGATGCTTCTTGGCATGGCTGGCATCGGCTTTTCGATGCGCCGTAAAGAAAAACTCGGTTTGCGCGTCCGTTTCGCGTAACCCGCTGCACCAGAATCGAACCGCCGCCCGTCGACAAGACGAGTGGCGGTTTTTCTTTGTCTGTATTCCTGCCAAGCTGTCGACATTGTCGCTCTCAATCCTCTGCAGTCCTCTTTTGTTCTCCGTCGTCGCGATATAATGGGTTTGCTCCTGCGCCCCTAGTCCACTGACAATGCCAGCGAACGCTTTAACAATTCGCCTCGCCATGCTCTCCCTTTAGCTTTCCATATCCTATCAGGCGCGGCATGTTCATCCTCCAGAAAGGATGTAGCTATCAGCGGTCGAATTCTCATTATCGGCGCGCTGCAGCGCCAAAGCCAATATAAAGATTTCTGGAGTAACATCGACATGACCAACATTAATGTAATTACAAAAAGCACCTGTTTGCTTGCCATACTTGCCGTGCCTGCTTGGACTGCCCTTTCGGCACAGCAGCAAGATACGACCCAGCTCGAGGCTGGCACCACCGTAGTGGGGTCGCCGCCGGCTGATCTTACAGGTTTAACGGCAGGCCCCGAAATCGAGGGATTCATTTCAGCGCGGTCGGACGATAAAATTCAAGTAACGGCGCCTGACGGCTCGAACACTGTTGTCTTCATCAGTGCTGGCACAGAGGTCCGTGCGCGAAAAGGTTTGTTTGGCATCAACCGCAACAAGCTTGCTACTGGCGCCTTGTTGAACGGTTTGCCGGTCACCGCAAAAACTGTGCAATGGGGTGGTGGTCTGGTCGCGAGCCAGATCAACCTTCGTGACAGCGACCTGAAAACAGCCAACATGATCCGCACAGGGACTGCTCAGGGCTTTGCCGAGCAAACTGCTGCGACCGAGGCGCTGCGTAGTCGCGTGGCGGATATTGACCAATATAATGTCAAAGGCACCACGAACGTATATTTCGACACCGGCAAATTTAACTTGTCGCAACAGGCGCAAGCCGAGCTTTGCGCCGCCGCCACACAAGCCAACGCAACTGATAACGCGCTTGTGTTGGTTGTCGGATACACAGATTCCACTGGCGATTATGATTATAATCAGGAATTGAGCGAAAAACGGGCAAGTCGCGTGGTCAACCATCTACAGCAAGCCTGTGGTTGGAAGCCTTATCGTATGCTTACGCCAACCGGCATGGCCGAAGCTGACCCACTGGCGGACAACAGCACTGAAGAAGGTAAGGCACAGAATCGCCGCGTTGCCGTAAACATATTGGTCAGCAAAGGCCTTGATGGCATGTAGTATTTGCGGGGTGGGCCATAGGCTCACCCCCATTTCTCAGTCGTGGCACTCGCGGTAGAGAAAGCTTTCGAGAGACCGCATTATACCGTCTGCGATATCGCCTTGAAGCTCAAACAGGTCTGCGAACTCGTGGTCAAGATTACCCGACCATACATGACTGCCGTCATCTCCGTCGATCAGTTGTGCGGTTACACGGGCCCGCCCTCCCGCAATGCGCACGCTTCCTTCGACTAAGGCGTCGACACCCAATTTTTCGCATATTTGCCGCGCGTCAACATTCCGGTGCTTGAACGCAAAACTTGAGGTGCGCGATGGTACCTTTAATGCCGCCGTGCGCGACAGCGCGTTGATCAGTTCTTCCGAAATTCCCTCGCCCAGATGCTCCATCGCTGGATTGCCAGTCATGTTCATGAATGCCAGCACCGCTATTGAACGGTATTTATGCATATCCTCAAATGACGGGTTTCCGGCAAAACGATCACCCAGCCGATAGCCCAGCCCCCGGACGGTTGTCAGCAGACTGGCATCCCGCCCTAACGCGCGGCGAAGTGCCGCCACATGGACGTGCAAGGCATTTTCATCGACAATGAAACCAGACCAAACAATGTCCATTAATTCGAACTTGGTGACGATCTGCCCCTTGGCCGCAGCTAAGATCGACAGAATCTGAAGCGCTTTATTGCCGATAGGCACTGGGCGATGGTCATATGCCAGTTGCCGGAACGGCAACAATGTATGGCGACCAAGTATGACTTCGGGTTGATCCATAGGTCCAGATCCACATTGAGGTGTGCTGTGTCACGCGGCGAGTCTGCGACCTTTTCACAAAATTGTAACAGAAGTTCCACCGATCGTCATTTGATTTAAGGAACTTCAGAAAGAACACAGGTGGATTTAACCTTGGCGCAACTGCGCGTTGGCCAATCCGGTGCTACAAAAATGCATAATAGAAATTTGTAAGAGGGCCGCGACTGCACCGAATAATTGAAAGGTAAGATCATGTCTCAAATGAAAGATATTTGTTCTAATACTGTGCGCCTGGCGGTAAGATCCGGAGCACTGATGGCGGTAGCAATGGTAACTGCGCCCGCGCTTCTCGCGCAAGATACGGTTGTTGAGGGCAAGGCCCAACGCAGTGATGTTGTTGAACAACGCGTGGGCTATTCCGACCTAGATTTGACTAACCACCAAAATCAATTGATCTTGGTATCGCGCGTCAAGAAAGCTGTAAACAAGGTCTGCGATATCCTGTATTCAGGACACTCACCGCTGATGAAGTTTGAAAGCGGATGCATGCAAACGGTATATCGCAATACTAAGCCCCAAATCGCTTTGGCGATAGCAAACGCCGACAGCGGTACGCGTGTTGCGATACGGATTTCTCCCCCGCGCAGTCATTGATTAGGCATCGCGAAATAGGCATGGATGCCCGCATAACCTATCTGTTTCAGATCGTTTGTGCGGGCGTTTTTTTGCGCAATCACGTTTTTCTAGACGCCCACGCGCTCCTCATCGAGACATAGAGTGACGATAACCCCTTCTGCCGCCCGGTCATAGTTGATTAAACCACGAAGTTGCTCGGTGACACTGCGTTGCATCAACTGTGTGCCATAACCTCTGGCTGCTTGAGCTTTGGGGACCGTCGGCCCGCCGCGTTCGGTCCAGACAATCGGCGGGTTTTTTGATTTGCCTTAAAAGCGGCTTCAAATCTTTGGCCGTTGTTGGCATTTAATTCCCCGGATGGACCGCGTAATGGGTAGCGAGAGCCGAGGCGGACGTCGACCCTCGCCATTTGCATGCTCTAGCTTGGCGGGGGGATAAGCTTGTCGATGCGGTAGACCACATTGTTGCCAGCCACGATCGGCTGCCCGACAATACGCGGCGCCTCGCTTCCTGTGCCTAGCGAAATAACCTCGCCATTGCGCCGCAATTTTATCGGCGTCGTTCCCATAGTGGCCAGTGTAACAGTCCCATCCTTGGCCGCTAGTCCATTTTTCAGGTCAGCGGCAAGGACATAGCCCGGCGCAATATGTTGGCGTAATACAGCCACCAGCTGCGGCCGGTTTTCCGCGCTTTCAATCGCTTGACGCTCGGCAGTATCCAGTGACGTCCACGCGCTGTCGACGGGCAAGAAGACGGTATAGCTATCTGCCCCTTCAAGTGCGGTACCCAACTGAGCCGTCTCAATCATCTTTGCCGATATTGACAGGTCACCGGCGTTGCCAAGTGCTTCTGCCAACGTATCGGCAGATGTCGACGCTTCATTGCTTTGCGCCGTGTCGCTTGCTTTGTCGCCGCAGGCACCGACCATCAGGGCCATTACGATAGCGATCGACGCTGTTCCAACGCGCATACTCACAGTACCAACTCGATAATCTTGCGGACGAGCTGCGTCGTTGGGTCGATTTCGTACACATAGCCGTCATTGTATCGATAGGCGCTGTCGTCACTGTCAGCATATTGGCTTCGATAATCGTTGGGAATATTGTAGAGATCATATCCCTGCGGCGCTGGCGCACCCACATTCCAGCTATCACCCGACAGCAAGCCAACAATCGACCCGATGATTTGTGTTTCAGGATTCACCCGGAACATTGCGCCGTCGGCGTAGCGAAGGCCGTCATTGGTGCCTGAACCATAGAAGTTCGCATAATATGGCGAGACCTGATAATCCGTCGAGCTTTGCGGCCAGGCATTGCCACCTGCCAACGCACCACCAAGTAGCGGAAAGATTGACTGCACCAGGTTCGTCGAGGAATTCACACGATAAGCATAGCCTTGGTCGTAGAGCCAATCATTGCTGCGGTTGCCATCAAACCAATTGGAATAGCGCAGCCAACGGGTTTCTTGCTGGTTAAAATCGGCAATTTTACGTGCTTGGCCGGGCGGAATGCAGCCATTGTTTTTCTTGGCAAGACCCGGAGGGCAGCCCTGAAAGCTTGGCTCACGCCAAGCGTATCGGCCATTTTCATACATGCGGACGCGCACATTTTCGCCACGGCGGAATTCATTACCACCTTCGCTTACGACCACATCCTTCTGCGCCTTGCGCACGTCCTTACGGTCGGTACGCACGTCAGCATTGCGATACTGGCTGTCATTGCCTGTGTTTGATTTTTCAGCTTTGCCGTTTGAACGAGAAGATTGCTGTGCATTGCCTTGTCCGCGATCAGTGGACAGGCTGGCATTCTTTTTGTTACCGTCATTGCCTTTACGACCAGACTCGCTACCTTGCGATGGCTTGGATTTTTCGCCGCCATTTCCTTTTTGCCCTTTGTCTTGTGCCGAAGCGGGCGATGAAAGTGGCAGAATTAATAGGGCAATCCCTGCGATTATTTT
>JAZKGS010000038.1:34332-45107 GCA_040385805.1 Pseudomonadota bacterium | reverse complement strand
AAGTTCCACGCGCATGACCGATGCCATGTCCCCCGCTTCCGTCACACGTTCGCTTATGCGCGTCCGCGTTGTGGTTGCGCTAAATTCCGCGTCGGATTTCAAGTGATGCGATTCATATTCGGCGCGGCTGCTTTCAACAGCGCCGGATTCAAAAATGAGCGCGTCTTCGGACAGAAACATCAAAGCGGACTTGGTGTCGCCGCGCTTCAGGGCAGCATGGAATGCGTCGATGGTGCCGACTGCTGTATCGGGTGCAGGAACGGAGCTTTGCGCCGTTGAGGGAGGCATTGAAGACTGAGTGACCGCGTCCGGATGTGCGGTGGCCGCGAACAGTGGCGCAGCTACAATCGCTGCCATCTGCGCAAGACGGAATTTGCTCGTTTTAATTCGCACGTTTCTTTGCCCCCAATGCTAGTTGCTTAATCGCCCATGGGCGACATCATCCCGATGAACGCCATCAGCCCGACCACGAATACCGCCAGTGTAAGCTCACCGCCAAGGCTTGCACGCAATTTCGTCAAATTGTTCGACATCTTATCGGATACCGCTTGCTGCCTTCCAATCCAGGCATTTCGCGCGCCGAACGACAGCATAATACCAACAAGCAACATCTTGGCCGCCAGCAACCAGCCATAGCTTGTCTGGACAATATTGAGGCTGTTTTCAATGCCGAAAATCAGGTGCGCGTTAATCGCGCCGGTGATCGCAACAACCGCAACCAGAAGCACGCCCAGTGACGCGAATTTGTGGACGTCTGCAAGCAAAGGAGCAGCTAGCGTCACTCGCCGATGCGCCGCGATGGTCAGATGCAGGAACCAGCCAATTGCGCCGATCCACAGGCCCGCGGCCAGCAAATGCACCGCATCATTCACCCTATGCGCCACTCCCAAAGGGCCTTCGCTGGCTGCCGCATGCCCGCTCCACGGCAAAGTTGCTACGGCGAGGCCAAAGCACACGGCAGCAATCGCATAACCCAGAGCTGATCGCCTGAGCAGGGTACAAGTTACGACGGCAGCGATTAGAAACCCGACGCGCGCCAAAAATGCCCGGCCAAGATCGGTGGATAGGATCATGGCTTCAATCGTTGCCCATTCCAATTGTAAAACAGGCTGCGCCATCATTGCCGCAATGCTGACCAACATCAGGGCGACCGTCACGATCAATGCCCCAACGGCACTAACCGTTATACCGATGCTTAACGAAGACTTCCCATTTTGCGCCAAAGCGTGCCGCAGGCCAAAGCTGCGAAAGGCTGTCAGGCCGAACAGACCCAACAACAGCCCGTAATGCGCAAAGCGCAGCAGCGGATACAGGGGGTCCACTGGTGGTTATCTGACTTTAAAGCTTACTTTGCCCGTCATGCGGTGACCGTCTGCGCCCGCGGCCTGCCAGCGCACTTCGTAGCTGCCCGCACGGAGTGGCTCACGCAGTTTCAGCGTCAGTGTCTTATTGTTATTCGACCAGCTCGGCGTGAAGTTACGAATGACCATTTCGCCGTGATTTTTCACACCCGGCATTGCCGTCATAACGATACTGGCGACCGCAGTCGGCGTGAGCAGAGCCTCCGTGAAGTTCATTGTCAGTACGCGCGGCTTGGCGACGGTTGCGCCCTCGGCGGGCGTTGAGGAAGCCATCTTGCTATGCGCTTGTGCAGCAACGGGTGCGAGGAGTGTGGCAGACGCAAGTGCCGCACTGGCGAACAGGGAGAAGAATTTCATGCGATTATCCTTTTTTAACTCAAAACCAAAAACGGACGCCAACAACATAATTTGTAACGGAAGCATCCTCGCCAGCGGCGCGGGCGTAATCAGCGCCTCGGCCAATACGCCAGCTTTGTTCAACGCCGATATAAGGCGCAAATTCGCGCGTGAACTCGTAACGGAGCCGAACGCCAACTTCGACCGCATCAAGGCCAGCGCCAATGCCAAGGCGCGACACATTTTGCGCCGACAGATTAACCTCAGCGCGCGGCTGTAAAATCAGCCGCCGGGTGATGCGTTGATCAAGTTCCGCCTCGACACGCGCAGTGATGTCGCCGCGATGCGACACGAACATCGCTGCGTCGACTTCAAACATGTAAGGCGCAAGGCCTTGAATACCGATGACGGCATGGGTCGTCTCAACGCCAGCGAAATCTTGACGGACACCAGCCTGAATATCCCAATATGGCGAGATCGCCTTCGAATAAAGTGCCTGAACCTCGGCATCCTCAATCCGTTCGCCAAAGGCGCCCTCGCCCTCGCTCTTGAACCATAAGCGACTGGTGGGGCCGCCATAATAGCCCTGAACATCCCACAGATAGCCATCATCGCCAGCACGCGCCTGATATTCCAGACGATCGCCCTGGAACCATAATACCGGAAAATCGCCATGCGTCTCACGCAAGCTCTTGCGAGATTCCGCCATCGCCAGTGCGCCCCATATAGCGTCCGCAGCGCGTGGGGGACCACTGCCTGCCTCTGCTGGTGTCGGCGTTTCCATCATTGGCCCCGGTGACGTCCCAGCGGCGTTCTGGGAGGCATCAGATGCCCCATGATCCATTTTGCTGTGATCCATCATGTCATGGTTCATAGCTGGCGCCGGATTAACAGAGGCTGGAGTGTGGCCAGCATGCGGATCGGCGGGCTTCGCTTTTTCGGCTGGCGCGGGTTCCGCGTGCCCCTGATGCGCACTATGATCTTGCGCTTGCAGTGGTGCGGACAGCATCGCGATGCCAATCAGGGATGCGGCCAGTGCAACATTCCGGGTCATGCTGCATCCTCCGGTCCGACTACAGTGACCGTCTGCATCATGCCGCCATGCATGTGGTACAACAGGTGGCAGTGAAATGCCCAGTCGCCGGGTTCGTTCGCTGTAAGGTCGAACTGCGCACTCGCGCCAGGCTGCACAACCACCACATTCTTGCGGGGCTGCTGCGCTGCGTCCTTGCCATTCACAAGTTCGAAGAACATGCCGTGCAAGTGGATGGGATGCGCCATCATCGTATTGTTGACCAACTTGACGCGCACGCGCTCATTCCAAGCAAAACGGATGGGAACATCGTCCACCGCGCTGAACATACGGCCATCGAATGACCACATATAGCGCTCCATATTGCCCGTAAGGTGGATTTCCAACAGGCGAGAAGGCTCGCGCGTGTCTTTGTTGGGTTCAAGTGCCGACAACATGCGATAGTTCAGCACCCGATGCCCGACATCGCGCAGGCCAAGGCCGGGGTCACCCATTTTATCGACCGGTGCCATTGACACCATGTCGAGGCCGGGACCGATTTCCACATCCGGGGGGAGCAACGCCTTATCGCGCATGCTCATACCGTCCATGCTGTGGCTTGAGGAGGCATCGGCTGGCGCGTCGTTTCCATGGTCCATGCCTGCATGTCCGTCATGCCCGCCACCTGCGTCGCTTGGACCATGGTTCATGCCCATGTCGCCCATTGTCAGCAACGGCGCAGCGCGCAGCGCTGGCACCTCAGCCTTTGCGCCCGGCTGGCTGGCCAACATGGCGAGCGCCATGCCCGATCGGTCCATCGATTCCGCGACGATTGCGTAGGCCTCGGCACTGCCCGGCTCGATGATGACATCATAGGTTTCGGCCGCAGCGATTTGCAGTTCATCGACCTCGACTGGCCGGACATTCTGTCCATCGGCGCCGATCACCGTCATTGGTAGGCCCGGAATGCGCAAGTTAAAGAAGGTCATAGCCGAGCCATTAATCACACGCAGCCTGATCCGTTCGCCGCGCCGGAACAGATATTCCATCCCCTCCTTCGCACCACGGCCATTGGCCAAATAGGTGTAGGTAGGCGCGCTGACGTCAGCGATGTCCGTCGGCAACATGCGCATTTCCGCCCACATACGCCGTTCAGCGCCAGACATCGGATATTTGTCCGTCCAGCTTGAAAGCTGCTCGTTGAAATACCCTTCGCCCGTCCGCAAACGGCTCATGATGAAATGCGGGTGTAACGGCGTGAACTCGCTGAGCAGCAGGATATAGTCGCGATCATAGCTCACTGGTTCCGGTCCAGCCGGATCGATGATCAGCGGGCCATAATGCCCCGATTGTTCCTGAAGCCCTGAATGGCTGTGATACCAATAGGTGCCCGACTGCCGGATCGGAAAATCATACGTAAAGGTCGTGTGTGGCTTGATTCCCGGAAAGCTGATGCCGGGAACCCCGTCATATTGGAATGGCACCAACAAGCCATGCCAATGAACCGACGTATCCTCATCCAGATGGTTGGTAACATTCAGGCGGACATTCTGCCCTTCGCGCAACCGGATCAACGGCCCCGGCACACTACCGTTGACCGCAATGCCATGGCCACTGCGGCCTTGAACCATCCGCCTTCCGCCACGCACAGCAAGGTCAATGACTTCGCCACTCACCTCATCAAACCCAGCACGGATTGGTGGGCCATCATGGCGGCGCATGCTGTGCCCCTGCGCCCATGCAGGCACAGCCGCGAGCGTTGCGCCCGCACCCAGACCTGTCAATATGCTACGCCGCGTGAAATCAGACTTGATCATTTGCAGTTGCGTCCTTGTGATTTGGTATCATATAGGATACCCCTATAGGGTATAGCAATAGGGTAAAAAGCTTATGCCAAAAGACCGCAGCCAGACAGTTAACCGTTTAAAGCGCATTGAGGGCCAAGTGCGTGGTATTTCGCAGATGGTAGTCGACGACCGTTATTGCATCGACATTCTGCATCAGGTGCAGGCTGTTAAATCTGCGCTCGCGAGTGTTGAGAATGCCATTTTGAAGGATCATGCCGCCTGTTGCGTGGCCGATGCCATCAAGTCAGGCGACGTCGAGGAACAGCGCGAAAAGTTTAACGAGCTGGTGGACCTTTTTGGCAAAGTGAAGCGCTAACGCCTCGGTGCCTCAGAACGGGAAAAATACGCTGATCGCGACAATCCCGACCGCCCATGTGATGAAGTTCAATGGCAGGCCGAAGCGCAGGAAATCTGTGTAGGAATAGCGCCCGATTTGATACACAAGCACATTGGTTTGATATCCAAATGGTGTTGCAAATGCCGCGCTTGCCGCCATCATCACGGCCACCAAAAATGGCCGCGCACTCACGCCCAGACTTTCTGCCAAAGCGATGGCAATTGGCGCAAATAAAACCGCCACCGTTGCGTTCGACAAAATTTCGGTCAGGATAAGCGTTACGCCGTAGAACAGTGCAAGCGCGAATAGCGGCCCAAAGGGTTGCACTGCACTAACAAGGCCAGAGGTTGCGTTGGTTGCCAGGCCGCTTTCCTCCATCGCAATCCCGACAATAACCATGCCCGCGATGAGCAGCAAAATTTCAGGTCGCAATCCGCTATATGCTTCATCGGCGCTGATGACCTTAAGCAATATAAGCAGCACCGCGCCCGCAAATGCGCTCGCGGCGATTGGCGCTACTCCGACCGACGCGGAAAAGATAACCCCCGCAAAAATCAAAACCGAGGTCAATGCGTTCCGGAGATGAAATTCACGCTGCGGTACAAACACGCGCACGTCGCCGATCTGCGCGTCTGTCCCTTGGACCATGTCGCTTATGCCTTCGGAATCAACGTCCGTATCATCCGATCCACCCCGCCCCATCCACCGGCTGACGATCAACAAATATATCCCGCCTGCTATCGCGATGCACAGGCCAACTGGCGTAATTTCAAACAAGCCAAAGACCGGCTGCCCGCCAAGGCGCGCCATGTCCGCAACCAAAAGGTTGGTCGACGTCCCGATCAACGTGCAGCAGCCGCCAAGGATCGCAATGTACGATAATGGCATCAGAAAACGTCGCGGGCTAAGGCCAAGTGTCTTGGCCGTGTCGCGTATAACGGGCGCGCCTAACACGACGATAGGCGTGTTGTTCAAAAACGCCGAAGCCGCGCCGCACAACGCGATGGTCAGCCACAGACCCATCACGCCAATGGCCTGGCACAACCGCACCGCCTGCCCAATCAACCGGTCAAGCAAGCCGGATAATTCAATCGCGTACACAATGACGAACAACGACCCAAGCGCGATCAAAGCTGGACTTGCAAAGGCGCCCTGGACTTCGCTTGGCCGGACAACGCCAGTCATCAGCAGAACGGCGGCACCTGCAAGGGCGACGACGTCGGCGCGGATTTTGTCCCAAATTAACGCGGCGACGACCCCCACCAGAACGGCGACGGTCAGGAGCTGGTCAATAGTCATCCGCCTAAATTCTTTGCCATCCCTTGATGCCTACTGCATCATATGCGATACGAAAAGTGGTGTTTTACATGATTTTACAGTATTGGCTTCGACATGCCTGAAACGCAGTCACCAAAATGGCGCGGCCTCGCAGCCTTCGGCTTGCTCGTCATTGGCGCCGTAACGGTAGTGCTAAGTTGGCCCGAGGCAGCGGTTGAAAAGGCAACTGTTGCAGTGCCAAAGGCGCAACCAAAAGCACCTGCGCCGCCCCCACCTCTACAAAATCTGGATCGTTCGGCACTCATTGATGCCGCAAATTTGGCTGCGTCTGCGTTTACAGCCGGCGATATGACGGATGCAAAGTTCGGACAATTCGCCGGACGTCGATTTGAACTTGTCCTGCCATTTGCCTGCACAGGTCCAGCAGCACAGGATGAAAAGTTGGAACGCGGCTGGAGTTACAATGCCGAAAATGGTAATTTTCAGCTTATATTTCCATCTAACATCATCATCCCAACAGAGGGCGAGACCGAAAACAGTGGCGACGAAGAAGCTGCCACCAAATTCGCAAAAAGCTTCTGGATTGAACGCGAATGGCTTCGCCAGGGGATATGCCCACCACTTGCGGACAATAGCATTGCATCGGGCACAGCAGAGGCGCCTTCACTTGCCATCGCGGAAATTGCCGATGAAGAGGCTCCTCGGGCCGATAACCGCGACGGCCAACCCTATCGCGTGTCCAAACGCCTTACGACAGAACAACTGCCCGATGGTGAGGGCCTGAGGGTAATTATCACCGGGAGGCTTGCGTCCGCACCAAAGGTGCCATTTCAATGCAAATCTGTACATCCCGACAGACGGCCAATTTGCGTCATTCTGGGCCGCTTCGACAGGGTACAGATCAAAAACGCTTCTGGTTCTGAAACGTATGGCGAATGGGTTGGCTAAAAAATTTGTTGTATGGATAAATTGCACCGCACCAATTTACTTGTGTGCGCTTACATAACGTCAGCTTTACTGACCACGGCTTTATCCTCTGCCAACGGCAGTTCAATCGTGAAGCGCGCACCATTACGGCCTGATTTGGCCCGGATGACACCACCCAAATCGCGGATGATGCCATAGCTGATCGAGAGGCCAAGCCCCGTTCCTTCCTTTGGCGGCTTGGTTGTAAAGAATGGATCGAATATTTGGCGCAGCACGTCTGCGGATATACCGGTTCCATTATCCTCCACTGTTACCACAGCGAGCTGCTGTCGGCGTTCGACGGTGATTTGGATCCTGCCTTTTTCGGACTCCTTGGGCCTAAAACGTGCGCGAATAGCGTCATTGGCATTCAGCAACAGGTTTAACAGCACTTGTTCCAGCAGCATCGGCAGCGCATGAACATGGACAGGTCCGCTTTTTTCAAGGACTTCCACTTGCGTTCCATCGAATTCGAATTGCGGTGCTACCATCGCCACAACTGCCTCCACTGCGGATTTCACGTCGATGGGATAGGGTGACTCTTTTGGTGTGCGGCCAAATATCCGCATCTGCAACAAAATCGCGGATGCACGCTCTACTTGCCCCATTATGTTTTCCAGTTTTGGCAGAAGCTGCTCAGCGTCCAGGCGTCCACGGACGACATTCTGCCGTAAATTTGACGCGGCCATTTTTATAAAATTTAGCGGTTGGTTTAATTCATGCGCAGTTCCCGATATCATTCGGCCGAGGCTCGCCATTTTGTCGGCTTGCAACAATTGTTCGGCTGCGGCCTTACGTTCGGATATGTCCATGATCACACCGACCGCTTCAAGTTGACCAGTGTGGGAATTTATTTCTACTGATAGGCTGTCATAGACCCAAACATAATGCCCTTTTTTGTGCTGCATCCGATATTCAACACTGACCGCCTGGTCAGGTGAAAGATTGCCGAATGCACCGATGTTGCTCATATTATCATCTGGATGAACCGCGCGGCTCCACCATTCCGGTTCAGATATGTCGGCAGAAGTGTAACCAAGAATTTTTTCCAAAGACTCGCTGACGTATACAAGCTCGCCCTTGCCACCGTCCGACACGTTCAGCGCATAGACAATTACCGGCGCATGTTGGACAATACCGTTCAGCCTTCGTCTATAGTTCGCCAACGTTCCGCGTTCCCGCCCGACTGTCTTTCCGGCGGTTTTGATATGGCCGAGTACCTCGCTCAATTCTTGCACGACCATGCCGTCAAAAGGGCCGCTTGTTGTACCTGTAGCCGTCAGATCTGCTGCGGATTGGGATAGCATGCGCAACGTGTGCGTCATTCTGCGACTAAGGACATGTGCCAGAATGGCTATCACGACACAAAACGCCATTAATGCACTCAGCTGCTTCAATTGAATTTGTCGCGCGGCAATCACGGCAGGCGCTAGTGGCGCTATCCCGATCAATTGCCATTCAGGCAGGTCAGCAACACTTGTCGAACGCATTATCAGGGCATTGCGTAGATCCGCCATGACTGCGCTGCCATAGCCTACGTCACTTAACAATAAAGGCGCGGCTAACGCTTCCATTCGCTTCGCCGGGCTCAATCCCTCCACCTCTTTGCCCCATGCTGCCGGTGCCGACGAGAGCGGCGTTGCGCCCTGCACGGGACTGGCGAGGAATATGCCATAGCCCCCAGATTGGCGCTGCCCGTTTGCGATATCGTACAAAATACCGGCCCGCAGTTTTGCCTCGATAATGCCTGCTTCGCCATCCGCGTAAAATGGAACAATCAATTTGAACTGCGGCGCTTCTCCAGCCCGCTGCGGGGCCATATCAACCAAACGCATGCCGCGTTGTCCCGAAATCGCATTTGGGCTTGGTTTAAGTTCGGGCATTTGGACCATACGGCGTGCGGATTGAGCAGACCAAATCAGTCTCTGTCCCTGCCCGATGATTGTTACCTCTTCAAAATCCGACGAGATTTCCTGAAAAAAGTCCGGATCTGGCACGCCCTCTTCATTCAACTCGTCGGCGGCGTGCATCCTCAGAACTTGGCCACGCGAATGTACCCAGTTGCTCACGGCCGCATTACTTACTGCTAGGCGATACCCTAAATTTGTCCCCACCTCTTTTCGCGCCGCCTGTTCGCGGGCGGGCGCGTCAAGCGCGAGATAAACCGCCGTGGGAATTAAAATTATCGCCATCAACCACGTGATGACGACGCTTTCCATCTTCATTTTGGGCCAATGGCCAAACTTGCGAAACGGGTTTCCAGCCATTAGCGTCAGATAAAGCAACTCGCCCAACACAATGTTCAATATTCCATTTGCCGACTGTTTCGCGACAACAAGCCAGAGCGATAGCGCGTCCATCTTCATTACTGCGCCATAGGTCAGCAATAACAATGGCGTGCCAAGCATGAGCCAAAAAATCAAATCGCGCCGGACAGCCGAGCTATTTCGAGCAACAAAGGCAATGAAAACGGCCTCACACACCCACACTATCCATGCCCAAGGGTGGTGCCACAAAAATATTGTCCAAAGGCTTGATATGGCGATCCCCAGAACCAGCATTTGTGGAGAAAGCAGGCGCGCGAAGGCGTAGATGAGCGCGCCGCCAAAAATAAAATGCACCCCCCAACCGAGTTGCAATTCAAATGTATTAAGCAGAAACCCCATCAGCCCAAGAACAACGGTGACAAGGAATTCCTGCCGCGAAACCTTGGGAAATTTCAGCGCGCCAGGAGGCATTTTCACGGGCGGCCAGCCACCGCGCGAATGGCCGCCACCAGTGCGTCAGTATCGGCGGGTTTCAAAAACACGGGAACGTCGGCTATATCATCTACTGGCTGCGCGGTTGCATCCCCTGTCAAAATCAAAAAGTCCACGCGGCGCTCGGGCGGGAGCGTGGCCCGCAACTCGCGGATCATACTCGCGCCATCAAGCTTCCCCATCCGCAAGTCGGTGATCACGACATTGACGCCGGGCGTATGGAGAACAAGTTTGATGGCCTCCAATGGGCAGACGCAGGTATACGTCGTAAAACCTGCGGACTCGAAAAATTCTTGATATTCGGGAAGGATGTCGATTTCGTCATCCACGACAAGAACCTGCGCAGACGATAACGTCAAACTAAGCCTCCGCATTCCTCAGTGATATTCATAGGTAGACCAGGGTGTTGTTTTACAAATGCAAAGGTTTGAATAAGCGGTATCACCTTCAACAACACTACAGGCTTTTACCTCTAAATTTCAGTTTTTGGGCCCTTCCAACGGTGTGCCAATTAGATCGAAAAAAAGTGCCCCGCGAAAACCGCGAGGCACGAGATTTCCTAAATTGTGGTAAGTATCAAACTGCCATATTTCGCGCCCGCGATGACGAGTGCCCACCGTGCTGATACAGCGTATCTTGAACTTGTGATTGGTCAACGTCGGACGAATTCACCGTGACGAGAATACCGCCGCTTTTCATGCGATCACCATAATAAGCTGCATCTTCCTCGCTAACGCCATGGTCCTTCAACGCTTCGTTGAATGTTCCAGCCGCAGCACCTGCAACCGCGCCAATGGCCATAGCCTCCGGAACAACTGTTGCTGCGATTGCACCGATTGCTGCAAGCGGGCCTACACCTGGAATTGCAAGTGCTGCAAC
>JAZKGS010000038.1:0-34232 GCA_040385805.1 Pseudomonadota bacterium | reverse complement strand
GGTTTGTTGTCGTCAATCATGTTTGCTCTCCTAAATGGTCAAATGTCGATGAAACCCGCCAATTTTGAGAATTGCCGAGCGATTCATAGCACTGCAAAGGCAACATCCGCTGCGCCATTTAGTTCCGGAATAAATTGGTCCGAAGATGGACCAAATCCGTCGATGTGAACGAAAAATGCGTCGATAGGGTGAGTAAGTATCACACGCCGGCCAGAGCCGTGGCTGTTATCCTGTGCCTGCTGCGGTTGTACCAAATTGCCAGACGATAATATTTTCATACATCTCGTCAGGGCGGAGCGTAACGGTTGCAAAGGATGGCTGGTTTGGTGCGTCAGGAAACATCTGCGGCTCCAGAGCGATGGCATCGCCCATGCGATAACTTTTTCCGGCTTTGCCAGCCGTGGAGCCGTCAAAGAAATTACCTGAATAAAATTGCAGGCCCGGCTGGTTTGATAACAACGTCATTCTACGGCCTGAATGTGGATCCTCCAGCACCGCCATCGGGCGCGGCTCTCGCGCCACCATTTCGTCTATCACCCAATTATGGTCATAGCCCCGTCCAAATTTCAATTGTTCATCGTCCATGTCGCGGACATGACTGCGTATCGGTCGGGGTGTGCGAAAGTCAAATGCGCTGCCGACCACATTCCGGCGCTCTCCGGTAGGAATGAGCGCACTGTCGACGGGCAGAAAATGATCGGCCAATATAGTCAACACGTGATCCATGGCGTCATGCCCCGCGCCTTCGCCACCTAAGTTCCAATAGGCATGGTTGGACAGGTTGACGACAGTCGGGGCGTCGGTCGTCGCCTGATATCGGACTGAAAGCGCATCATCGTCGGTCAACTGATATGTCGCGGACACTTTCAACGTTCCCGGATACCCTTGATCGCCGTCCGGGCTGACCAGCGACAATGTAACCGATAATGCGTCTTCGTCACAGGCCGTAATCGTCCAGTTGACCTTGTCAAAACCCACATCGCCGCCATGTAGCGAATTAACTGCATCATTGGCAGGAACGACAAACTCCTGCCCGTCTAGTGTAAAGCGCGCTCCTGCGATCCGGTTTGCCACGCGACCAACAGTTGATCCAAAATACTGCGGCTGGGCCACATATTCATTCAGTGAGTTGTAGCCCGTTGTCACATCGGCAAAATGACCCCGCGCGTCAGGGACGCAAACAGACTGGATGGAAGCACCATAAGAGATAATCTTTACGCAACTGCCGCCCGCATTCGTCAATGTGACCGCGTCAACGGTTTCCCCATTGGCGAGCGTTCCGAATATTTCTCTGCGCAGCTTCGACTGCGTCAACCGCCGTCCCCTTGATTTCGTTCGCGTTCAACGGCCTGATTTGGAAGATAGGCCGGGTCGCAAGGTGGTCTTACTGCCTGCGTTCGGCAAGGCAGCGCTCTACGTCGCTGAGTTCATAAGGCTTGCCGAGGACGCCGACGAACTTCGCGGCAATCTGTCGCGCCAGCTCGCCCTCTGGCGGGTGTCCGGATGAGATTATGACACCCTGATGCCCGGCTGTTACCAGTTCCGTCACCCATTGCTCCGCACTTCCATCGGGCAGACTGATATCGGTTATCACAATATCGAAGTCGCCAGCGGCAAAGGCGGCGTGAGCATCTGACAGGCAACCTGCTTCCTGCACCTCCGCACCAAGTTCGCCCAACATTTCAGCCAGGTTCATGCGAATAAGAATCTCATCTTCAACCACCAATACTCGCAGGGCGCCGCTTTCGGCAGCAGCCTGGCTTTGGTCTTGATTTTCTTTGTCTGTCTGCAACGCAGTGTCTGCCTTTCGAAGTTTTGCCATCACGCGGCCAATTTTTGCAAATAGCTGATCATTGGAATATGGCTTGGACAATAATTCCACGCCATCATCCAGCCGTCCGGAATGGACAATCGCGTTTTCTGTATAACCGGATGTGAACAGTACGCCAATATCGGGTAATATCTGCTTTGCCCGCCGCGCAAGTTCGGGACTGCGTAATTTGCCGGGCATCACGACATCTGTAAACAGCAAGTCTACCTTCGCGCCGCTTTCAATAATCGCTAAAGCCCGCTCCGCATTTACAGCTTCTAAAACCGTAAATCCGAACTCGCGCAAAGTTTCTACCGCGGTCGACCGCACAACAGCGTCATCTTCAACAACCAGGATCGTTTCGGATGAAGCAGTTTGATGCGGAAAGTGGCTGAACGGCGCTTCAAAATCTTTATTCTCGGCAGTGCGTGTACGCGGCAGATACATACGGACTGTCGTTCCAAAGCCCACTTCACTGTAGATACTCACATGGCCGCCCGATTGTTTCACAAGCCCGTAAACCATGCTTAGTCCAAGACCAGTTCCGCTGCCCGGTTCTTTGGTCGTAAAGAATGGATCGAATGCCTTTTCCAAAACCTCAGGCGACATGCCTGCGCCGGTGTCCGTAACCGCGACCATCACATATTGTCCCGGCTTTAGGTCGGGATGTGCCGACACATAACGGGCATCCAAAATTGCATTGTCCGCCTCAATCGTCAGCTTGCCTCGACCGTTCATTGCATCGCGCGCGTTGATCGCCAGATTTAGCACAGCGTTTTCCACCTGCGCTGCGTCAATCATGCAATTCCAAATATCGTCCGCTGCGATAGTTTCGACCTCGACCGTTTCCCCGAGTGAACGGGCAAGCATTTCATTCATGCCCTGCAGCAACCGGCCTACGTTGCTGGATTTCGGTTGCAATGGCTGTTGGCGGCCAAAGGACAAAAGATGCGACGCAAGCTTCGCGCCACGCGCCACACCCCCCATGGCATTTTCCAGACGATGTCGTGCGCGTGGGTCGTCACCGATATCGCGGGCCAAAAGCTCCAGGCTACCGCCGATAACCTGAAGCAGGTTATTGAAGTCATGGGCGATACCGCCTGTTAATTGCCCAATGGCTTCCATTTTCTGCGCTTGCAGCAACTGTTCTTCAATGCGCTTGCGCTCATCAATGGCTTCAGCCACTTTTTTCTGTAGTGAATCATTGAACCTGTGCATCGCGTCACGCGCAGCTAGTTCATCGCTGATATCGCGGACTTCGATAATAGTCCCGATTGCCGCACCATTATCGTCACGAATGGGCGATGCGGTAAAGCCAACCGGGTAAAAACTGCCGTTCTTGTGCACAAAGGTTTCTTCGCCCGACATCTGGTTTTCTTCAGGCAGCGCCCGGTCAATCGCGCACTCATGCAGTGGGAAATGCCGACCGTCGGGATAGCTGTGATGGATCACATCGTGGAGAGCGCGCCCTTGCGTCTCTTCAAACGAATATCCCGTCAATTTCTCCGCAGCATGGTTCATAAAAACGCACTGTTGTGAATCATCCATCACGAACACAGCCATCATGGTGTTGTGCAAAATCGCGTTTAGCCGGCCGGAAACATCCCGAAGCTCGCGTTCAATCGTGTTGCGATTGGTGACGTCTTGAATAGCAGCATAGAAAACAGGCGGCGCATCTTCCGAACAGATCAACTGCAACTGGACAGCCACATCATAACGCGTGCCATCTTTGCGGCAATGTACGGTGCTAAAATTAAGCACCGGGATATCACCCGAAATCAATGGTTGGATCAGCGCCATGAACCCGGCTTGGTCAATATCCGGTTTGATATCCCACGGTGTCAGGCTCCGCAGTTCCTCCATCGAATATTGGAGGTTTTCCCGCGCACCTCTGTTGACGAGTGTGAAACGGCAATCGTCGACCGAAAATATATAAACTTCGCTTGCCGAATCTTCGACAATTTGTCCCAGCCGTTCGTTGGACATAAGCGATCTGTGATGTGCCATAATGTCCACCGCGAACCCCTCATAAGTAATCGCGGATCAAAACGCGACGCAATGCGCTCCGATATTCCACTATCAGAGACATCGCTAGCAAAGCGCACCGGCTGAGGCAATTGCATTGACTTAGTTCTGCATGGTAATTGTTATTTTGATGCAAAGGTTTGCGTATTTATTTCTCACGTATTTAGGCTCTTTACTTGGTTATACGTCCAGCAAACACGGCTTTAAGCCCGGGGGAATTTTCATCACTATTGAGAATGTCCAACGCTGCGCGCACATCAAGCCAATAATGGCTTACGCTATCGAGCGCAGCGCTACGCTTGGCGCCGAGATATGCCACCAGATTTTGAGCGGCGCGATTTTCGGCCAGCATCTGCATTTCCAGGACCGGCAGGTCTTCCTCAAGACAGTCCAGCAAGACCGCAGCAATCAACATGCGGGCAAGGCCTAAGCCATGGTATTCGTCCAACACCGCAATGGCGAGTTCGCCGTGCCAAGGAAGTTCCTGGGAACGTATCGCATGCGCAGCCGCTATCGGAGGATGGTCTTGCCCATCGAGTAGGATCGCCCCCCAACCAATATGGTCATGCCCATCCACCGCGCTTAAGCGTTTCACAATAGATTCCGGCGGCGCGCGAAAGGCGGAGAAGAAACGCAAATAGCGCGATCGATCCGACATTTCGGCGATGCCAGCGCGGATACTTGCTTCGTCGCTTGGCCGGATTGTGCGCAAACAGACGGGCCGTCCGTCGGCCAAAACCGTCTCTATTTCGCAAAGCAAATTGGGGGCGCGATCGTTATTCTGGGCCATGGGTGCACGGTATAACGCATAAGCCCGCGCAAAGTGGCGCGCTATATCCAAAGGGAATGACTTGGCGGAAGAATCCACCGTGGCGGGGTTTAAAGCAAGGTTTAAACACCCTGCCCATTTGTGTCCGCATTATCGTAGCGCATCTCAAGATACCGACCACGCACGGCAAGCTTATCAAGCTCCCCACGCGAGATCTGCCCGGTCATGGTCTCGATTTCCCGGTCAATGGTCTTAAGGCCGTCGACAAGCTGCTGCGCGGGTGTTTTTCCGGCGTGCTCCTTGTTCTTCAGACTGTCGGGGATTTTCTTATAGCCGTTGATAAGTTCAGGCAGATGTTCACCCACCAGCTTACGCACTTCGCGGGCGGCGGGGTCGTTTTCATCCAGCGTTTGCAATTGCGGCGCGAGTTGATCCAGCCGTAAACCAATATCCTGCATTAAGGTTACCGCCGGCGCGGGCAAAGCAGGGCGCTGTGCCTCTAACCAAATCTCGGTTTTGCCCGCCAAGGTGGCAAGGTCTGTCACGCGCAGGCTTTCGGTCGTCGGCATGGGCATTTCGGGATAGCGCATCAGCACATACGCCGCCGCCGCGCCAAGGATTCCCGTAATCATCACACCCCAAAAGCCAATACCGTCAATGATTCCACCGACTATTCCGGCGCCAATTAATACCACGCCAACGGCAATTACCGCTTTGCTCAGTTTACCCCAGAAATGCGCACGGCGCAGCGCTTGGGACTTGGTGCCGATGGGCATCATCCGCACATTGCGCAGCGACCGCGCCGCCGCGTTCAAGGTTTCGTTCGAGTTGGATGCGGGACTGTTCATATTGTACCTTTTATCAAACTACCCCTCCAAAGCCGCAAGCAAGCCGCTGTCCTGCGTCGCCTTCACGGCCTGCGCCTGACCTTCGGCTCGGGCGATATAACCCTTGGACTTTTCGACTTCTTTCTCGAGCGCTTCGGACGTCTGTTTCATGCTGTCGAGTGCCTTCAACTTGAAAGTGTCGATGGCATCCATCGTGTCATAGATATTCTGGAACGCGCGGCTCAGCGTTTCCAGCGGGATGGTCGATGCAGCCGCCTGTTCATGAATGCGGCCCGTATTGTCGCGCAGCAATTGGCCAGTGCTGTCGATGATATTGGCCGTCGTCGTATTCAACGCAGTGATTTGCTCCAACACCAATTTCTGGTTTGTCATCGCCTGTGCAACCGTCACCGCCGTGCGCAGCGCGCCAACGGTCGTTGTCGATGCACGGTCAACGCCTTTCACCAACTCGACATTGTTCTTCTTAACGAGATCAAGCGCGAGATAACCCTGCACCGTCACGGCCATTTGCGTAAGCAAATCCTGTGTTCGCTGGCGCACATAGAACAACGCGCTTTCCTTTATCGCGCGCGATTTTGCCGGGTCAGACAGTTCCAACTCTGCAGATTTTTCCTCAAGCTTGGCATCAAGTTGCTTGGACATGACAATCATCTGTTCAAGCTTGCCCATGGCAACCCACAGATTCTGTCGCTCCACATCAATGGCGGCGTTGTCCATCAATAGCTCGTCCTTGCCATTGCCAAGCCGGCCAAGGATCGAACTGATATGCGTTTGCGAGCTTTGATAGCTGTCGAAATAATTGCGCAATTTACTGCCAAAGGGAATGATACCGAATAGCTTCTCCTTCGTCATCAGATTGCCCTTTTTGGAAGGGTCCAAATCTTCAACAACGCGGCGCAGTTCGGCCAAGTCAGCGCCAACACCAGATTCAGCGTCCATCCGGCGGATTGGCTTATCCAGGAAGCGGTTCGACTGGGCCGATGCTTCCATAATTTCCTTGCGGCCCATATTGGTCAGCTGGTCAACGCGTTTGCCGAATTCAGGGCTGTTCACGTCCTGTGCGACCAAATCGGCAACATAGGCCTCAACCCGCTGCGCAAGCTTACTCTGCTGCTCATCCGTTACGGGAACCAGCCCCATCGCCTGTTGCGGCGTGACGGTCGGCACAGGGTCCGGGGGCGTCAGCTTAAGTTCTTGTACTGTTTGGGTTACTGTCTCCGTCGACATTGCCAAATCCCTCTGTTCAATCCTGTTACAACAGATGGAACGAGTGCCCGACCATTTCAAGCACTTCCGTCCCCAGCTGTATTATTTTTCTAATACAGCTTCGCCTTGCGCTTTCAAAGCGGCTTCGACCAGCGGTGATAATCCTTCGACCACCCGCGATACGCCTTGGGCGTTTGGATGGATATTATCCGGCAACATCAACGCCGCATCCGTCACCACGCCATCAAGGAAAAACGGATAAAGCGGCGCATCATATTTCTTGGCCAGATCTGGAAATATACCATTGAAAGACTTGCCATAATCCTGACCCATATTGGGCGCAGCTAACATGCCCGTGAGCACAACCGGAATGTCACGGCGTTTCAATTCGTCCATCATCGCGGTCATATTCGCTTTGGTTTCTTCAGGTTTGATCCCGCGCAACATGTCATTTCCGCCAAGGCCAAGCACCACCAGGTCCGGTTTTCGATCGAGATTATCGAGCACAAACGCCAACCGCGTTTTCCCGGCTCCGGTGGTGTCCCCGGACACGCCAGCATTGTGCACACGTGCATTGATGCCGTCTGCCTGCAATGCGGCCTGCAATTGCGGGGCAAGCCCTTCGTTTGGCGCAAGGCGGTATCCGGCGTAAAGGCTATCGCCAAAGGCAACAACCAAACGGTCATACTCTGTGACCTTTGCCAATTCCTGCACTTCGGCCTTATTTTCCGCTACAGGGTTAGACCCGCATCCCGACAACCCTTGGATTGCGACACATAACGCCCCATATAGCCAAAAACTTCTCATAAGGATTTTTCCTTGCACGCTCCGGTCACTCATAAAGCGGATATGGCAATCCGCGCGGCAAATGTCACCCTTAGCCTTGGCAGCAACGACGCCGCCGTGTCGATTTTACGCGGCGTCGACCTTGAGGTGCCCTATGACAGCAGCGTCGCGTTGCTCGGGCCGTCCGGGTCAGGCAAATCATCTTTGATGGCGGTATTGGCGGGTTTGGAGCAAGCCACCGGCGGGACTGTCCTTGTCGATGGCCTGGATTTCACGAAGCTGGATGAAGACGAACTCGCCCGCGCGCGGCGTGGACGAATTGGCATAGTGTTGCAGGCGTTTCATTTGCTGCCAACGATGACCGCGCTTGAAAATGTCGCAATCCCGCTGGAGCTGGCTGGTCTCGAAGACCCGTTTGGTCGCGCGCAAAGCGAGTTGGAAGCCGTCGGCCTTGGCCATCGGCTTACGCATTATCCATCGCAATTGTCAGGCGGCGAACAACAACGCGTTGCCATCGCCCGCGCCATGGCCGCTGGGCCAAAGATCATTTTCGCCGATGAACCGACGGGCAATCTGGATGGCTCAACGGGCACGTCAATTGTCGATCTCTTGTTCGACCGCCGCGCCGCACTGGGTGCAACCTTATTGATCATTACGCATGATCCCGAACTCGCCCGCAAATGCGATCGCGTGATTTCCATGCAAGACGGCCATGTCGTGGAGAGCGTGGCTTGATCCATTACGCCTTGGTCTTGAACAAGCCCAACCCTTCCGTTCGGGAAAGACCGCACGCCGCATGACCCTGCCCCTCGCCGCCATTTGGCGCATTTCGCGCCGGGACTTGTCCGCGCGTATTCGCGGGCTTCGGCTGCTTGCCATTTGCCTGTTTTTGGGCGTTGCTACGCTGGCGGCGATTGGCAGCCTGACTGCTGGCATTGCTGACGAACTCTCGCGGCGGGGCCAGACAATCCTTGGCGGTGATGTCGAAATCGGCATTGCACAGCGCGAAGCAACGCAAGCCGAAATGGCAGCGATGCGGAAAGCTGGCACGGTTTCGGAAACCTTGCGTCTACGCGCAATGGCGATTGGTCCAGAGGTCGACAGCGACAGCCTGCTTGCCGAATTAAAGGCCATCGACAGCATTTACCCGCATTATGGCACGCTGACCTTGCGCGACGGCGGCAATGTTAAGGCACCGGCAGAGGGCGAAATCTATATTGGACCCACCTTGTCCGAACGGCTCGATATCGAAACCGGCGGTACTGTCCGCTTTGGTGAAGCAAGGTTCAAGGTCGCGGGCATCATTGACGTAGAACCGGACCGCTTGGGCGAAGGCTTTACGCTTGGCCCCGTTGCCATCATCAACATGGCTTCCTTGCCGGACACAGGCCTGATCCAACCCGGCAGCATGTATGAGGCGAAATATCGCATTAAGCTGACCCCCAGCGAAGATGCAGCAGCCGTCGCTGAGGCGCTTGAGGCGCAATTCCCTTCGGCAGGGTGGGATATAACCGACCGCTCGAACGGCGCACCCGGCACACGGCGCTTTATCGAACGCATGGGCCAGTTCCTGACCCTCGTCGGCCTTGCCGCGTTGGTGATTGCTGGCATCGGCGTCGGTAACGGCGTCAGCAGCTATCTCGCCAGCAAGCGCGCCAGCATTGCGACATTGAAGGTCACTGGCGCAGATAGCGGCACTATTTTCCGTATCTACATGCTGCAAATTTTGACCGTGGCGGCAGGCGCGATTATCGCTGGCCTTGCCGTGGGCAGCGTCATGCCAATGGTGATTGGCTGGGTCGCTGGCGACATATTGCCTGTCGCTCCGGGCTTTAACCTGCATCCCTTGCCGTTGCTCGTCAGCGCTATTTACGGCCTGCTGATCGCCGTCGCCTTTGCCTTGCCGCCCTTGGCCCGCGCGCGCACTGTGCCTGCTGCTGGCTTGTTCCGCGCGATCGTGGAGGGCAATGCCCGCATCGACCGGCGAAGCGCGGTCTGGGTAATCTCGGCGATCCTTGCGATCATCGCGCTTGCGGTGGTGACGGCGCGCGAGCCGTTATTCTCGCTCGCCTTTATCGGCGCGGCCTTTGGCTTGCTGCTGTTGCTGACTGGCATAGCGTGGCTGCTGCGCTTTATCGCCTTGCGTGTCCCACGGCCAAAGGCACCGTTGCCGCGCCTCGCGCTTGCTAATCTGCACCGCCCCGGCGCGCAGACACAGGCTTTGGTCGTCGCGCTTGGCCTTGGCCTTACTTTGTTCGTGACGCTCGCCGCCATTCAGACGAGCATCAACAACGAAATCAAGAACAGCGTTCCCGACCGCGCGCCAAGCTTCTTTGCGTTGGACATCCCGCGTGAGGGCCAAGCGCAATTCCGGCAAATGGTCCGGGAAGCCGACCCCAAAGCCACCATCAACATGATCCCTGCCTTGCGCGGCACAATCGTCGAATTTGGCGGCCAGCGTGTCGATCAACTGGAAGAGCTGCCCGAAGGCGCATGGATATTGAATGGCGACCGCGGGCTGACCTATAGCGGGGTCCTGCCCAATGGTAGCGAGATCGTTGCGGGCAAATGGTGGCCAGCGGATTATAAGGGCCCGGCCTTGGTCAGCCTTGAGGCAGAAGCCGCAGAAAGCTTGGGCGTTGGCGTTGGCGATACCCTGACTGTCAGTCTGCTTGGCGTTGAGGTTCCGGCAAAAATCGCGTCGTTGCGCACGGTCAAATGGGACAATTTCGGCCTGAACTATGTGATGGTGTTTTCGCCGGGAAGCCTTGATGCTGCCCCCCACAATATGGTGGCGACCTTGACCGTATCGAAAGACGCCGAGCGGATATTGGCAAAATCGATTCCGCCGACCTTCCCCTCCTCATCCCTGATTGAGGTTGGCGAAGTCACCGCGCAAATTACTGTCCTGCTGACGCAAATGGCACAGGCTATCGCGGCTGCGGCATCGATCGCGATCCTAGCTGGCATCGCAGTGCTCGTTGGCGCCATCGCCGCCGCGCGTCAGTCGCGGATTTACGACAGCGTCATCATGAAGATGCTTGGTAGCACAAGACGGCAAATATTGGGCGCGCAGGCGCTGGAATATGGCATATTGGCCATCGTGCTTGGTCTGGTTTCCCTGCTGCTTGGCATGCTGGCGGCATATTATGTTGTGGTCCAAATATTCGATTTCAGTTTTGCCCCCGATTATTCGATACTCGCCCTGACTTTGGTTGGTGGCGCAGGGTTGACCTTTGTGCTTGGCATCGTTGGGTCATTGCCGATTTTGGCAGCGCGGCCTTCGGAAGCGTTGCGCTCACTGTAAAAAAATACCTTCGTCATTCCCGCGAAAGCGGGAATCCATGGCCGGAACCGGCGGTAAGGGCCGACAAGGCGGACCATGGATCCCCGATCAAGTCGGGGATGACAATTCTGAAAGTTGTGCGTTGCTCGCCAGATGCGTGGCCAGCGGTGCAGACAGTATTAGCTGCGCCATATGATAGATCAGCGTCGGCAGCAGGACCATTCCGGCAATCGCTGGCGGGAATATGGTCGCGGCGAGCGGCGCGCCGATGGCTATGCTTTTCTGTCCGCCGGAAAACAGCATGGTAATGCGGTCACCGCGCGGCAACTTCATTGCGCCACCCAAAGCCCAGGCCCCGCCGAAACCGACCAGCAACATCACGGACAAGGCGAGCCCCAACCACGCAAGTTCATCACCGCGCACGATGCTCCAGATCCCCGCAACCACCGCACCCGAAAACGCCACATAGACCGCAATGGCAATCGATATGCGGTCCATCCATGTCGACAACTCTTTGTTACGATCTACCCAAGGCTTGCACCAACGCTGCGCCATTTGACCAAGCGTGAAGGGTAACAACAGGATCAGCGCAATACGGCCAACGGCCTCGCCCGAGACACTGGCTTCCCCCACATGCGCCAACAGCGCCAAGAGCAATGGCGACAACACCACCCCCACCAGATTGACCAACGCCGCTGCGACAACCGATGCCGCCACATTGCCTTTGGCCAGCGCGCAATAGGCCGCAGCCGACTGCACAGTAGAGGGCAAGATACCTGTAAATAGCAGCCCCAAGGCAAGCGTCGGCGGCAGGATATTGTCGAAAAGGTAAGAAAGCGCCAATCCGGTGGCTGACATTACACCAAAAACGAACAGAAAAATCGCGCCCTGCAACCGCCAATTGCGGACGCCGTTAATGACTTCATGCCGTGGCAACCGCACGCCATTGAGGAAAAACAGCAGGAATATAGCGGCCAATGAAATCAGCGACGCAACCTCCGCCGCGCGACCGCGCACGGGTAGGATGCTCGCCAACAATATCGTGACAAGCAGTAATATTACAAAGCGATCAGCGAAGATACGAGCGAACATCGATGCGCTTTGACCGTTGCAATCGCGTATTGCAACACCAGCGATGTTGCGCTGCAGCGCATATTGCGTTAATGGCGCGCGAGAATCTGGTGGCATGTGGCTGCTATGAAGACCTTCCAAAAAGGCCAATTTCCTAATGTCATTGCGTAACATCGCCATCATCGCGCACGTCGATCACGGCAAAACCACCCTTGTTGACCAACTGTTTCGTCAGTCGGGCACCTTCCGCGACAACCAGCGCATCGAAGAGCGCGCGATGGATTCGAACGATCTCGAAAAAGAACGCGGCATCACCATTCTTGCCAAATGCACCTCGGTTGAGTGGGACGACAATAAGGGTAATGTAACCCGCATCAACATCGTCGACACACCAGGCCACGCCGACTTTGGCGGCGAAGTTGAGCGCATTTTGTCGATGGTCGACGGCGTTATCCTGCTCGTCGATTCGTCCGAAGGCGCGATGCCGCAAACGAAGTTCGTTACCGGCAAGGCCCTGGCGCTTGGCCTGAAGCCAATCGTCGTCGTCAACAAGGTTGACCGCCCTGACGAGCGTATCCAGGAAGTGCTGGACGAAGTGTTCGACCTGTTCGTATCGCTTGATGCGACCGACGAGCAGCTGGATTTCCCCGTGCTCTATGCCTCGGGCCGCAACGGCTATGCATCGACTGACCCAAGCGCGCGCGAAGGCACATTGACCCCGATGTTTGAAACCATCGTCAGCCATGTGCCAGAGCCAAAGGCAGATGTTGACGGCGAATTCAAAATGCTGGTGACTTTGCTTGACCGCGACAACTTCCTTGGCCGTATTCTTACTGGCCTCGTCTTGTCGGGCACCGTCAAGGTGAACCAGCAGATTCACGCGCTGAACCCGGACGGCAAGATCGTCGAAAGCGGCCGTGCGTCCAAGATTATGTCGTTCCGCGGCCTTGAGCGCGTTCCCGTTGATGAAGCCAAGGCTGGCGACATCATCTCTATCGCTGGTATGACTACGGCGACCGTGGCCGACACCATTGCCGAACCATCGGTTACAGAGCCGCTTCAGGCGCAGCCAATCGATCCGCCAACATTGTCGATGCGCTTTTCGGTGAACGACAGCCCAATGGCTGGCCGGGAAGGCACAAAGGTCACGAGCCGTATGATCCGCGACCGACTGATGCGCGAAGCCGAAAGCAACGTTGCTGTCCGCATTACGGAAGCCGAAGACAAGGATAGCTTCGAAGTTGCTGGCCGCGGCGAGCTTCAATTGGGCGTGCTCATCGAAACCATGCGCCGTGAAGGCTTTGAGCTTGGCATCAGCCGCCCGCGCGTGCTGTTCCGCGAAGATGAGAAGGGCCAGAGGACCGAGCCGTATGAAACCGTCGTCATCGACGTGGATGATGAATATTCGGGCACCGTTGTCGAAAAAATGGCTGTGCGGAAGGGCGATCTTACCGACATGCGTCCATCCGGAGGCGGCAAGACGCGTATCACCTTCAGCGCGCCTTCACGCGGGCTAATCGGCTATCATGGCGAATTCCTGTCCGACACGCGCGGCACGGGCATTATGAACCGTCTGTTCGAAAAATATGGCCCGCACCGTGGTCCAATTGAAGGCCGCAAAAATGGCGTGCTGATTTCCAACGGCGCTGGTGAAGCGGTTGCTTACGCCCTTGGCCCATTGGAAGAGCGCGGCATCTTGATGGTCTCACCAGGTGAGGCCTTGTACGAAGGCATGATCATCGGTGAAAATGCAAAACCGGATGACCTTGAAGTCAACCCGATGAAGTCGAAGCAGCTGACGAACTTCCGTTCGACCGGCAAGGACGACGCCATCCGCCTGACCCCGCCAAAGCGTCTGACGCTTGAGCAAGCTATTGCTTACATCGATGATGATGAAATGGTTGAGGTCACGCCAAAGAATATCCGTTTGCGCAAGCGCTTGCTTGACCCGAACGAGCGGAAAAAAGCATCACGCGCCAAACAGGCCGCATAAAACAAAAAAGGGCGCCAGTTACGGCGCCCTTTTTCTTGGGTTGCGACCCGGTCAAATTAGAATCGGAATGCCGCCGTCAAACGGATGTTGTGCATGTCGAAATCGCTGTCGCCGCGGCGCATGTCCGTGCCCTGTGGGTTAACCAAAAGGAACGGGTTCGTGGCCGCTGCAGTGCCGCGACCGACCGATACGACATAATCGTCATCGACAAAGTTGGTGTAGAGATATTCGACGCCTAACGAGAAGTTGCGTGCAATCTTCACTTCGGTACCGCCGCCATAGGAATAGCCCCAGCTTTTCGAATTGCCATTATCGGTAAAGCTGTTCGCGCCATTGGTCGTCGAAAAGCTGTTGTCGATCTTTGCATAAGCTGCGCCACCGGTTGCGTAGAACAATGCGCCACGTGCAGCATAGCCAATGCGGGCGCGTGCCTGCGCAGAATAATCGATTTCACGTGTAAAGGTGTAAGCCGCAGGCGTGGTGCTGAATGCCGTTACGCTGTCGCGCGATTCATTCTTGCCGCCTTCAAGGACGAAACCGTAAACGATATTGCCCGACTGCACGTCGTAACCGGCACGGATGTTGTAGTCATAGCCGTCCTTGTCGCCTGTGCAGCCACCGGCAGCAGAATTACCAGCCGCAACACCGCCACAAAAACCCGGGGAGAAGGCATTTACGCCAGCGAGCGTGTTCACATTGTTGTCGAATGTGCCATCGAGGTTAGTGTCGAACCGGACATTTTCATTGCGGTCATTGCTTTGCGCGCCAAGTCCGAAGGAGCCGCCGATATACGCGCCTTCCCATTCTTCATCGGCCGTTTGGGCGAAAGCGGGTGTTGCGAACGCCGCAAAAGATGCGGCGCCGATCATTAAAATGCGCGAGATTTTCATAGGTGTTTTCCTTTTTCGGTTGTGGTTCACCAACCAAAAAACGCAGAAATGTCGATTAAGATGCACAAAGATGCATTTAAAATGTAACTGCGTGTTTCATGTCACTATGAAATCTATATTATTTGAAGACTTAAAGTGCCTGCCCCGCCGCTGCGCCACTTGCCCATGCCCACTGAAAATTATAGCCGCCAAGCCAGCCAGTGACATCCACAGCTTCGCCAACGCAATATAGCCCCGGCATTTTCTTTGCCTCCATTGTTTGCTGCGACAGCCCATCAGTGCTGATCCCGCCCAATGTTACCTCTGCCTTGGCATAGCCTTCGCTGCCATTGGGCACGAAGGGCCAGCTGTCGAGTAGGGCGCCCGCATCCGCCAATTTCCGGTCGCTTTGGTCGGCCAGGTTGCCAGGTAGCGCGATCTTGCCCGAAAGGGCCTCGGCCAGCCGCGCAGGCAAGACACGGTCAAGGGTGGATCGCAACGTTGCGCGTGGTCGCGCACGCTTTTCCGATAACAATAGCTCGGTCGCATCGAGCGAAGGCAGAAAGTCGATCTCGACCTTGTCGCCTGGTCGCCAATAGCTGCTGATTTGAAGCACGGCAGGGCCGCTTAGGCCGCGGTGTGTGAACAATGCAGCCTCACGGAATGCAGCCTTGCCGTGCTTTGCGACTACTTCAGACGATACGCCCGATAATTCACGGAACAATATGTCATCCCCGCCTAGCGTTAGCGGGACCAAAGCCGGTCGTGGCTCGACAATCTTCAGGCCAAACTGCCGCGCGAGATCATAAGCAAAGGCAGTCGCACCCATTTTCGGAATGCTGGGGCCGCCAGTGGCAATTACCAACGCCCCGCCCTGGGCGTGAACGCCGTTATATGTGACGTGATAGTCGCTGCCGTCGTGCGTGACTTCGCCTACCGGCGCATCAAACACGAAGTCCACACGGCCGCCAAAGGTTTCTGATTTATCGCACTCTGCCATGAGCATGGCAACAATCTGCCGCGCAGAACCGTCGCAGAACAATTGCCCAAGCGTCTTTTCATGAAAAGCGATCCCGTGCGCGTTCACCAGATCGATAAAATCCTGCGGCGTGTATCGCCCAAGCGCCGACTTCGCGAAATGCGGATTGGCCGACAAATAACGTTCTTGTGCGTGCGATGTGGTCGCATTTACGTTGGTAAAATTGCACCGCCCACCGCCGGAAATCAGGATTTTCTTGCCCGGCCCCGTTGCGTGGTCGATGACCAGAACGCGCTTTCCGCGTTGCCCGGCGGTCAAGGCGCACATCAGGCCAGCGCCGCCAGCGCCAAGAATAATCGCGTCATATGTGTTTGAACTTGCCATTTCGTCCCCCTGCACTGCCCGCACCATATTGCCAAGCGCTATGCTTTGCGGCAAAGCGCGCGGCATGACTGAAGAAACAAAATCCGCGGGCACTGACACACCGCCCGATCACTTGTCGATCAACCCGATGAGCGCACATTTCGACGGCGACTTGTTGTCGCGCGGCATTGGCATTCGCTTCAAGGGCGAGGTCCGCACCACCGTTGAGGAATATTGCATTTCCGAAGGCTGGATCAAGGTTCAGGCCGGAAAGGCACGCGACCGCAAGGGCAATCCGTTGCTTATCAAGCTCAGCGGCCCGGTTGAAGCCTGGTATGAAGACCTGGGCGACGATGCACCAGTAGCGAAGCTTTAAGCTAACTTCACTTTACTGCTTGGGAAAAATCGAAATCAGCTTGGCCAATTGGTCGTTGACTGGGTCAAGCTGATCATCCGGCGTGTTGCCCAACCGCACGATCGTCAGGCGATGTTGCGGTGACACCACCACAAACTGCCCCAGATGGCCAAGCGCGGCAAATACATCCGATGGTGCCTTGCCGGGGAACAACACTTGATCGCGCCCGTCATTTCGCGTCCGGTTCAGCCACAAATGCGCGCCATAGCTCGCATCGTTCTTGCTTGGCGCTTTCATAAAGCGCATCCAACTTGTCGGCATCATTTGTGCAGCACGCACTGAGCCGTTGTTCCGCAAAAATTCGCCAAACTTTGCCCAATCGCGTGCCGTGGCGTGAATTAAGCTTCCGCCCAGCATTGTGCCATTGCGGTCAAACTCGGGAACCGCGCTGGTCATGCCCAGCGGTTCGAACAACCGGCCACGGGCATAATCCAGCATGGCATCACGGCGCACCACCGGGTCTTTGCTGGCGGTTAACGACCGTGTCATGATGTCCGCAAGAATGTGGCTGGTGGCGGTGCTATATTCAAACTTTTTGCCGGGGATGGCTTCGAGAGGCCGCGTTTCTGCATAGCGCGCGACATCTTCCCGGCCATCGAGGAACAGCATGCGCGGCGTGTCGGCGTCAAAAATCTCGACGCTGCCTTCCGCCATTTCGGTATGGTCAAGACCCGAGGACATATGCAGCAAATGGCGCAGCGTTATCGCGGCGCGGCCATCACGTGGTGTCTGCCATTCGGGTACTATTGCAGGTTCGTCGAGAGCGAGCCGCCCGTCAGCGACCATCATGCCCACCAAAACCGCCGTAACGCTTTTGGCCATTGACCAGCTAATCAGCCTGCTGTCCGGGCCATATCCCGGCGCGTAGCGCTCGGCGACGACGCGGCCGCCGCGCATGATTACCAAGGCGCGGGTCTCACCCACTGCGGGATCCTCGAAAAAAGGTGCCATGGCTGCGGCAAGCTTTGTTTCGCTGACAACGGCGTCGTCGACAGTCATCGTAAAGCCAGGGCCAGCAGGCTTTACTGGCGGCTCGGCAGCGCATCCAGCAATTGATAGTATAGCGAGCGCGCAAAAAGCGGTTGCGGCAGAGCGGAATTTGTTTCTAGGCATCACAAACTTCGATGCACCAGATAGAGGGCCCATGGCAACCGCAACTTCGACCCAGACCCCAAAAGCACCGCAACCGCGGTTCAAGACGTTGAAGATACTAATTGTATTGGTTGTCTTGATTGCCGCCCTGTGGCTGCTTTGGAACTGGAGCAGTATCAAGGGTCAGGCACGCGTCGGCGCAGCATATGGGGCGCATGTCACTTGTTCGTGCCGCTATATCCAAGGCCGCGATATGGCATCGTGCGAAACCGACAAGGAAAAAGGCATGGAGATTGTCCGCTTAAGCGATGATCCGGAAAACAAACGCGTATATGCCTCCGTGCCGTTCTTGGCCGAAGCCGTTGCCGAGCGGCGCGGGGCGTTTGGCTGCATCCAGTTGAACGAAGCGGAAATCGAGGCGCTTTAAGTTACCGCTTTGCAGGCACAAGAATGAATGCCGAGCATAACAATTCAACAGCGCCGCCAGCGAAAGCGACGAACGCTGGCGTGATGCCCAGCCATAATGCAACGGCGGCAATAGCAATCAGGATCACGCCCAAAAAAAGATAGAGGCGCATTCCGTAGACCGTTTGGAACACCAGATAACGCCCGCCGACTGTCAATAACGCAATGGCAAAGAACCAGTCGGCATAAGTTCCGCTCACGAGATACGCGATGACAAGGCCAATGATAAGGAACGCCGTAGATTGGAGCGCGAGCATCTCCATCGGGTTTGGTGCGCGCAGTTTACCGCGTTTAAACACCCGCCGTGCGAGCAATAAAGACAGTGGATGGATCAGCATTCCGCCAAAAAACAATGTCGCCATGCCCGACACCAGGTCAACATTTAAGGTCACCAGCCCAGCGATCGCCCACACGAGGCCCGACACAAAAATGCCGACCCCGCCGTTGACATAGGCCCGGCGCATGTCGCGTTGTGCTTCTCCCAAATGCATCCTGAACTCTCCCTTTCAGTAAGCGAATATTTTTAAGCGGCGGCTATGGCGAGCTCCACTGCCAGCGTTTCTTCGATCCAACCGCCGCCAAGCACGCGGTCGCCGTCGTACAACACCGCCGCCTGCCCCGGCGCAACGCCATATTCTGGAACATCAAAGCGCAACCATTCACCATCCAGCCGCGCTGCAACCGGGCGGGACATCGACCGCACCTTGGCCATCACGGGCTGGCTTCCAAACTCGGTGAGCCAATTGGCGTCAATGATACGCGCAGCCTGAACCGCAAGCGCTTCGCGCGGGCCCACAATCACCCGCTGGTGCGCCGGATCAAGGCGAATGACATATAAAGGCACTGGCTGTCCGCCAACCTCAAGGCCTTTCCGTTGGCCAACCGTGTAATGGATAAGGCCCTTGTGCTGGCCGAGAATGCGGCCATCCAAATGCACAATATCGCCACCAATTTCCGCATCAGGGCGAATTTTGCGTACGACGCTGGCATAATCACCATCGGGCACAAAACATATGTCCTGGCTATCAGGCTTCATCGCCACAATCAGCCCCATCTCTTGCGCAATGGCGCGAACCTGTGGCTTGGGCATGCCGCCCAACGGAAAGCGCAGATAATCCAATTGGTCCTGCGTGGTGGCAAAGAGGAAATAGCTTTGGTCGCGTGCCGGATCAAAAGCGCGGTGCAGTTCTGCGCCATTCGGTCCTTCAACGCGGCGGACATAATGGCCGGTCGCCAGGCAATCGGCACCTAATTCCCGCGCCAAGCGGAACAAATCGGTGAATTTCACGCCCATGTTGCAGCGGACGCACGGAATGGGTGTCCGCCCCGCCATATATTCATCGGCAAAATGGTCGATGACCGATTCGCGAAAGCGGGTTTCATGATCAAAGACATAATGCGCAATGCCAAGCTTATCGGCGACGGCGCGTGCATCGCGTATATCCTGTCCGGCGCAGCAGGCACCTGCCCGTTTTACCGCGCTGCCATGATCATAGAGTTGTAATGTGACGCCAATTGTTTCCGCTCCCGTGCGTGCAGCGAGCGCTGCCACAACCGACGAATCAACCCCGCCGGACATCGCCACGACGATTCGTTTGCCACAAAGATCGGCACCAAGTTGAAAATCCGAAGAAAAAATATCCTGATTCATACGACCGCTCCCCTAAAAGGTTAAATCATGAAATGCTAGTATTCTGAATAACTTCTGCGTCGAGATGCATCCTTGGACCGTATCGAAATGATAACGCCCGTTAATGTCAGCTAACATCGGTTGAACGGCACCTTTACCTCATATTAGAATTTATGCGGGTAACCCAACGGCATGGAAATGAATTTTCCCCACCAGGCGTTACGCAAAAAAGCCGAGAACTCAGCAGACGGTCACGATTCGGTGCTGGATGTTGTGCAAGCGCGACAGGCAAAAAGCCGAACAGTGCGCGCACTGCGTCGTGCCAAATGCGGCAGCATGCCAGACGGCGACGATTTGGCGGCGCGGATCCACTATTTCGCAGCGGAACCAGATACGGAAATCGCTGTGCGCGGGTCTTTTTGGCAAAAAACGGAGACAGCAAAAATGGATGAAGAGCCTGTTTACCAATCCGCTTCAGCTAATATCAAAGACCAGCTGTTATCGCCTGCTGGAACAGGAACAGAGTTGAACCTTGCGGGGCATGGAGCAAAAACAAAGTCATGATTGAAAATCAAAAATTCCGCCCGTCACAGGTCATTGGGCCCTTGGGTGAACCACTGACGCTGGATAGCTTGCCGCCTCCCGGTACAACGCGCTGGGTGGTGCGTCGCAAAGCCGAGGTCGTCGCTGCCGTCAATGGTGGTCTGCTGTCTATCAATGACGTCTGCGAACGTTACAACCTGACGCTTGAGGAATTTGCGTCATGGCAGCGTGCGGTCGACAGGTCAGGGATGCCGGGCCTGCGGGTTACACGGATTCAACATTATCGCGATCTGTATGAGCGTCAGCAGAAATACTGACAGCTATTACAACATTGCATTGAAAAGACTGGAAATTACCCCGCCATTGCGCGGGGTTTTTCTTTTGGAATTCCATGTCGATTGGAGAATTTGCAAGTTAGCGCAGTTGTGGTCTGGCATTTTACCCCCATTTTATTATGGTTCCGCAATACCCGGCGCCGCCGGATAGCATATAGGAGGATCAAAGATCATGGGCTGGATTATCGCAATTATCGTTGGCGGCATTGCCGGTTGGCTGGCGAGTAAGGTCATGGGTCGCGACGCATCCATGGGTATCATCGCAAATGTTATCGCTGGCTGTGTTGGGTCGGTTGTGGGCAATTTTATTGCAAATCGTTTTGGAATCGTTGGAAGCGTTCAGGAGTTTTCGCTCACTGGCCTTGTCGTGGCCTTTTTCGGCGCGGTGATTGTCCTTGCTATCTTGAACCTCGTTCAACGTGGCCGCGTGCGGTAAACCATTCTGTTTTCGTATTTTAAAAGGCCACGCAGGACACTTCTGCGTGGCTTTTTTATGTTGTTTGTCGAAACATATGAGGCGTCAGTCTTTATTGTTGCACAGGGCCTAATCCGTTAAACTACATCCCGCAAAAGCATTTAACCTTGTGACGCTCTGCGACTTGCGATGAGTGACTTATTAGGGTAATACAGCGGCAATATAGACAATATGGGGAGGCACGCGCTTCCTCAAGTTACAACTTGGAACTCCAGTATGAACTACGAAACTACGATGAGCGCGACGCTAAATGGCGAAGTTCTGCAAGATAACGCGGATCGCAACGGGCGGCGGATAAAAATTGCAGCCATCATCGTGGCAATCTTGGTGATTGCCGGCGGCGCATATTATTTCTTCGGTAGCAGCGGTACCGCAACGCCGGCCGATGCGGGCAAGAGCGGTCAGGCCCAGACTGTGACCGTTGTAGCACCTGGACGCGACACAGTCGTGCGCGCCATTAACGCCACGGGTACCTTGGCTGCGCGCCGCGAAATTCCAGTCGGCGTTGTCGGCGAAGGTGGCCGCGTGCTTCAGGTCTATGTCGATGCCGGTGACTGGGTCAGCCAGGGCGATATTCTGGTCAGCGTTGACCGTTCGGTGCAAACGCAGCAGGCCGCAGCACTTGAAGCCCAGATTGGCGTCGCGCGCGCAGATTTGCAGCTTGCGCAAAATGAACTCGACCGTGCGGCACAATTGGTCGAGCGTGGATTTATCTCCAAAGCGGATGTCGACCGCAAGACCGCGACCCGCGACGCAACCCGCGCGCGTGTTAACGTCGCCAATGCGCAGCTTGCCGAAACCCGTGCCCGCAACGCGCGGCTTGATGTCCGCGCACCTGTTTCGGGTTATGTCCTTGAACGCAACGTTGAAACCGGACAGACCGTATCCGCAGGCAGCGGCATATTGTTCCGCATCGCCAAGGATGGCCAGTTGGAACTCCAGGCAAAGCTGAGCGAAGATGATCTCGCGCAGGTTTCAGTCGGCATTCCAGCATCGGTAACGCCCGTTGGAACTGACCGCGTGTTTAACGGTAATATCTGGCAGATTTCGCCTATGATCGACGCACAAAGCCGTCAGGGAATGGCGCGGGTCGCCTTGCCATTCGACAAGGCATTGCGCCCAGGCGGCTTTGCTTCAGTTGAGATCAAATCGGGCGCGATGACTGCCCCGGTTCTGCCTGAGTCCGCTGTTCAGACAGGCCGCGAAGGTAGCTTTGTCTATATCGTCGGCAAGGATAACAAGGTGCAGCAACGTCCCGTAAAGGTCGGACCGGTGACCGCAAATGGCTTGATTATCGAACAGGGCCTGGATGGCACGGAACGCGTCGTTCTTTACGCGGGCGGCTTCCTCAATCCGGACGAAACGATCAATCCCAAACTGTTGAAAAAGCAGTAAGTCGTTGGGACATTCGGGATATAAAATATGAATTTGAATAACATCTCTGCTTGGTCCATCCGCAATCCGGTGGTGCCGATCGTCCTGTTCGTCGCACTCACCATTGCCGGAATCATGTCGTTTATGAACATGGACGTGCAGAATGATCCCGATATTGAATTCCCCGTGGTCGTGGTGTCGATCTCGCAACCCGGCGCAGCACCTGCCGAAATCACGACGCAGATAACGCAAAAGGTCGAATCGGCCATCCGCAGCGTTCAGGGTGTGCGCAATATTGATGCGACTTCAAGCGAGGGCAACACCACGGTCAGCGCTGAATTCGAAATCGGCGATGACATCAACGCCGCGGTCAGCGAAGTCAAAAACGCCGTTGACCAAATCCGCAGCGACTTGCCCGATGGCATTTTGGAACCGCAAATTTTCAAAGTCGCAACGTCAAGCGATCCGATCGCTTATTTCGCGGTTGAAGCCAGCGACATGACGCTTGAACAACTAAGCTGGTTCGTCGACGACACCGTTGCCCGCCGGTTACTGGCGGTTGAAGGCATGGCGTCAGTCAGCCGTAATGGCGGCGTGAACCGCGAAATCCGTGTTGTTCTTGACCCCGCCAAGATGCAGTCTCTCGGCGTAAGCGCGAGCCAGATTAACGCGGTCCTTCGCCAACAAAATATCAACGCATCGGGCGGCCAATCGCAGATCGCAGGATCACGCCAGTCAGTCCGCGTGCTTGGCAACGCAACCGACGCTTTTGAATTGAGCCAGACGCAGATCAGCCTTGGTGGCGGAAGATCAATCAAATTGGCTGATGTCGCGGAAGTCACGGACGGCTTTAGCGAACAAAAGGCCATGGCATTTGCAAGCGGCAAGCAAGTCGTCACTTTCGGTATGTCGCGTGCAAAGGGTGCATCCGACGTCACTGTGTTCGACGATGCGATGGTCAAAATTGCGGAGATTGAAAAAGAAAATCCCGGCGTCAATTTCATCACGCTTTTCAACAGTGTCGATTACACCAAGGGCCAGTATAAAAGCTCGATGGCTGCGATGATCGAGGGCGCCTTGCTCGCCATCGTCGTGGTGTTCCTGTTCCTGCGTGATTGGCGCGCGACGATCATTTCGGCGATAGCCATTCCCTTGTCCGCCATTCCGACCTTCTGGTTCCTCGATCTTTTGGGCTTCACGCTCAACACCATGTCGCTGCTCGCGCTTGGTCTTGTGGCCGGGGTGTTGGTCGATGACGCCATTGTGGAAATTGAAAATATCGTCCGACATATGCGGATGGGCAAATCCGCCTATCAGGCGTCGATTGATGCTGCCGACGAAATTGGCCTTGCTGTGGTTGCGACGACGTTTTCGATTGTCGCGGTCTTCCTTCCTGTTGGCCTTATGCCGGGGGTTGCCGGACAATTCTTCAAGAATTTCGGGCTGACCGTTGTCGCGTCTGTCCTCATGAGCCTTGCCGTTGCGCGTATGATTACGCCAATGATCGCCGCCTATTTCCTCAAATCCAGTGGTATGGCCGAACATGGCGAGGCCGGCTGGATCGACCGCTATATGAAAATCCTGCGCTGGTCACTTGGCCACCGCCGTTGGATGATGGGCATCGGCGCGCTGGCGCTGGGCCTGACCATCGCCTTGTTTATCATCCTGCCAAAGCAGTTCTTCCCTGATGGCGACACCGATTTCAGCCGCGTGCGCATCGAAATGGTTCCAGGAACCACTTTGGAACGGACACGCGAAATCAGCAGCGAAGCCGCAGCGATTATCGAAAAGCAGCCTGAGGTCGAAACCGCATTACAAAGCGTGCGCGAAGGCAGCGCCAACATGTTCATTACCTTGAAAAAGGACCGCGCCCGCACGAGCCAGGAATTTGAAGAGGACCTGACGCCCGCACTGACGCAGATTGCCGATGCGCGCGTAACATTCCAGGCCAATGGACCCGGTGGTGGCGGTTCGGGCCGCGATGTGTCGGTCATGTTGTCTGGGTCAGACCCCAAGATGCTTGATCAGACGGCGGCAACGCTGGTTGAACAAATGAAGACGGTTCCGGAATTGCGCGCACCGCGCATCTCTGCTGATTTGCAGCGTCCTGAACTCATCATCACGCCGCGCACTGACCTGGCATCCCAACTTGGCGTATCGACCGTGGCATTAAGCCAGACGATCCGTATCGCCACGCTTGGCGATATCGACCAGAACAGCGCGAAATTCTCGCTATCTGACCGTCAAATCCCCATCCGCGTGATGCTCGCCAAGGAATCGCGTCAGGACCTTGATGTCATCCGCAACCTGCCCGTACCATTGGCGAGCGGCGGTTCTGTTCCTTTGTCCCGCGTCGCGGATATTACATTCGGTGCCGGTCCGACCTCAATTCAGCGCCGTAACCAGAATTTCCGCATCTTCATTGGTGCGGATTTTGCCCCGGGCATCGTATCGTCTGATGCAGACAAGAAAATCAACGAACTTCCCATCATGAAAAACCTGCCAACGGGCGTGTCTCGCGCGCCCTTTGGTAGTCAGGAATGGGAAGCCGAAATGCAAAAAGACTTCTTGGTCGCGTTGATTTCCGGCACTTTGCTGGTGTTTGCAGTGCTGGTGCTTTTGTATCATCGCTTCATGTCGCCTTTGGTCAACATGGGATCGTTGCTGCTTGCCCCCTTGGGGGGATTGCTCGCGCTTGGACTTGTCGGACAACCGATTTCGATGCCTGTATTCATCGGCGTGTTGATGCTTTTTGGTATCGTCGCAAAGAACTCCATTCTCTTGATCGACTTCGCAATTGAGGAAATGGCGCGCGGTGTGCCCAAATTCCAGGCGATTATGGAGGCCGGGCATAAGCGCGCGCAACCAATTGTGATGACCACGGTGGCCATGACAGCCGGGATGGTCCCCACTGCGCTTTCTTTGGGCGGTGACGGCCAATGGCGCTCGCCAATGGGCACAGTCGTGATTGGCGGCCTCATTGTCTCGACCTTGCTAACATTGCTTATCGTGCCCGCTGGTTTCAGTCTGGCCGATGGTTTTGAAAAGCGCGTTGGGCCTTGGTTGCGGACTCGTTTGCTGACTTATGATCCCGCCAAACATGGTGAGGACATAGCCGAGCCCGCCAAATCAACGGGCAAAGCGCCCGGCAAGCCATCCGGCAAGGACGATCTCGGCGGACTTCAGCCCGCAGAGTGACGCTAGGGTTGGCAGCATCGCCCGCCTTGGCTAAGACAGTGAAGTGAAAGCTGCCAACCAACTGGGTCTGTCGGAGAAATCCCGCTACGCCGAGCGTGATGCCGAACTGCGGCAGATGCGGATCATTGCAACGGCATTGCTGTGTTGCATGGTGGTTGTGTTCGTCTTCGGCAAATATATGGAAACCCGCTACGACGGCTATTGGGGCTTCCTGAGGGCCTTTGCAGAGGCCGGGATGATTGGTGGCCTAGCCGACTGGTTTGCCGTCACAGCCTTGTTCCGGCACCCTCTGGGCATCCCTATCCCGCACACCGCGATCATCCCTAATAACAAGGAACGCCTTGGCCGCACATTGGCCAGCTTCCTACGCACAAATTTCCTGACGACGAAGGTCGTTGCCCGCCGTGTGCAGCGCATGGATGTCGCTGGTGCGATGGGTAAGTTCCTGAGCGCGCCTTCGGGCGGCGAAGGCCGGATGCGCATGGGTGCTTCGCGCCTGATGGGGGATATCATCGCTGCGCTGGACGATGAGCGATTGGGCGGCATTGCCAAGGGCGCTATCCGCCAGCAACTCGACAAGCTAGATATCGCGCCTTTGCTTGGCCAGTTACTGACGGCGATGATCCGCGAACGGCGGCATATCCCTGTACTCGACAGCATCATCAAATGGTCTTCAGCAACATTGGAGGCGAATGAACATCTCATCCGCGAAATGGTTGAGGAACGCGCCAACACGATCATGCGCTGGACTGGCCTTGATGACAAATTGGCCAACGCCATCGTCAATGGCCTGAATAAGCTGTTGCATGAAATGGCCGAAGACCCCGACCATCCTTTGCGCGAAAAGGGCGAAGAAGGCCTCGCCAAGCTTGCCCACGACCTGCGCCATGACAAGGAATTGCAGGCCAAGGTCGCGCACTGGAAAGGGCAGTTGCTCGATAATCCAGCGATGAGCAAATGGATCAATAGCCTGTGGGATCAAGGCCGCGACGCGCTGTTAAAGGCGACGCGCAACCCCGATGCGGCGTTGGCAGGCAGCTTTGGTGATGCGTTGATCAAGCTTGGCGGCACCTTGCAAGATGACCCGCGGCTCAAGCACCAGATCAACCGTTTTGCGCGCCGGGCCATTGTCGGCACGACGGAGAATTACGGCGATAATATCGTGACGCTGGTGTCGGACACCGTCGCCCGTTGGGACGCCTCAACCATTACCGACCGCGTCGAAAATGCTGTTGGCAGCGACCTTCAGTTCATCCGCATCAACGGTACGTTGGTTGGCGGTCTGGCGGGCATTATCATCCACGCCGTTGGCCTGTTGATTTAACCGCGCGGTAATTCCGATATCATGCGCTCGGCGGCCTCTGCAGCCATACGCGCAGCCCGTTTCAAATTGGCCTGAAAATCGCCTGCGCTGTCGCCATTCGCGTCGTCGCTGGTGGCCTTGATCGCCGCCCATCGCACGTCCATTCGCGCCGCAGCCTGTGCCACGGCGGCGGTTTCCATGTCGACAATATCGCCGCTTAGGGCTTTATGCAGCCGTTTGCCGTGGTCTGCGCTTTCAACAAAGCAATCGCTGGTGATGATGCGCACTTTGGGCAGCCCGGTTTCTGGCATGATCGCGGCGTGAAACGGTTCGGCATGCGCCTCACCAATTGGCCAAGCCCCTGCCCGGTAATGCACGAACCCTTCTGCGCGGGAGGCGCCGTAATCGCCCTGCACTGCCTCGACGATCTGGAAGCATGTCCCCTCCCGACCATTGAGCTTTCCAGCCGTACCAACGACCAACAAAAGGTCGGCGTGATAATGTTCAACCAGCATCATCGCGGCCATGGCGGCATTCACTTTGCCAATGCCGCTGCAGGTGATCACGATGTTTCGGTCGGCAAAGGGCACCTGCCGCACCATGAACCCATGCAAGGCCTCGCTGTTGGCGCTCTGCCCGGGAAACAAGGCAGCGGCCTCGGCATCTACGCCGGTAATAATGCCAATAGTCTTGATCATGCCGCTTTTGTCCTAATTCCGGGGTTCACGGCTTTTAACGCGCAAACGGCGTAAGGATTGTGACAAGTACAGGGGTATCGCTAAAATTACTTTTGGGCAGCAATCATATCCGCAATCCGCACAAATTTCTCGCGGGGCGCGCCGTCGCGGGCGCGGGCAATTTCGGCCTCTTCGATCTTTTTCCAATCGCTAAAGGCCACAACGTCAACACCGCGTATATTCAACAGGGTATCGAGCCCGGCCCTGCCCTCTTTGCGACCCGTGCCACGGTTCGCAGTGAAATCTTCGGCGATTAGCTCGACAATATTTTCCCCGTCAGGCCGGTTGGTGCCAATCGTGCCAGACGGACCCCGCCGGGCCCATCCCACGCAATACAGGCCCGGCAAGATCCGCCCCTCAACATTGGCAAAGCGGCCACGGCCATGTTCATAGGGCACACCATCGATAGGGGGTGTCTGATAGCCGATGCAGCTTATGACCATTGAGCATTCCATGTCATAGGTTTCGCCCGTGCCGATGCTGCGCAATTGTTCGTCGAGCCGCGTCCGCTCGATGCGAATGCGCTCGACCTTGCCTTCGCCCTCAATCGCGACAGGTGCCGCAAAAAAGTCGAAGTTGATGCTGATTTCCTTGTCGGCGCGAAACGCCTCCGGAATGGCGGCAAATTCGCGCAAATGCGTCACTGACTTGCGAATGCCGGGTTCAAGCAATGCGTCCTCGCCAAGCTCCGGCAAATCGTCCAACTCCACACGCACCGTCGCCCGTTCCAAATGGCCCAACTCCCCCAATTCCTTGGGCGTCATGGCGATCTGGTGCGGCCCGCGCCTGCCCAATATCGTCACTTCCTCCGTCGCTGCGGTTTCCAAAGCATCCAGCGCATGTCCAACGATATCCGATCCGCCGAACTCGGCGCGCGTTTTGGCCAAGATACGGGCAACATCCAGCGCGACATTGCCATTGCCGACAATCACCACATGGCGGCCATCCAGCGGAGGGTTCAGGTCGGCAAAATCCGGATGGCCATTATACCAGCCGACGAAAGCCGCACTGCCCACGACACCCGGTAAATTGCCACCTGGGATTTCAAGTTTTCGGTCGTTAGGCGCACCGGTCGCCAACACCACAACGTCATAAAGCCCCTGTAATTCCTCCACGCTGACGTCGCGGCCAACCGAAACATTGCCAACGAAGCGGACATTGTCCGACAGCGCGACCCTTTCATATCGGTCCGCCACGGCTTTGATCGATTGATGGTCTGGGGCAACGCCAAAGCGGATAAGACCAAAGGGCACAGGTAGCCGGTCGATGATATCGATGTGCACATCGTCGCCGAACTTCTTCTGCGCGGCTTCGGCGGTGTAATATCCTGCCGGACCGGACCCGATAATCGCGATGTGCCGCATGTCGCCTCTCCGCTTATGCTTTGAGTCGGCAGGCTAACGCGTCTGGGACAAAAAGAAAGGGCCGACCTATCTGCATAGGTCGGCCCTTCTAAATCAGCTTTGAAGTCGATTAGAACTTCGCGGCAACCCGTACGCCGTAAAAGCGTGGTGGTGATGGATAGACTGCATAGCTGTTGCCCTGTTCAGGGATCGGGAATGCAGTGATGTTGTAATAAGTGTCGAACAGATTTTCGACATAGCCTTCGACGCTGTACTTGCCATCTCCGAAGTTTACGCCAGCCCGCAGATTGACGATGCCAAAGCCGTCATTTGCCGTGAAACGACGCGCGAGCGGATCATTCAACGGGAATGCGTCGCTCTGCTGACGGAAATCGACATGGAACAAACCACCTACGCCGGGCGTAATTTCAGGTGTCCAGGTCATTGCACCTGTGATCGTGTGCTTTGGCTGGTTCGATGCCTGACGGCCATTGTCGCCACCCGCAAGCGGGCTTGGATCGGTCGCCTTTGCGTCAACATAGGTATAGCCCAAGTTGAACGCGAGGTCAGGATGTGGCCGGATGATGCTTTCCAACTCGACGCCCTTCGATACCAATTTGTCGAAGTTCAGGACGACGAAGTTGGTGCCCGAAAAACGGTTCGACTGGTAATTTTTGAAGTCCGAATAGAACAACGATGCGTTGAACTGGAACTGACGCGTGAAGTTCGTCTTGATACCGAACTCATAGGCATCGACGGTTTCATTGCCGAATTCAAGATCTTCGATCTGCGCGCCATTGCCACCCAAAAGCACGGAGTCAAAGCTACCACGATCAAGGTTGTAACCGCCCGATTTGTAACCACGGTCATATCCGCCATAAACGAGGATATCGTCGCTTACCTTGAACGCCAATTTGGCGGTTCCGGTGAATTCGCTTTCCGAACGATCGCCCGAACGGACGCCGTTGAATTCGCTGTTCACAGTTGGGTTACAGGTCAGGAGGAATGCCGAGTTGAGCAATCCTGCGCCCTGCAATGCCGCGCGATAAGGTGCAGTTGCCGGGTTCTGGAAGAACGAACAGGCCGGAACAACGCTGTTCAGGTCGGTATCAATGTCCTTCTTTTCATAGTTGTAGCGCAGGCCCAACGTCAGCGACAATCTGTCGGTGAAATTGATGATGTTATGCGTGAAAGCGGCAAATGCCTGCGTATCGACCTTATAGGCGTCGTTCTGCTGACCAGCGCCATTTGGTGTGCGCGGCAATGGGCTGTTGAACAGGCCAAACAAGGCCGGGTTGCCAGCAGCGGCAGCGGCCAATGCCGGGTTGGTTGCCAAGGCGACCTGACCGAACAATGGTGTTGCTGGGCCAAGCGTGCCGAACAACTGCAAACCGGACGGCAGCGCTGCACTGCGGCTCAGTTCGCGAATGACGCCGTCCACATATTGGTCGGCCTGCGCGCCGAAACGCACTGTGTCATTCAAAGTCAGTTTTTCATTCAGGTAGAATCCGCCAACAAGCCAGTCGACTTTGTCGTTAAACGCAGTGCCCTGCAAACGCAGCTCCTGCGTGAAATCCTTGATGCTTGTGCGGTAATTGTCGCGATAGGCACGGTCGAGACCGGAGAAATCAATGTCCTGGTTCCGCTTTGCGTCCCAATCCCGATAGGCTGTGATCGACGTCAAAGTCGCATTGCCGAAATCCCAGTTGAGTTCGCCCGAAACGCCCCATTCGTTGACCGCTTCCGACAAATCACGACCCGGCGTAACCGCCATGTCGCGGCTGCCGCGCGTGAAGTTTGGAATGCCGACGGTGCCAGCAGTGCCACCAAAAGCTGGCACGCCAGCAAAGCCACGGATGATGTTTGTGCCAACCAGTGCGAGCGCTGAACTGCTGCTTGCATCAATGCCGGGGAAGATCGCCAAGCCGCTGAGCGTGTTTACCGCGCCGCAGCAGGATTCATCGGTCTTTGCGTAATCGCCGATCAGGCGGAAGCTGACATCTTCATTTTCAAACAAGGCCTGACCACGCACGAAATAGCGGTCGATATTGTTGATGCGGTTGTCGCTGTTGACGTCGCGAATGTAACCGTCACGCTTGTGATAGCCACCATCGAGACGCAGTGCGAGCTGTTCCGAAACTGGACCAGTGACGCCTGCCTTAACTTCGATTTCGTTCAGGTTGCCGTAGCTTGCCTCAACATAACCGCCGAGTTCAAACTTTGGCTTTTGCGTCGTGATGTTCAATGCACCAGCCGATGTGTTGCGGCCAAACAATGTCCCTTGTGGACCACGCAAGACTTCAACGCGCTCAATGGGCGGCAGTTCAGCCAGCGCAACGCCAGCACGCGAACGGAACACACCATCGATAAACACGCCAACGGCAGGTTCAAAACCGGGGTTGTCGCCAGCGGTACCGATACCGCGGATCGACAATACCGCGCCGGTCGCAGACGACTGGCCGGTCGTGGTCTTCAACGATGGGGCAAGCTGTTGAATGCCGCGAATATCAACGACACCGGCATTCGCAAGCTGCTCGCCGCCAACAACGCTCACGGCCAGCGGCACGTCTTGTGCAGCCTGGTCGCGGCGTGTTGCTGACACGATGATTTCATTGTCGGAATAGGCTTCGTCGCCGGTTGCGGTGGTCGCTTCCTGGGCCTGAACTTCGCCGTCTTGGGCGAACGCAGCCGTCGTAGGCGCGACAAGCACGGCAACGCCGGCCAGCAGCATATGGATCGATTTCATGATGTTCCTCTTTAGACTTTTTGCGGATGAACCGCTTGGGGGAGAATCCGTCGGTTTATAACACCGACGTTCCGTTAACGTTAAGTCATTTTACATTCACAAGACAAGGCAAATCAGGGATTCCTCCCCATTATCGCAGCTTTTGTTGTATTGCGGCCACAGGCCTTATTAGGCGGCTTTGCGCGCTTCTCCTGATTCACGGTCCAGAAACGCGCGGATCGTGGCGATGCTCTCCTCGACATGGCTCAACAAGAACAAATGCCCGCCATTTTCGACGACAAACAATTCGCTATTGGGGATCAGGAAATTCAAAAACTTGCCATTGGCGAGCGGGACGATCTGGTCGTCATCGCCCATCATGATGAGCGTTTCGGTTTTCATAAACGGCAAAAACGGCGCGCTGGTCCATCCCATCATCGCCATCAATTGATAGAAATACCCTGTTTTCGAAGGCGGCTTTAACCGTTCGATATGCTCGGATTTGTTGCCGACCATCCCGCCGTACAGCGTCTTGAAATGCTTCGCCATGAAATCGGGGTCTATATAACGGCGCGGGTCAGCCATTTTGACGAGCGAGGCCGGATTGCCTGGCACCATCAACATACCAGCGCTGGTTGCGACAAGTATGAGCTTGTTGATGCGGGATGTGTTCTGCAGCGCAAACTGCTGCGCCATCGCCCCGCCCCAGCTGACGCCCATGACGTCGACGATCGGCATCTCAAACCGGTCAAGCAACATCGCCGCGATCCGCGACATCAATATGGCGTTATAGGGCACAACTGGATCGGGCGACCCACCAATGCCGGGCATGTCAAACGTGATGAAATCGCGGTCATCGAGCAGCTCGGCCATCGGCGCCATAGCCTCAATATTCGCGCCAATACCGTTGAAGAACAATATCGGCAGCTTATGCGTTGCCTTTTCCGCGCGCCAAACCGCCACCCGCAATACGCGACCGTCAACGGTCTCCATGCTGAAACTGGGAGTGCGGTCTTTGGTCATGTGTTTTCCTCAGAAATCAAAAATAAATTACGCCGCCACTTGAGCAGCAGGCGCGCCGCGCAAAAGCCCTTCAGTGCTTAAATCTTCATCAACATCCGGCCAGTGAATGCCGTAACCACCGCCACACTTTTCCCAATGTTTACGTTGTTCGACAGTCGCATGCAGCAGCCTGGGATACCAGGCAAGGGGCACTGAAATGGTTCGACCATCCATCAAATCGACAATCAAGCTGTGCGCGTCGAACCGCACATCGAGAACGCGCTCGTCGGTGACCTTAGCCGAAATATTCATGCCACTTCTCCGTGAACATCACCTGATGCGCGCTCACCATATTGAGTATGCCAGAAATCTCATGCGCGCGAAACCCCCGGCTTTTAGCGACCTCCAAGCTGGCAAGCCAGACCTTCATTGTGGCATCGCCCTTATCGATGTGAACGTGTGCAGGCTCATTCGGCTCATGACTGAAAAAGTAAAATCGGCATCCGCTCTCACGATATATCGTTGGCACTCAGGCACCCCCATCACTCCAAAACATACAGTCCAGGCGCAGCTTCCATGGCTGGGTGCATTTTGCTGCCCAGCGCGGCGGGGGCCGCAACTTCAGCACCCGAGCGCGCGTGGAGCCATTCCATCCAATAGGGCCACCAGCTTCCGGCAACTTCTTCGGTGCCTTTCATCCATTCATTCACATCAGCGGGGGTCTTGCCCTTGCTGTGCTTCCAATATTTCGCCTTGGGGTTTCCGGGCGGGTTGAGGATCGCCTGCATATGGCCCGCCTGGCTAAGGATGAATTCGACATTCTTGCTGCCGAACAATTGGGTTGAACGATAGCACGCGCGCCATGGCGTGATGTGGTCGGTTGTACCACCCAGAACGAACAGGTCGCCTGTTACCTTGGTCAGGTCGAGCGTGTGGCCAGCTATGTCGAAGGTGCCGGGTGCGGCATAGGCATTCGCCTCAAACAACTCCAAAAAGTCGCCCATCAACGCTGATGACAGGTTGGTCGCATCGGCATTCCAGAACAGGATATCGAACGCTGGCGGATCATCGCCGAGCAGATAGTTGTTGATGACATAGTTCCAGATCAGGTCGTTAGGCCGCAACCACGCAAAGCCGCGCGCAAGGCTGCTGCCTTCGATAACGCCTTTCTTCGCGGCGCGTTGGCGGGCGAGTGCAATGCCGTTGTGCGACACAAGGCTTGACGCCTCGGTATCGCCGGGCTTTGGTTCAAGCACGCACACCATCATGGTAATCGCGTTGGCGCGCGTGTCGCCCATTGCCGCAAGCTTGGACAACAGCACTGACATCGTCTGTCCGCCGGAGCAGCCACCGGAAATGTTCACCTTGTCGCTGCCAGTAATCTCGCAGACGACATCAAGCGCCTTGATGCAGCTTTCGATATATTCGGCCATGCCCCACACACCCATATCATCCGTGGGGTTGCGCCATGAAATCATGAATGGCTGAATGCCGTGGTCGGTCTGCCACTTGATGATCGATTTCTCTGGGCTCAGATCGTTGATGTACATTTTGTTGATCTGCGGCGGAATGGTGAGCTGCGGCGTTGCA
>JAZKGS010000037.1:0-29781 GCA_040385805.1 Pseudomonadota bacterium | reverse complement strand
TGGATTGATTTTTCCATCTCGTCAATTTCGCGCCGCGTAGTCGGTTCTTTTACCGCATCGGCCATGGCGTTATGCCCGCCCATCTTGATACCTTGCCCCATCATCACCGCTGCCCAGCTGGTTTCGGTAAAAAGCTCATCATCCTCCCGAAAAATCTGGCCATTTTGACGGAACAATTCGATCTTTTCCGTCAGGCTATCGGGTACCGCCATGTTGCGGCAATAATTCCAGAACGGACTGTCGTCACGCGTGGTGCTGTTATAATGCAGGATTAAGAAATCGCGGATGCGCGCATATTCTTTGCCGGTTAAGCGGTTAAAGGCATCCTCCTGCGTTTGCGTCACGCCATCCAGTGACAGCAGTGCGATAAGCTTGTTAATACCAGTGTTCACGAGGTGAAGCGACGTGGACTCGAGTGGCTCCATAAAGCCAGACGCAAGCCCAAGCGCGACAACATTCTTGTTCCAGAACTTCTTACGTCTTCCAGTGACGAACCGCAGGAAATTTGGTTCAGCGCCGGGTTTTCCAGCTATATTTTTGACGAGGATCGCGTGCGCTTCATCATCCGACATATATTCGTTGCAATAGACATGCCCATTGCCATTGCGGTGTTGCAACGGAACTTGCCATTGCCAACCGGCGGAATGAGCGGTTGCGCGGGTGTACGGCAAAGGCCCACTGCCGTCTTCGCGCAAACAGGGGAGCGCTACGGCGCGGTTGCAGGGCAGATAATGGGACCAGTCATCATAGCCCGTCTTCAAAGCTTGTTCGATCAGCAGCCCCCGAAATCCGGAGCAGTCGATGAACAGATCGCCTTTTAGCACATCACCATTTTCCATCGACACCGATGATACAAAGCCGCTTTCACTGTCTAATGTGACATCGCAAATCCTGCCTTCGCGCCGCACTACGCCCCGCGTTTCGGCATAATTGCGCAGATATTTGGCATAGCGTCCCGCGTCGATATGATAGGCGTAATTGACAGGCGGGAGATCATCGCGCTGGAAATCTTCGGTTCGTGCAAAACGCCCGAAATACGCAGCCATGGTTTCAACATTGAAGACCTGAATCGGCCTCTTGTCGCCCGCTTGATGATATTTGTGCCAGACATGGTGAAACGAAATGCCGTCGACTTGATAGCCATAAGCGCCAAAAGGATGGATGTAACTATCGCCAATTTTGCCCCAGTTAACGAACTGGATGCCAAGCTTGAAACTGCCTTGAACCATGGACAGCATGTCACGTTCGTCGATGCCTAATAATTGGTTGAATTCGATAAAGGGAGGTATCGTTGCTTCGCCCACACCAACGGTGCCGATTTCTTCCGATTCGATGAGCGTAACCGCGACCCTTTTGCTTTCGCACAGGCGCGATATGGCTGCGGCCGCCATCCACCCGGCGGTTCCACCCCCTACAATGATAATATTCTCGATCGCCATCGTGCCTCTCCTGTGCATTTCACATAGCAATATAGTTTTAAGATGCAAATTGTGAACGTTCATTTTGGGTCTTGTGAACGCTCTCAATATTAGTTATGCCTTGGTGCAACGATGACACAAAAATCATCGAGTAATTTATGAGGGAGGGCCACTTGGCACGCTATCAACTAATAGGATCGATCCGTTCCGCGCGCCTCGCTGCGCTAACCACGGCTTCCGGCATTGCCCTTTGCGCTGCACAGCCTGTGCTTGCACAGTCTGCAGACGGTGCGCAAGACGTTGCTGAGACCGAAGAAGATGCCATTGTGGTCACCGGCTTTAAGAAGTCGTTGGAAAGTGCGCAAAACGTTAAGCGGGATGCAGATACCTTTGTAGATGCCATTACTGCTGAGGATATTGGCGCGTTGCCCGACCGCTCGGTGGCCGAAGCTTTACAAAGGGTTCCTGGCGTAAACATCGGTCGCTTCGAAAAAACATCAGACCCTGACCGCTTCTCTGTTGAGGGCACAGGTGTGATTATCCGCGGACTGCCTTATGTTCGTTCAGAGCTGAACGGCCGTGAGATCTTCTCTGCCACTGGCGGACGTGAGCTATCTTTCAACGACGTTTCCCCTGAATTGCTTGGGCGCGTCGAGGTGTTCAAAAATGTGACCGCGGACTTGGTTGAAGGTGCCATTGCTGGAACGGTCAATCTTGTCACTCGCAAGCCACTTGATACGCGCGGATTGAAGGTTGCTGGCACCATTGGCGGTAATTACGGAGACCTCCGGAAGGAATGGTCGCCTGAATTTTCCGGACTGATATCCAACCGCTGGGATACCGGCGCAGGTTCATTTGGTCTGCAATTTGGCTATGCTTATTCCGAGCTAAAGAGCCGCACTGACGCATCGCAGGTCGCTGACCCATGCTATCGGATCAGCACCTTTGATGGTCCCTGCTTACGCGCAGTGACTGTGGGATCTGGCGGGTTCGTGGGCGACCCCAACTTCAATGCCACCAACTTTCCGCCAGCTGGCGCGCTTGTAGTGCCTAAAGGTGCAGGGGTCCGCACAACAGACCTAGATCGGACGCGCGAAGCTTTTTCTGCCGTCGGTCAATATGAAAGCAGCGATGGCCGGTTTTTGGCAACCGTTGAATGGCTGCGGTCGGAAACCAGTTTCGATACCGAAGAGTTCGCTCTTATCTCGCGTGTCGACGATGAAGCTTTGTTCCCCGTGCCTGCCGCCGGCAGCACTTGGCAATTTGATGACGATGGTGTTTTCCAAAGCGGTATATTAACGCAGCGGCCTGGTGATGCATACGCCACGCCGTTTGGTCGTGGCGGCATTCCGATAGACTCGCTTCGGTTTTTGCGCGGTGCAGAAGGCGTTACTGAGGATATTTCCATTGATTTGAAGTTTGAGGCCACTGACCGTTTACGGTTCAATTTCGAAGCGCAGAAAATCAACTCGACGCTCAGTCGGGATTCGGTCTTTGGCGCATTGAGCACCTTTGCAGAAGTTGACCTCGACTTGTCGGGCAAGACACCTCAAGTCGAATTTCTTGCACCCCCAGGATCGCCAGCCGATTATTTTACTTCGGGCAGAAACACTTATTACTGGTTTGGTCTGGATAGCCGCGAGAAAAACGAAGGCGATCTAAAAACCCTGAATTTTGACGCTGAATATGACATCAGCGACGATGGATTTTTCAAGCGCGCGCGGTTCGGTGCGCGTTGGGGCGACCGTGACCGCACCACACGCAACACCAATTTCAGCACTTGGGGCAATCTTTCCGCACCATGGGCTGGCCGTGCAGGCTGTGCGCCGTGGGGCGAAGGGCCTGGCTGCGCCGCAACTGGCGGATTTGTGCCTGGCCGATGGTTTACTGGCCTTCCTGGTCAGGATTTCGCCATTGCCGGTGGCGCTTTCACCGATGAATTTCCGAATTATTCGCAGTATCGAAGCCCGTTTGCCAACGGATTTCAGCGCGGTAGCGCGCCTACACCCATTCAAAATGGCGCAGGCTGGTTCTTTGGCGGCGATGACTTTCTGGGTGAATATCTAAGTGGTATTACAGATCAGCAATTTGACGAAATTCAGACATTTGGTCAGTCACCAGAGCGTTTCAACTATGGCGTAAACGGCCGTACGCGCACCGATCCGCTGACGGGTCAGGCTGTCCCTTGCGACATTGAGGGCGTATATTGCCCGGGCGAAGTATCCACGGTTTCGGAAGTCACCAAGGCAAGTTACGCTCGTGTTGATTTTGGCCACGACTTTGCCAGCGGCATGAAGCTTTCGGGCAATTTTGGGCTACGATATGTCGAAACCGTTGTATCCAGCGGTGGTCGGGTAGGTTTGCCGTCGGCCGCACGGTTTGATGCGGTCACAAATGGTTTTGGAAATGGCGACGGTATCGTCCAAGTCTCCGAGATTGCAGCTAGTTGTGCGGGACCATCCATACCGGGCATTCCGCGCGGATATTGTAGCTTGTCGGCCGCCCGCCAGGCGCAGTTTGCTGCTGCGCACACTGGCGAGATCATTGTCGATGATCGGAAAATTAAGTTTGAAAACTGGTTACCCAGTTTCAATGCAAAACTTGACGTGGGTGGCGGCTTGTTATTCCGTGCCGCGGTGTCGAAAGGCATTTCACGGCCTGATTTGCAGTTGTTCCGCGCTGGCGGAGGAATTGGGGACAACACCAATGCCCTGTTGCTTGCACAGACGCTAGAGACCGGCCCGTTATTTGCCTTGCAAACAGGCAACCGCAATTTGCGGCCAGTGACGTCATGGAATTATGATCTTTCCACCGAATATTATTTCAGTGCCGTCGGCTCACTTACGCTCTCCCTGTTCATGAAAGACATTAAAGGGATCGTGAATGATGGTTTTGAAGTTGTTAATTATACAAGCGAAAGTGGCGTTTCGACAGACGTGCAGGTCAGTGGCCCCATCAACGACCAGAAAGGCAAGCTTAAAGGCTTCGAACTTGCTTATCAGCAGACCTATGACTTCCTTCCAGGGTTGCTGAATGGTCTGGGGTCGCAACTGACATATACCTATGTGGACGGGACTGACTTTTCTAACCCAAATCTAGCAGGTGTTGGGCAGTCGTCGGTTACGTCAACCGTCAACCGCCTAAATGGAGGTGCATTTACTGCACTTCAGCCACTCGCAGGATTGTCCAAACATACGGTGAACGCGACAGTCTTCTACGAAAAAGGGCCGGTCGCATTACGTGCAGCATATAACTGGCGCTCTGCCTTTTTGGTCACACCGCGCGATGATATTTTTCCCTTCTCACCGATCTGGCAGGAGTCAACGGGGCAACTCGACGCGTCGATCTTCTATTCTGTGACGGAACAGATCAAAATAGGGATACAGGGTGTGAACCTGCTCGATGAAGTTACCCGGACGTCGCAGGTGGTCGACTTCGACGGCACCCGAGTGGCTCGATCGGCATTCCGTAATGACCGAAGATATACATTCCTTGCAAGATTCCAGTTTTAGGCAATCGTAATCGATGTCGCAAAACAAACGGGCCTTGGTCATAAGACTTGGGCCCGTTTGTTATTCAATTGGGGGCGGAGGAGAAATCAAATGCAGTTAAAAACGATCTTACTCTTTACGCTTGCGGGGCTTTCGGGCTGCTCAACAACCGACGCCTCCGTGCCAGTGACGCAACCAGGCTGGAACTTGGTGTGGGCCGACGAATTCAACGGGACCGAACTCGACCGAAAAAAATGGAAACCCGAGGAGTCGTGCTGGGGTGGCGGCAACCAAGAACGGCAATGCTACACGGACAGAGCCAAGAACATCCGCGTCGCAGACGGTAGCCTGCACTTGATGGCGCACAAAGAGCACTTCACGGGCCCTGATCGGCCGCCTGAAATTGCAGATAATCCCAATCCCAAAAAGACGCAGGAATATACCTCAGGTAAAATCCGCACATTAGGCATCTCCAGTTGGAAATACGGCAAGATCGAATTTCGCGCGAAGCCGCCTAAAGGACAAGGCACATGGCCTGCCGTGTGGATGATGCCCGCGAACAACGTTTACGGCGGATGGCCGCGTTCAGGCGAAATTGACATATTGGAAGGCGTGAACCTTGGTGCGACCTGTGACACTTGCAAAGGTGGCATCGGCGAAAACCGCATGATCAGCGCGCTCCATTTTGGCGACTTTGCGCCCAAAAACAAAGTACGCGATACTCGCGTTGCCCTGCCCTCAAATGCCCTGCCTTCGGATGAATTCCACATCTGGACGCTTGAATGGGGAGAAGGTCTGATGCGGTTTTACCTTGATGGCCGGAAGTATTGGGAGTTGACAGATGCGGACTGGGAATCGGCCTCGCCGCTCGCGAAAGCAAATCCCGTTGCGCCATTTGACCAGCCCTTCTACATCATGGCCAATCTTGCCATTGGTGGCGGTCTGTCAGAGAAAAATAACGATAAAGGCGTTGCGTCCGACGTAACTCCGGCAGCGTTCTTGATCGATTGGATCCGCATTTACCAATGCAGCGAGGACGTAGAAAAAGGTCTGGCCTGCATGCAGGGCGTCAACGAAGGTAAATAACTTATGGCGAGACGCCGCCAAGCCGTAACAATCAAACATGTGGCAGCCGATGCAGGTGTTTCCCTGCAAACGGTCAGCCGCGTGATCAACAACGAACCAAATGTCCGTCCGATCATGAAGGAACGGGTGCAAGCATCCATCGACAAGCTCGGCTATGTGCCGTCGATTGCGGCCCAACGCATGAGCGGTTCGCGTTCGTATCTGATCCTCGCCATCAACGACCGGGAACGCACCATATCCGATTGGCAGGCACGTCAGGGGACTGACTGGGTCGACCAAATGTTGCTGGGCGGCATGTTGAAATGCGCCGAATATGGCTACCGCATGATATTCGAATTGGTCGACACGCATAACGACCATGTGGAGCGCGAGTTGGGTGCGACAATCGCCGCGCTTCAACCAGATGGCGTGATACTGACGCCGCCACACTCGGATAATCCGCTCATTACCGCCTTTCTCACGACGCAGAAGATACCCTTCGCCCGCATCGGATCAATCGCAACTGGCGCTGGCATCGCCATGACGATGGATGACGAAGGCTCCGCGCGCCTTGCGACAGAGCATCTGATTGCCTTAGGCCATCGCCGCATCGGATTTATTGCAGGGTCGCAGGAATATGACCTGTCCAACTGGCGTATAGATGGATGGCGCGAAGCTATGGACGCTGCGGGACTGGCACATGACGGCCTCTGCAGCCGAGGGGACTTCAGTTATGAAAGTGGTGTGACGGCGGCGAACCTTTTACTCGACCGGGCAACACCGCCCACTGCGATCATCGCCAGTAATGATCAAATGACGCTCGCCGCATTGGACACTGCAAACCAGCGCGGTCTTATTGTCCCCGATGACTTGTCACTCATCAGTTTCGACAACACGCCCGTGGTGCGCTTTACCGTGCCGCAACTGACTTCCGTGGATCAACCCATCGCCGCGACATTCTCAAAAGCTGTAGAACTTTTGATCACCAGCGGTGACGAAGTAGTGAAGCATCAGCCAGTGGTTACCGAAGGCAGCTTGATAGTGCGCAGCAGCACTGCCCCGCCACGCAGTGGGGCCTGACATCAATATTGCTGCATCTGGACAGCAGTCGGCACGGTTCATGTATTTATACGCGCTGGCGGTGTCCGGTGGCGCAATTGCTTATGTCCCCTTCCTCACAATCTTGTTGCCCTTGCGCGCCACAGCTCTGGCGGGGGATGATGCGCTGAATGTGCTTGCGATGACGGCATTTGCTGGCGCGATCGCCGCGAGTATTGCCAATATTGTCTTTGGCTGGGCAAGCGATTTGACAGGCACACGGCGGCCGTGGATCATGTCAGGCTTAATGCTGTCGACGATTTTGCTGCTGGCGATGCCGATGGCGTCGTCCGTGCCAATGCTCGTCACCATGATTATTCTGTGGCAGCTTGGGCTTAATATGATGCTTGCCCCTCTCGCGGCCTGGGCGGGCGATAGCATACCGGACTCGCAAAAGGGTATGTTGGGTGGCCTATTGGCCCTCGCCCCCGCTTTAGGGGCCGTGTCAGGGGCCGTAGTGACCGTGGAAGGGTTCATGCCCTTTGCGGACCGCGAATCTATGGTCGCTCTCATCGTTGTGCTTACAGTTGCGCCAGCGCTTTTGCTTGGCAAGCCGGTGCCAATGCCGCATTTGATGCAGACGGCGGCCACCGGCGAAAACGAAGGCGCCATTCCGCCCATCCATCGCCGCGCCACGGTCCAGATGTGGCTTGCCCGCTTGCTGGTGCAAATTGCAGAAGCATCTTTGTTCGCATTTTCGCTGTTGTGGTTCCGCAGCATCAGGCCGGAATTCAGCGCTAACAATGCCGCAACGATCTTTGCGTTTGTTCTGGGATTTGCGGTTTTTCTGGCTTTGGGGGTTGGCCGCTGGTCCGATCGCTTTAATCGCCCCATCCTCCCGCTTATTTGGGGATCGGCAGTCGCTGCCGCTGGCCTTATCGTCATGTCGCTCGCGACCAACCTTACCGTCGCGATTATTGGCTATGTCGCGTTCGGCCTTGCGAGCAGTATATTCCTAGCGCTGCATTCAAGCCAGACTCTGCGCGTCCTTCCCCGCCCGCATACGCGTGGCCGCGACCTTGGCATTTTCAACCTGACGAACACAACTCCGTCATTGATCATGCCGTGGCTGATCCTCGCTTTGGTGCCAGCTTATGGATTTAACGCGCTGTTCCTGCTGCTTGCGGCGCTCACCATAATCGCAACAATATTGTTGCTCAATATGCGGCGCCGCGTCGCAGACGTTTAGGCTGGTTTACGCGCGTAGAGGCCAAACCCGGCGATAACAGCGTAGCAAGCCATTGGCAGCATGAATGCAAGCGCGAGGCTTCCGGTCAGATCCGCGATGATCCCCGTGAGCAACGGAATAACCGCGCCGCCCACAATAGCGACGTTGATGATGCCAGAGCCATCGGCAGCGCGCGAACCCAATTTCTCGCATGCCAACGTGAATATGGTCGGGAACATGATCGCATTGGTCAGGCCAACCGCGAGCAGCGTGTAACCCGAAACATCGCCTGTCGTCTGCGTCGAGATAATCAGCAATGCAATTGCCGCGATGGATACACATGCCAGTACTTTACCGGGGCTTAATATGCGCAACACGGCCGAGCCAATAAACCGCCCGACCATCGCCCCGCCCCAATAAAGACCAATCAGCTTGCCAGCCGCTTGTTCTTGCAGGCCCATCACATGGTCTTGCATCAGATAATTGACGATGAGCGACCCGATCGCAACCTCTGCACCCACATATAAAAATATACACAATGCGCCAAAGCCGAAGCGTGGACGTTGAAGCAGGTCAAGTCCGGCCAAGCCCTCGCTTGCCTCATGCTTTTCTCCCTTTAGCGCGTTGCGGAACAGCCAGACCACAGCCGCTACGATTGCCAACGCAACTGCAATACCCAAATAGCCGTTCACGATGGCTTGGCTTTCGGCGGTGCGATAGGCATCCAACTCGGCGCCGGACAGTTGGTCGGCGGTCACGGTGGCGAGGCTGCCAAGGATAAGAATTGAACCCACAATCGGAAAGACAGTCGTGCCAAGCGAGTTGAACGCTTGGGCAAAGGTCAGTCGGCTGTGCGCGGTAGCAGGCTTACCAAGCATTGAAATCAAAGGGTTTGAAACCACTTGAACAATCACCACGCCACTTGCCAGCACGAACAACGCAAACAGGAAAACGCCATAAGTCGCCGTCTGGCTCGCAGGAATGAACAACAGGCATCCAGTCATCATTGTCAAAAGACCGGCGACTGCACCGCGCATATAGCCGATTTTCTTGACCAGCCGGGCACCCGGAATACCAATGACGGCATATGCCGCGAAAAAGCAAAACTGGACCAACATCGCTTGCGTGTAGTTGAGCGTGAACAGCTCTTTTAGTTTCGGGATGATGACATCATTAAGACTGGTGATCCCGCCGAAAATAAAGAACAGCCCCATAACGAACAACTGCAATTGCGGTGCGTCGATATGGCTATCGCCATTGTCTGCAGGCGCGGCGGCGCCGGGTGCCAATGCCATCTTCTCTCTCCCTTTTGTTTTTAGCGCGCTTTGCCGGGGCAGGACGCGCTTTCTTTTGTCGTTTCGATATGAACGTTGCGGATTGTCGCAACAAGGCCTTTTGCCGCCTGCATACGTATGGGTGAGCCGACCACGTCCAATTTCGCACCCGCTTCGGCAAAACAGCGCAGTGGAATGCGGGTTTGCGCAGCCTTACCAGCCGGCAATGCGCGCATTACATTTTGGATATCAAGCGCCGCACCACCAAAGGATAGCATCACTGGCCCGGCCGCTTGTTGATCAATTCGCCAATCGATCAGCAAAGCCCAGTCTTCCTTCAACTGCCGGCTTAGGTCGACGGCAGGCCCGTTTACAACGAAGGCACCATCGGCGTTCCAGGTAAATTGGCGCGCATCTTCCTGCGCCGACAAATCGACAGCACGCGCGCTGATGGAGCCATCCATCTGTAAATTCCATGGCGCGGGCACCTTGCCCCGCACGAAATAATGTGTGGCAATGGTTAGCGACGACATGTCCACGCGCGGATCTTCGTTCACGGGAGGAAGCTTCGTGGAAGCCGTGTAATCAAGGCCGTAGCCCAAGGGAAACAACGGCGCATCAATCGGCGACCGCGCATCCGCTGGCCAGTCAAATGGCAAGCGTCCCGTGAAATCCCGCACTGGCTTTCCGTTTGCGCCAGCAACCAACACATCGGCCACACCGCGGCCCTGTGTACCCGGCAACCATGCCGCAACGAAAGCATTGGCTTGGTTGATCAGCTTACCGGTAAACATCGGCCGACCTGATAGAAAGACGATAACGACCGGAATGCCCTGCGCCTTGAGCCGCGCGATCATATCCTCTTCGGCAGGCTGGGGACGGAACGCCAGGTTCGGGACATCGCCTTCAAACTCGGCGTAAGGCTTCTCGCCGATGACAATGATGGCCACGTCGGGTTTCTTGTCAAATGCACCATTAGCTGAAACATTGGCAGCGCCGCCACCTGCTTTGACTGCTTCCGATATCGCACGGCCAATTGTCTGGCCATTGGTGAAGTCTGCTGCCGTGGTGTCGGTGCCTTGCCAGCTAATCGTCCAGCCACCCGCCTGCATCGCCATATTATCTGCGCCTGATCCGGAAATTAGCACATTGGCGCCGTTACGGATCGGCAGGACACCATCATCATTTTTGATCAGCACTAGCGATTTCGACACTGCCTCACGCGCGAGATCCAGATGTTCTTGCTTGCCCACCAGGGACGTCTCGCCACGCACAGTCGGCGATTGACCCATGAGACCAAGCTTATGCTTCACGCGCAAGATGCGCCGCACGGCATCGTCCAAACGCGCCTGCGGAATTCGTCCGTCACGCGCCGCTGCTAACGTGGATGCATATAGCCCCTTCCAACTGTCGGGCGCCATAAACAGGTCAAGCCCGGCGTTAATCGCAGCAGCGCAGTCCGTGGCGGAACAACCGGCAACTTGGCCATGGCCGTTCCAATCACCGACAACCAGCCCTTCAAACCCCATCCGGTTCTTTAAAACATCAGTCAGCAACGAAGCATTGCCATGATGCTTCACCCCGTTCCAGCTTGAGAAACTGGCCATGACGGTCAAGGCACCAGCATTGATGGATGCGGGATAACCTTGCGCATGTTTCGCTACCAATTCAGCTTCGCTAATCTGCGCATCGCCTTGATCGCGGCCATCCATCGTGCCGCCATCGGCCAGGAAATGCTTCGCGGTTGCTGCAACCCGCTCTGCCTCCAGCGGTGCACCCGCAACCAGATTCCCCTGTAAGCCAATGGTCATTGCGCGGGCATAATCGGCGATCAATCCAGGATCGGACGAATAGCCTTCATATGCCCTGCCCCATCGCAAATCCTGCGGCACGGCAAGCGTTGGCGCGAAGGTCCATTCAATACCACTGCCCGAAATCTCGGCGGCCGTGGCTTTGCCAATGCGTGCGATCAAGTCGACATCGCGTGCCGCGCCAAGCCCGATATTGTGGGGAAAAATGGTGGCTTGCGGCAGGTTCGAATGACCGTGGACCGCATCAACACCAAATAATATCGGCACACCAGCGCCTGATGCGCGTGATACATCGCGATATGCATTGACCAATTGGGCCCATTTCGCGGCGCTAGCACGTTCGTCGCCATATGGTCCTGAGTTCCCACCCGCCAAAATTGAGCCAAGTGGATATTGCTTCAGATCTTCAGGCTTAATCGCGCTGATGTCCGCCTGAATCAACTGGCCTACCTTTTGTGCCAATGTCATTTTCGACAAGAGCGCCGTAATCGCATCTTCGGTTTTTGTGTCGGTGATAGCCGCAGGGCTGGCCGCTGTTGGCCAGTTGATCGGGTTTGCCGTCGCCTGAGTGACAGGTGCCGCCGAAGGGGCCGTTTGCGGGGGCGTCACCGCCGAAACACATCCAGCCGACGCGAAGGCAAGTAGCGCCACCGATTTACTCAACCGCATCAAATCCACTCCGCCAAAGTTATTGTGAACGTTATCATGAATTGATGGCAGCAACGTCAGGTAAAATCAAGCGCCATCGGCAACGTTCAGGCCGTCGCGAACTACACGTGCAGCAATATTCAAAGCTAAACAAAATTAACGACTGACACTGCGCCAGCTACGCTTGATTTTGATAGCGTGGCGGGGAAGATTAAAAATCAGCGCGTTCCACCTCTACGCAGGTTCAAACTGAATTTGACACTGTTGCGATGGTCGCAGCAGTGCCATGGTCGAATTCAGGTAAGATGTTTGTTTAATTTTGGTTGGCTCACCATCCGAAGCGTCGTGATCGCAAGAAACATTTATTCATATATTGTAGTTATATAGCCATCTGGGCGGATGGCCCAGTGACCGAATATTGTGCAGGGCCGCCATCGGACACTTATCAAGCTCAATATCTTTGCTATTGGTGGTTCGAAGAGCTCACCATAACCCCACAAACCAGACGAACAGGAGAAAAACACGAATATGTCTTCTTACAAAGAGCCTTCATTTCAGGAACGTACCGCGGCAGCTAAAAAAGCAAAATTGGCTGCAGTTCAGGGACTTCGTGAAAAATCTCCCATTGATGAAGCTGTCCTGCGTGAACGAAGCCAAGCGGCCGAAGCGCGCCAACGCATTCAAGAAAAAAAACGCGAAGAGAAAAGAGCGGCCCGAGAACTAGAGAAGGACGAGAAGCGCCAGCGCGATCTGCAGCGCGCGGAACCAGAGCCTGCTATTATCGCAAAAACCGAAGATGAGCGGAAAATTGAACGTGACGCCAAATACGCGGCTCGGAAAAGCCGGAAAGGGAAGAAGTGACCGCCCCAAGCTTAAGCAATGTCCGATAGCGTATATGTCACTGAATTCTTATGCTTTTACTCAGGAAATGCAGAAGCGGGTCTTAAATATATCGATTAGCTTCTGTATTTCGGCACATCCGAGGCTAAGGCCGCGGGGCGCGTTGCATTCGATGCAACCCGGAAATTGAATTATCGGATGATCTTTCTTGTTATGTTTTGTTAACTACATTTAATTACCTCTGCCCATGAAGAGGATAAAACATGGTGCGCGCGGTTTTTCTCATCGTTGGTCTGCTTGCCGGCTGTGCTCCTGAGGCGAGGGACATTGCGCTTGCGGATGTAGATTTGCGCAACATGCAAACAGTGGGAACAATTCGTGCCCGGCTGGCTCCGAACGAGCGTATTGCATTTGCGAACTTTATCGCGCGGCATCACATCAAATCGGCAAATTTTTGTGGCCAGCCTTTAGTTGCTGCGACTGGAAAAGAGCCAGCTACAGTCGGGGAAGCGGTAGACCTTTCCATGCTCCGGGACGCTGCGGAGCGTAAGGCGTTAATCGAGGCCAAGAGTCCAAAACATTCAGGACAGCTCGCAAGAGAAGAATGGAACGCCATTATATCTGCAAGAGACATTCTGCTTGATTCCCAAACCCGGCTTCGCATCGAATATGGCGAGAACGCGGTTCGTCGTGCAGAATGGAAAATACTGGCTACCAAGATGGCCGAAATTGACCGGAAACTTATTAAAATGAAGCCCGTAGTATTTGGCTCCGGCCCCTATTAAGGCGCCACCATTCATAACGCTGCGCATGTCGACCGACCGTAAAAGATTTGCGGCTAACCCGAAGGCACTTGTGATCTGAGGCGCTTGAACTGCTGCTTCCTCTTTCTACACCGCAGAACCGTCTTTGATCGGGATCTTCAAATATCTCACGCCATTGGCCTCAGCTTCCGGAAAGCGCCCCGCGCGCACATTGACTTGAATTGCGGGCAGCAGCAGTTTCGGCACTGCGAGCGTTGCATCGCGGGCTTCGCGCATCGCGACGAACTCATCCTCGGTGATACCGTCATGGACATGGACGCTCGCTCGACGTTGTTCGTTAACGCTCGTTTCCCATCGGTAATCGTCCCTACCCGGCGCTTTATAATCGTGGCAGAGAAATAGCCGTGTCTCTTCCGGCAGGCTCAACACCCTACGGATCGAGCGATAGAGCTGACGCGCATCGCCGCCGGGGAAGTCGGCACGGGCGGTGCCGTAATCCGGCATGAAAAGCGTATCGCCGACAAAGGCGGCATCGCCGACCAGATAGGCGACGTCGGCAGGGGTATGGCCCGGAACGTGCATCACTTCAACGTCGAGCGTGCCAATTTTAAAACGCTCACCATCGGCGAACAACCGGTCGAAATCGGACCCGTCGGTCTTCAAGTCGTCCAACGCGAAGACTGGACGGAAGATCTTCTGCACATCGCGAATATGCTCGCCAATGCCGATTGCGGCTCCGGTTTTTGCCTTGATGTAGGGCGCGGCGGAAAGATGGTCGGCATGGGCGTGTGTTTCCAGCACCATCGCGATCCGCCAACCGCGCTCGGCTGCGGTTGCCAAGATACGCTCGGCGGAGCGCATATCGGCACTGCCGCTTGCAAGGTCAAAATCCAGCACCGGATCGATTACCGCAGCTTCCCCGGAGGCGGGGTCGGCAACAAGATAGCTGATCGTGTTGGTAGGTTCGTCGAAGAATGCTTCGATCACAGGTTTTTGGGACATGCTGAACTCCTTTCGCTCTTGACTATATATTAGCGATCACTAAATAAGCAACCTCTAACGGAGAATTGATTATGCTTAAGCCCCCGATGGACCTCGCTACCTTCGAAAGGCGGGCGGAAGGGGTTGCTGGTCTGCTCAAGGCAATGGGCAATGGCCGTCGCCTGATGCTGCTGTGCAAACTTGTCGAACATGGCGAAATGACCGCGGGCGATCTCGCTCGCGAGGTGACGCTGTCGCAATCGGCGTGTTCGCAACATCTTGGAAAAATGCGCGATGAGGGCCTCGTGGCCTTCCGCCGCGAAAGCCAGACGCTCTGGTATCGGATCGCCGATCCGCGAACTGAGGCGCTGATGGCCAGTCTCTATCAACTCTACTGCAAGGACTGAAAGTTATGACAATCGCCACAATAATACCTGCCAGAGCGCAGAAATTGATCGACGCCGGGGCGACTTTGGTCGACATTCGCGAACCGGACGAATACGCTCGCGAGCATATTCCCGGTGCGATCAATGTGCCGGTGTCTCGGCTGTGCGAACTGCCTGCCGGGCCGGTTGTGTTTCATTGCAAATCCGGGATGCGGACCACCGCAAATACAGCCGCGCTAATAAACGCCGCTGATGGCGCTCCTTGCCACATTATAGAAGGCGGGATTGATGCTTGGAGGGCGGCCGGGTTGGCGACGCGGGTCGATGCTGCCCAACCGCTTGAAATCATGCGGCAGGTGCAAATCGCTGCTGGTAGCCTGATCTTAATCGGCGTTGTGCTGGGCTTTCTTGTGGCTCCGGTGTTCTTCGGCGTGTCGGCATTTGTCGGCGCTGGCCTCATGATGGCAGGCGCAACCGGGTGGTGTGGCATGGCAAGACTGCTGCGCATAATGCCGTGGAACCGGTCGGTTTTCACGGCCTGATCCGGCGATGACATTCACCGAAATTCTTCTCGCGCTCGTTTCAGGCGGCCTGATCGGCATCGTCCTCGGGCTGGTGGGTGGCGGCGGGTCAATTCTCGCGGTGCCATTGCTCGTCTATGTCGTCGGCGTGCAATCACCTCATGCAGCAATTGGGACCGCCGCCGTAGCCGTGGCGATGAATGCGCTGGTCGGACTTGCGGGACATGCCCGTGCAGGCAGGATCAAGTGGCGCTGCGCCAGCGTCTTCGCGATTGCCGGTGTAATTGGCGCGGCTGTCGGCGCAGAGATCGGCAAGGCCGTAGACGGCGAGCGTTTGCTGATGCTGTTCGGCCTGCTGATGATCGGCATCGGCCTGTCAATGTTCCGGAAACGCAGCGCCGCGGATGACCCTGATGTACGCCTGACTCGGGAGAGCGCGGGCATCCTGCTCCCGAGACTGGTGCCAGCAGGGCTTGGCGTCGGCCTTGCTGCTGGCTTTTTTGGAATTGGTGGCGGCTTCCTGATAGTGCCAGCGCTGATCGCAGCGACAGCCATGCCGATTTCGATTGCCGTTGGCACATCCTTAGTTGTGGTTGCAGCGCTGGGCCTAACTACTGCGGCGTCCTATGCTTTGTCTGGTTATGTCGATTGGACAATTGTTACCATACTCATCATCGGTGGAGCAGCCGGTGCGGCAGCAGGTATCCAGCTTGGCCGGAAACTTGGCTCACGCAAAGGTTTACTCGAGCGGCTTTTTGCGCTCGTCGTGGTCATTGTCGGGACCTACGTTACGGCGAAAGGCATCTAAAGTCAGTCCAACGCAGCTGTCGGTCAAATCAGCCCCATGAACGGCTGCTTTGGGAGAACAGGATGTGACAGTTGTTATGTCTCAAAATGAGTCGTGTTCTGTTAGTCTGCGTTTCCCGCTCATAGATCCGTAAGCTGCCGGTCCGCTCCCGGCCCATTTGGAGCCATGCCATAGCCAGCCAGTGAGACACCCATGATTAGATTTTGCAAACTGGCTTCACCGCAGCATTGACGCCGCTGAATTGCCTTTAGAGTGCAGTGCCCACGGCCTACGCACAGCGATGCCGCGTGTATTGCCAGAGTCTGGCGTGACCAATCAAGACGGCCGCACGGTCAACGGGCACAAGAGAGATCGAGAGTTTACCCGCTTCGGTGAAAAGGCAAATAAAGCATGTCTAGCCGACAACTTAACGGCTAACGTGGAAAAGGATTGGCCAACACCTAGGGGTTGTTGATTGTTCTTATTGTGGTCATTGTTTGCTCGTTTCGGCAGTATCGCTATAGCCCCCGCCTGCGCGGGAATGACGACCTGTTAGTTTAGATCGTTGTTGCAAACTTCGACCGACCTCCGGTCAGTTCGTTCCCCACCAAGGCGGGACCGACGAGTCGTACTGCTTGAACCTAGTTCAACGATGCAATCGATTGATCGATCAATGCCGCGTCCGCTTTCGCATCATGGTGCACCGCAATCAGTTGCGCCGCTGCCGCTGCAGCAGCGGAAGCCGCTTTCTTGCGGACGTCGGCAATCGCGGCGCGTTCGGCGGCAGCGATTTTATCTTCGGCGGCCTGCGCACGACGGCCGATCAATGCGGTGGCATCGGACTTGGCGCGCGATACGATGAGCTTCGCTTCTTCCTCCGCCGCAGCCTTCATCGCCTCGGCATCAATCGCCGCTTGCTTTGCTTTGGCTTCATATTCGGTCTTAATCGCTTCAGCTTCGGCACGGAGGGCGGTTGCCTGGTCCAATTGCTGACGAATGCCCGCAATCTGGTTGTCCAGCGCGCCCGCGATCATCGCAGGGACCTTCTTCCAAAGGGCCAGCACAATTACAGCAATCATCGCCAAAGCGACCAGCATCGTGGCGTCAAAGCCAAGGGCCGATGGCGAGACATGCTCTTCTTCGGCGCCAGCGACTTCAGTCGTCGCCTGTGTTTCGGCGACAGACGTTGATGTGACGCCGACGTCAGTTGCAGAAGCGGTTGCAGTCGCGGTTGCTTCGGTTGCTACAGTTGGATTAGCCATGGGACATTACCGCCTTCACTGCTGTTGCGGCTTGGGTTGGTGTGACCTTGGCGCCCGAAACCTTGGCAACGATGTCGGCAGCAGCTTCGGCAGCAACGGTTTCAATGCCCGCCAATGCGTTAGCGGTCGCCTTGGCCAATTCAGCCTCGGCAGCGGCAATTTTTGCGCTGATTTCCGCGTCGGCCTTTGCCAAACGCGCATCGGCGTCTTTGGCGGCCTTGGCTTTAGCAGCGGTGGACTTGGCTTGCGCCTCGGTCCGTGCCGCCGTTAAGCCGGCGGCACCGCTGTCGCCCAGATTGTCGGCCTCGGCCCGTGCACGTTCGGCAGCCGCAAGGTCGTCCGCAATCTTACGATCACGGGCGTCCATCGTTGCTTCCACTTTTGGCAACATGCCCCGGCCGATCGTAAAATAGACCAAGCCAAAGACAATCAACAGCCAAAAGAACTGCGATGCATAGGTATCTAGGATCTGACTAATCTGGGGCATATTATGCGTTCGTCCTTGTGAAAGAATGCCCCGGCGTGGTGCCGGGGCGAACCGTCAGTTAGGCAACGAAGATCAGGATCATCGCGATAACGAACGCGAGCAGACCAAGAAGTTCGACGGCGGCGAAGCCGATGAACAGACGGCCCTGCTGGCTGTCGGCTGCTGCAGGGTTACGCAATGCGCCCTGAAGGAACGAGCTAAAAACGTTACCAACACCGCCAGCGGCGATACCGGCACCAATTGCTGCCAGACCGGCACCGATCATTTGGGCTGCTTCTGCGTCCATGATAATAACTCCTGTTAAAAAATAAAACTTAGTGGTTGAAATCTTAGTGCAAATTGACGGCGTCGTTGATGTACAGCGACGTCAAAAGCGCGAAAACATATGCCTGAATTGCAGAGACGAGCAGTTCAAGCAGCGTAATGCCAATCATCAAAACAAAAGCAGGGAAGCTGACAATCAGCGGAACCCAAGCGGCTTCTGCGTTCAGGCCGTTAATCACAAATCCGGCAAGCACCTTCATCATGATGTGGCCAGCGGTCATCGCGACGAACAAACGCAATGCGAGGCTGAATGGACGGATCATGAAAGAGAACAATTCAATGACCGGGATCAACCAGAGCAACCACCATGGCGTGCCATGCGGGACAAACAGGCTGAAGAAATGCAGGCCATGCTTCCAGAAGCCAACGACCAACACGGTGCCGAAGCTGAACAATGCCAGCACCGCGGTTACCGTCAGGTGGCTTGTAATCGTGAAGGGATGCACGCCAGGTACGATACCAAACGGCATCATGCCCATGAGGTTCGCCATCAGGATGAACATGAACAACGAGAATACCAAAGGCACGTATTTTTTGCCTTCGGGACCGACATTTGCGGTCAGCATGTTGTTGATGAAGCCAGTCGCGCCTTCAACCGCCATTTGCCAGCGACCGGGGACCATTTCGCGCTTCATTCCGCCCGCCATGAACACCCATAAAGCGCCGAGGACAAGCACCATGAACAACGAAGAGTTGGTGAAGGAGACGTCGTAACCTGCAAGGTTAAGCTGCGCGAGCGGCTCAATCTTGAACTGGTACATCGGATCGATTTTGCCGCTTTCGCCTGCCACGTTCACTACCCTGTTAAATACGCGTCAAGCGCCCGGATTAGTCCGGACGCTCTGCTGAAATCTTTATTATATTCCTGAAGGCGACTGCGATGCCCAAGAACATGCAGGTCAACAGGAGCGCAGGTGCGACACCCAGCCAGCGGTCCAACAACCAACCAACCAAAGCACCGCCAGCGGGACCAGCAATAAGCTCGGTTAAAACCCTGTTCCCCTGCCGCATTCCTTTGGCCGGAACCTGATCTTTACCAGCGCGAACCGCTTCGGCTTTCCGCGCCGCCTTCAGCTGCAAATCTAACGAATCGAGCCGTGCGTCGCTTGTGCCGTCATTGTCCTGCCCGGGGTTGTTTGAATTCATGTGATTCCAGCCTTTCTGAATAAGGGAAACCACCTCGAAATCGGGTAAACCCCGCCTAGGCACGGGCGCTTTAGGAGAGGCCTAGCGCCAAGTCAACAGCGCGCCCGCAAGAATGTTGCAATGCAAAAGAAAAGGCCGCGGCATCTCTGCCACGGCCCGTCCACATTGGGGTTAGAGACTTATTGCGGGCAGCGCGGGTCCAATTCCGGCGCGCCAGCATCGCGGGTCTTCCATTGGCCCGACGGCGTCTGGTATTTTTCACCAGCAACCGTGCGTTCACCAATCAAGCGGCAACCGCTGCGCAGCGCCATTTCCTCAACCGTTGCACCATTGGCGAGCGCTTCTTTCGAATAAGCAGCTTTACGCTTGATGTTGATATCTTCAACCAAAGCACGGATGGCAGGTGTGGGCGATGTCGCAAAACCCAAATAACCATCAGATTTTTCCCCTACCAGGCCATTGGCGCGCGCGCTTTGATAGGCGGGGTCACGGCCCGACTGGAACGCAACTGCGCTTGTGGCGGTTGCGCCGAGCAGCAATGCAGTGATCATCATTTCAACCGAATTCTTCATCAAAAAATCTCCGGATTCTCTTCAATCACTTTTTCGGACGCCGCAGCCAGCTTGTATAAAATTTCCTGCCGGATCGCGATGTTGAGGTTGATAACGATTGGCTTATCGGGCGCCGTGACTTGCACGCATCCCGTTAGAACCGACGCCATCAACGGCGTGAACAAGAGTATCACTTTCCCCATGTTGCGGCGAATCGCATTATCCGTGCGGTTCGTCAATTGATGACGGTATTGCGCCATGTTCGCTTTCCCTTTGCTGAATGGTTCATTCATTCGATGGTTCTTTGTTGGTTTCAAGTGGTTGCGGAGTAGTGCCTTGCGCATCCTGCTTTTTCTGCTCCTCAAGCAAATATTGCAGATCCCGGTCCGCCGCATAGTTCGCGTCATATAGCCCACGGATCGAGCCGATGAGCTTGAGGAATTCCGCCGTCACGCTAACGTTGAACTTAATCGGGATCCGCGCCAATTGCCGGGTGATGAAGTTGCGCTTGGCCAGCGTGCCCTGCTGCAATCCCGTGAAGCTGATGTCCGTGACGATTTCGCCATCCAAGTCACCGCCGACGCCGATAGTCAGCGTCGAATAGCGGATGGAGCGCAGCGCATTGAAGGCATAATTGGCGAATACCCCCATGTCTTCATACGCGAGTTCGCCCAGATAGCTGACCTCGCCGCCGCCCGGGCGCGAAACTAACGCACCGCCGACGATCCTGCCGCCATCCTGATTGAACACCATCGGCAAAACGCCGTCAAACACGCCCGTGACGCGCAGATTCTGGAAATCATAGCCAGCGAGCAATTTTTCGGCGTCCACGCCAATGACCCGGAAGGTCAGGCGGCGTTCGGACTCGACCCCGAAATCCAACACGGTTGGTTCAAGTATCAACTCACCCCCCGCGAACGGCCAGCGCCCTGATTCAATCGCTACTTGGCGGTTGGGCAGCAATCGATAGCTGACGGTTCCGCCAAGCGCCGGAATACCGGGGTTGACCGACGCAAGCGTCGCAATCTGGCCCGATGCGGTTTCAAGGCCAAGAAGGTCGGTAAACACGATCTCGGTGGTGAGACCTTCGACTGGACCAAAGGCAGCGGCAAGGTTCATGTTGCTGGTTGCTACACGCCCAGTGCTGCGCACCCCTGCCCTGTCCCATTCGATTCGGCCATCGCCTGATACGCTGCCTTCGACATTGGCGGCCACGCCCAAAACCAGCGGCGTGAGCAAGTCGGGTTGAAAGCGGTCGTTGAAACGAAGGCCATCGACCGCAAGCAAAGCGCGCCCGGTTGTGTTGGACAGGTCATGTCGGATATCGACATCGGACACGCGGGTGCCAGTGGTGGGCTCAACAAGGGTGCCGATTGCGGTGATGATATTGTTTTCGAGCGTGAGCAGCATGTCGGGCACCAGCATTGGTTTGAACCGGTCGACCTGCTCGGCATCGAGCACATTGAGCCGCGCGTTTAGGGTCAATGTCGCGGCAAGATAGCGCCATTCGCCTGATGCCTGGTCAATTAACAGCGGCACATTGCCAATCTGCCCTGCGCCGCTCGTCAAAGTACCAGACGCGCCGCCTTGGCCGAAACTGCCGTCAAAACTGGCTATATTGAATATCGTGCGCGAGTCTGGTTGGCCCATTTCGACGATCACGTCCTTGGCGGCGAAGCCCTCGGTCAGGCTGAAGCGGACGTTGCTGCTGCGCGCCGCGACGGGCGTGCTGCCAAGCGTGCCAAGCGTGTCGAAACCCGCGACATTGGTGGCAAAGCGCACATTGCCGTCGCGCAGTGTCAGCATTGAACGGCCAGCGTCGGGGCATAAACGCAGCGACTGGCCGCGCAAGGCAAGGCTGGACACCCGCAGAGCGTCAAAGCGGACATTCTGGCAGCCATCATATAAAGTGAACGCACCTGCGGCGTAGCGTCCGGAAATTGGCACATTCAGTCCAGTAACAAACCCGCCGGGCAACGGCCCGGACATCCGCGCCTGTCCGGCAAAGCGCCAAGCGCCATTCGGGACACCGTTGAACGCAAGGTTGGAAACCGCAAGGCTCGCCCCGCCCGAAGCATAAGGCGCAATGACGAGGTTGCCCGACCAATTCTGCCCCGATTGCGCTAGCGTCAGCGAAGTTGCAGGGACATTTGGTCCCGAAAGCGTGAGCCGCGCAGGCGCGTTCAATTGCCAGCCCGTCGACGTTCCTGATACGCCGAATTCCCCGCTCTGCCGCATACGCACGCCCGAGGCGCTTGTAATGGCAAGGTCCGCGATACTGGTCCCCATACGACCCTGAAAATCCTGATATGCATCAAAGTCGAGGCTCGCAGAGAACTGGTCGCCAGCGCGCTCCAGCACTGGCGCCATGCGGGCGACGATTGGACCAACGGGTGTGTCCTTTGTTTGCGCGGCAAGATCGCGCAGGCCAGTGATGGTCCCGCGATCAAATGCGCCGCCATTGATGGACATCCCGCCGCGCGTCGTCAGAGCCAAACGGCCATTGGCAAGACCGGCAGTGCCTTTCGCATTCAAAACCACACGGCGCACCGACAACGGGGCGGAACGGAGTGATCCTTTATCCATTGCAAAGTCGAAATTGGTACGCGCCAACTTGCCATCGACCGATAGCTTGCCAGCGATGCCCCGTAACTGTGCCTGCGGAATATTAAACGCGTCCGCCGAATATGCGAATGTGCCGTCCCAAGCATCGAAGCGTTCGGAAAGCTTGAGATTTGCGTCCAATCGTGGCGCGACGAGCAACATGCCCGCTTCGCTGCACTGTGCGTTGGTGGATGTGATCGGCCCGACCAAGCGCGGTTCACGCCATTCCAGCATCAGCTTGCCATCAAATTTCATGTCCGCCGCGGTGCAACCCGCTGCGGCGATGCCGGGGGACCGCAAAGAAAGATTGCCCGCAAAACGGTTCCGCAACAGGCCACTGCCGTTGAGGCCGGCGCCAATCACGCCCCACGGCGTATCAACCCGCGCGCGCGCATTTTTGATGTTCACGGCGATGTCAGGCCACTCAAATGGCTCAGTGGATTTAGGGTCGCGGAATTTATCAAGTTCGCCAAAGGACAGTTTGCCATCGACATAACGCCCGCGCAGCATGACGCCATCGGCCCGCACATCGCGCAGGGTCGCGCCGGAGAAGTTCAGCGCAACATCGATTTCGACGAACCTCGCGGTCAGGTCCGGGCGGGCTGGATCGCCAATGACCAGATTGCGGATGCGCTGCGTTCGAAACCCGACGGTGTCGATCTTGTAACTGGCCTTGATGCCGCGTTCGGCAAACGTGTTTTGTACAAACCGGTCAGCGATGCTGTTGCGCTGCGTCCATGTAAACAACAGCAGGACAGCGAGCAAAACGCCAACCGCGCCGAAGATGCGCCGCTTCCACCGCACCCCGCTATATGGTTGCACATCGACATCATCGGTCGGTGTTTCGGTGGCAGTGTCCTGCATGGACCCCAAATGCGGGAAAGGCCGACAGGTTGCAACGCCATTCACGCCAAGTGACTTGCTTCGTGCCCAAAAATCACAGAAAAGAATTATATCACAAAAGGATAGACGTGATGGCAGAAGAAGCGGACAAGGCGAAACATCACGGCAATGGCCACCGCGCGCGTTTACGCAAACGGTTGCTGGAGAAAAATGGCGAAAGCCTGCACGATCATGAATTGATCGAATATCTGCTCGCGCTTGCCATTCCACGCCGCGACACCAAGCAAATAGCGAAGGATTTGATCCACCGTTATGGCAGTTTGGCAGCCGTGTTGACCGCCGACGCCGACAGCATCATGCAGGAAAAATGGATGGGCGAAACCAGTGTTGCTGCGCTGAAAATCGTACAGGTCGCGGCGCTTCGCCTGTTAAGCGAGCCAGTGCGTGACCTGCCGATCCTGTCCTCGTGGCAGTCGCTATTGGATTATCTGCGCGCGGATATGGCGCATCTCACCATTGAGCGTGTGCGCACATTGTATCTCAACAGCAAAAATATGCTGATCCGTGATGAAGTCGCGAGCGAAGGCTCCGTCGACCAGGCAGCCATTTATACACGCGAGGTTATCCGGCGGGCGATGGATCTTGGCGCGGCTGCAATCATCCTCGTCCACAACCACCCAAGCGGCGACAGCGCACCAAGCAGGCAAGATATAGCCATGACCAGAGACATTGCCGATGCGGGGAAAAAGTTCGGTATAGCCGTGCATGACCATATCATCATCGGTAAAAACGGTTTCAGCAGCATGCGCAGTTCGGGGCTGATTTAACGCATTAGTGGGTGGCAAAATGGCGGCCGCTCCCGCATAGCCATGATATGCCTTCCCAGAATCCAGCCAAAAAATCCATCGGTCCGCGCGAACTGACCGTCATGATGTCGTCGCTTATGGCGCTGAATGCGCTCGCGATCGACGCAATGTTACCAGCATTTCCCGCTATGGTGCGCGGTTTGAACATCGCCGAACCTAACCAGATTCAATATATAATCTCTACCTTTTTGGCCGGCACTGGCATCGGCGCGTTAATTTACGGCCCCTTGTCCGACCGCTATGGCCGAAAGCCGATATTGTTGATTGCAACCATCGGCGCAGCAGTATCGTCTCTTGCCTGCTCCTTCGCGCCTGATTTTGAGATCATGCTGATCATGCGCTTTGTCCACGGGTTGTTGGCGGCGGCCATGGGTGTGCTGGTGGTGTCGGTCATCCGCGACCAGTTTGAAGGCGACGCGATGGCGCGGCGGATGTCGACGATCTTTTTAATCTTCATGATCGTGCCGATTATCGCGCCAACGATTGGTCAATTGGTGTTGCTGTTTGCAGGCTGGCGCGTGATTTTCGACCTGATGGCCGTCATGGCGGTTGCCGCCGCGATTTGGGTCTATTTGCGCCTGCCCGAAACCTTGGCGCCTGAAAATGTCATTCCCATTCAGCCAAAGGCGCTGGCCAAAGCTTGGAAGGTCGTTGTCCTAAACCGCAATGCCGCTGGCTATATGATCGGCGCTGGCGTGACGCAGGGCGCTTTGTTCGGCTATCTCAACAGCTCGCAGCAGATGTTCGACAAGGTGTTTAACGCAGCGGACTTCTTCACCATTGGCTTTGCCATCATCGCCATTGGTATCGCCGTGTCCAACTTCACCAATTCGCGCATTGTGGAACGCTTTGGCGCGCGGCGTGTGTCGCATACTGCGTTGTTCACCTTCATTCTGCTTGGCGCTTTGCAATTGGTCGCGGCCCGGCTTGCACCGACGTCCTTGCCCATCTTCCTCATATTGCTGACGGGAAACATGGCGATGATTGGCTTTATCGGTTCCAACTTCTCATCGATTGCAATGACGCCGTTCGGCCACGTGGCTGGCGCCGCTTCATCGTTCCAGACCTTCGTTCGTACAGTGCTTGCCGCATCGCTCGGCGCGCTCATTGGGCAGCAGTTTGACGGCACCGTATATCCCGTTGCGCTTGGATTCCTTGGCTGCGGTATCGTCGCGCTTGGCCTTGTTTTGTGGTGCGAAAAGGGGAAGCTGTTTACGCGCCCCGGCACCACGCAGCCTCTACCCACAAACCCGCGCAATTAGGGCAAAGAAAAGGGGCACCGAAGCGCCCCTGATCTTTTGTCGTTTTGGCCGTTGCCTTAGTCCACAACTGGACCCGGGAATTCGCCCATATCCGGTGCGTCGTCCATGCTCTGGTCATGCTGCAGGTTCGAATTGCGCATGCCGTAGATGAAATACAACACGATCGCCGCAACCAAGAAGTAGATGAAGAACATCAACACATTGTAAGGCACTGTCGTGATCAAATACAGGCATGACAAGATACCAAGGATTGGAACGACTGGGTACAATGGTACCGAGAAGCCACGTGGCAAGTCAGGCGCTGCACGACGCAGGTAAATCACCGACAGGCAAACAATGGCAAACGCCGCCAAGGTCCCGACCGAGGTCATGTCGCCTAACACGTTGATGTCAAAGAAGCCGGCAGCCACTGCTGTGATTGTGCCGACCAAAAGCGTGTTGATGTAAGGTGTATGGAAACGCGGATGCACCTTGGAGAATATCTTCGGCAACAGGCCGTCGCGGGCCATAGTGTAGAAAATACGTGTCTGTGCGTACATCAGCACCAGCACAACCGAGGTTAGGCCGATAATAGCGCCAACCTTAATGGTCTTTGCAAGCCACGACCATTGTGCGCCAAAGCTGTCGACAACAACCGCAACTGGATCAGGTACGTTCAGTGTCCCATAAGGCACAAGCAAAGTCATGATCGCTGCAACCAACATATAAATGACGGTGCAGACAACAAACGAACCGATGATGCCAAACGGCATATCGCGCTTGGGGTCTTTCGCTTCCTGACCAGCCGTTGAGACGGCCTCGAATCCGATATAGGCAAAGAAGACGATCGATGCTGCCCGCATGATGCCATCGACGCCGAATTCACCATCTCCGGTGTTTTCGGGAATGAATGGCGTCCAGTTGGTTGCCATCAATTCTGGCAAGTTGGTAAGCACGATATATCCGCCGACAAGAATGAAGGCGGCAAGCACGCTGACCTTAATGGCCACAATGACGTTATTCACCTTAGCCGATTCAGACACACCAACCATCAACAACAACGCAAGCGACATGCAGATTGCAAATGCTGGCAGGTTGAAGATCGCGGTAACGGCCGCGCCGTCAACGATCAGCGGCGCACCGTCACGCATGATGGTCTGGCCCGTTGGACCCGTGAATTGGGCAGGTATGACAAGGCCGAAATCTGCCAGCAGGCTGACGACATAGCCGCTCCAACCCACTGCGACCACGGATGCCGCTAACCCATATTCAAGTAGCAACAACGCGCCCATGATCCAGGCAACAAATTCGCCCAACGTCGTGTAGCTATAGGTGTAAGCGGAACCCGACACCGGCAGTGTCGAGGAAAGTTCGGCGTAGCAAAGGCCAGCAAAGGCGCAGACGATACCGGCCACAACGAACGATAGCATAACCGCTGGGCCAGCATGTAACGCGGCGGCACTACCCGTCCGGACGAAAATACCCGCACCGATGATGCACCCAACGCCCAATAGCAGAAGGTTCCATTTACCCAACGAACGCTTCAGTTCGCTGTTCGCTGACTCTCTTTGTACTTGTGCGATCGTTTTGCGCGCAAACATGCGCTGCATCACGGATTGCTGCTCAACGGCCATCATAATCTCCCCGATGGATTTCTTATCGCGCGGAACCTAGCCTCAAAATGTCACCGCGCAACATAATTTCACCGCATAAGCATGGGGCCGAGCGGTTTTCCACCAAAAATATGGATATGCAGGTGCGGAACCTCCTGATGCGAATCGATTCCGATGTTGGCCAACAATCGATATCCGGGTTCAACCAGCCCCAATTCGCGAGAAACACAGCCTACGGCGCGGACAAATCCGGCTATCTCGGCGTCGCTGGCTCTGGCGCTAAAATCGTCCCAGCTGACATATGCGCCCTTCGGAATAACAAGGACATGGACGGGTGCCTGCGGGTTGATGTCGTGAAAGGCCAAGGCCCATTCATCTTCAAAGACTTGTTTACAAGGTATCTCGCCGCGCAGGATTTTGGCGAAGATATTCTGGTCATCATATTCCAATGTAGGGTCAATCGGCATGCTTCACTCTCCACTGTTACTCCGCGCCGCCTTTTCAACAAGGCCGGACACGCCTTCCCGGCGATCAAGCTCTGCGAGCACATCGTCCAGCGATACGCCGACATCGCGCAGCAATATCATCAGGTGGAAAATCAGATCAGCCGATTCAGCCGTCACATCGGCTGGATCGCCCGAAAGCGCAGCGATAATCGTCTCGGTCGCTTCCTCGCCAACCTTTTGCGCAATTTTGCCGCGCCCTTTGGCGAACAAGGATGCAACGTAGCTGCTGTCGGGTGCTGCATCTGCGCGCTGGGCGATGGTCGCTTCAAGCCGGGTCAAAGTGTCGCGCATCAAATATCCTTTTGCAAGGCAACGACCATGGCCTTGTCCTCAACGGGTATCAAGCCTTCGAGCACCCGCCAGAAGCCAGTGACTGATTCCTGCCCCGCCGCCGCATAGGCAGACGCGAGGTTGTTGCGCAACGCCTCAAACAATTGTGCTTCGAACTGAATGCCCTCGGGCGTGAGGCGCAACAGTTTCTGACGCCGGTCGACGCTGCCGCTCCGGGTTTCGACAAGGCCTTTATCGCCCAAATCAGTCAACACGCGGCCAAGCGACTGTTTCGTGATGGCCAGGATTTTCAGTAAAGCGCTAATCGGCAAATCAGGCTGGCGTGCGATAAAGTAAAGCGCCCGGTGATGCGCGCGGCCAAGACCATGTTCGGTGAGTCCATCGTCAATGGCGCGAGTCAACCGGGTATAGCCGAAGTACAAAAGCTCCACCCCGCGACGCACTTCATTTTCGCGCAAAAACAACGGCGAAGCGGTCGGCGTTACAGAAACAGAAGATGGGACAGCCATATTGACGTATCTTGGCCTAGCCCATAGGACAGTGCAAGACCCTAAAAAACGAGAGCATAGATGACCGCAGGCGCATTTCCTTTTGAGGCAAACCCGAATCCAGTTGATCCCGCCGAACGCGCAGCGCGGCTGGTCGACCCCGGTTTTGGTCGCGTGTTCACTGACCATATGGTCACCATCCGCTATTCGGATGCCCAAGGCTGGTATGATGCAAAGGTAGGCCCGCGCGGGCCGTTGACGCTCGATCCAGCAACTGCGGTCCTGCATTACGCGCAGGAAATATTCGAAGGGCTCAAGGCTTATCGCCTGGCCGATGGCGGAATGGCGCTGTTTCGTCCCGAACAAAATGCCCGCCGCTTTCAACGTTCGGCCAAGCGACTGGCTATGCCCGAATTGCCTGAAGACATGTTCCTGCAAGCCTGCAAGCAATTGGTTGAGGTCGACAAGCACTGGTTTCCGCCCGTCGATGGCGGCTCTATTTATTTGCGCCCCTTCATGATCGCGAGCGAGGTATTTTTGGGCGTCAAGCCATCGGCCGAATATCTGTTCATGGTCATTGCATCGGCCGCAGGCAATTATTTCAAGAGCGGCGCGCCTGCGATTTCGATCTGGGTGTCGGAACATTACACGCGCGCTGCACCTGGCGGCACAGGGGCGGCGAAATGTGGTGGCAATTATGCGGCAAGCCTTGTCGCACAATCCGAAGCCATCAAACAAGGTTGCGATCAGGTCGTATTTCTTGATGCTGCCGAACATCGCTGGGTCGAGGAATTGGGGGGCATGAACCTGTTTTTCCTCTTAGATGACGGATCGATCATCACCCCGCCTGCAGATGGGACGATTTTGGAAGGAATTACGCGCGATTCTGTCCTGACCTTGGCACGCGAACAAGGGTTGAATGTGCGTGAGGAGCGCTACGCAATTGACCAATGGCGCGCGGATGCGGAATCGGGACGATTGGTCGAGGCATTCGCTTGCGGCACCGCAGCCGTCGTCACGGCAGTCGGAAAAGTGCAGTCTGCAACGGGCAGTTTCACTATCGGCGCAGGGGGGGCGGGTCAGATGACTCAGCAAATCCGGTCAAAACTTGTGGATATTCAACGCGGAATTGTCGCAGATACCCATGGTTGGGTGCAGCGGGTCGATTAAGCTGTTGCGCAATATGATTCCCGCGATATAAGCCGCCCGCACCGGCCAGATTACTGGCCTGCTGGGGCGTCGCCAAGCGGTAAGGCAGCGGCTTTTGATGCCGCCATTCGCAGGTTCGATCCCTGCCGCCCCAGCCA
>JAZKGS010000036.1:0-12569 GCA_040385805.1 Pseudomonadota bacterium | reverse complement strand
GTTGGGGACGTAACGCCGGTGCGCAGGTCTTTGACCATCTGATATGGCTGAAGCACGTATGACCGGATCTGGTGGCCCCAACCGATTTCGGTCTTGGCTGCATATTCGCCGCTCGCGACTTCTTCGCGTTTACGCAGTTCGGCCTCGTACAGTCGCGCTTTCAACATGCCCATCGCGGTGGCGCGGTTCTTGTGCTGGCTGCGATCGTTTTGGCTAGCGACAACGATCCCGGACGGTTTGTGCGTGATACGAACCGCCGAGTCAGTCGTGTTAACGTGCTGCCCGCCAGCGCCTGACGCACGATAGGTGTCGATCTTCAAATCGCCTTCGTTAATTTCAATGTCGATATTGTCATCAATGACGGGGTAGACCCAGACACTTGAAAAGCTCGTATGCCGTTTTGCGGCGCTGTCATAGGGCGAAATACGGACCAAGCGGTGGACGCCGCTTTCGGTCTTGGCATAGCCATAAGCATTTTCGCCCTTCACCAGCAACGTGGCGGATTTAATGCCTGCCTGGTCACCTGCCTGATAATCTACCATTTCGACCTTATAGCCGCGTTGTTCGGCCCAGCGATAATACATGCGCTGAAGCATTTCGGCCCAATCCTGGCTTTCGGTGCCGCCAGCGCCCGCATGAATTTCGATGAAGGTGTCGTTGCTGTCGGCTTCACCCGAAAGCAGCGCCGAAACCTTGTCTCGGTCGGCACGGTCGGCAAGCGCCTTCAACGCCGAAGCGCCTTCGTCGCCAAGTTCGGCGTCGCCTTCCATCTCGGCAAGCTCGATCAGTTCGACTGTTCCTGCTTTATCGGCGTCGATTTCACGCACCGTGCCAATAGCCGCATCAAGCCGGCGGCGTTCGCGCATGACCTCCTCTGCGGCCTTGGGGTTATCCCACAAAGTAGGGTCCTCAACCTTGGCGTTCAATTCGTCTAGGCGGCGCAAGGCGCGGTCCCAATCAAGCGACATCTTGACGAGGTTGAGGGCGGCATCAATGCGGGCAACATAGCCTTCTGCGTCGGCGCGCATAGGAAACTCCAAGGGAATGAAAAGGTCAGTCGCGGCCTTTAACCGATTGGGCGCTCAAGTCAAAGGCAGCGATGCCCAGGGTTTAATATATCCCGCCCTCTTGCTGGATAAATTCTTGGTCGCGCTTTGTGCCGACACTCGCGCTTGGCGCACTGGCTGCACTTGCGGAACCGTCCGACCGAGTTTCAACCTTTTTCTTTGGTTTATCGCCGCGCGCAGCCAGTTCTTCCTGACGGATAGAGCGCTTCGGTTCAGTCTCGGCCTTAAACGCTTCCCATATGACTGCGCTTTTGGGATCATCGCCCGGCCACGCACCATAGACGCGTTTTCCACTCTTGCGGTCGACACGGACAAGGCGCGTTCCCGCAGGCGCAATGAACGGCGTTTTGGGCATGCCCGCCATTGCCGTGCGCGCGAATTGCTTGAATACAGGCGCGGCAAGCGAACTTCCCTGTGCATAGCCGCCCATATTGCGTGGCTGGTCAAAGCCCAGATACAGACCCGCGACCAGATGCGGCGATCCGCCGATAAACCAGACATTGGTTGGGCCAGTGGTGGTTCCGGTTTTACCGAACAATGGCCGGTCGAGTTCGCGCAAGGTGACCGCGGTCCCACGTTCAATCACGCCTTCCAACATGTGGACGACTTGATAGGCCGTGATCGGGTCCATGACTTGCTTACCCGCTGGCGCAAAGCGCGGCATCGGCTTGCCATTCCAATCAGGCGCGCGGCAGCCGGTGCACGGCTTCCACTTGGCTGGCCAGATGACCTTGCCTTTGCGGTTCTGGGCAAAATCAATCAAAGTCGGCTTAAGTTCGCGGCCATGGTTGACCAGCATCGAATAGGCATTGACCATTTTCAGAACGGTCGTGTCGCCTGCACCCAGTGCGTAAGACAGATAATCGGGATAATCGCCAATCGACATGGCGCGGAATGTATCGGTTACATTGTCCATGCCTGATTCTGCCGCCGCACGAACCGTCATCAGGTTGCGCGATTGTTCCAAGCCCCAGCGCATCGTCTGCGGCCCTGCCCCACTGCCGCTGAAATTGCGGAAGCATTTCTGGCCCAAGTTCGCACCTTGCCAGACGCAATAAGGTCCATCGACGATGATAGAAGTTGGCGTCATGCCATTGTCGAGCGCGGTAGCGTATACGAATGGCTTGATTGTCGAACCCGGCTGACGCTGCGCCTGCGTTGCACGGTTGAAGCTGGAGATGCGATTGTCAAAGCCGCCCTGAACCGCAAGCACGCGGCCATTGAGCGGGTTTTGGACGACCATGCCGCCGCCGACTTCGGGAACGCTGCGGACAACGTAGCTGTTAGTGCCGTTGGGCGCGACGGCGATCACGTCACCAGCCTTCATGGCGGCGGGGCCGCCATTAAGCGTGGCTGTGGAGCCATCGGCAAAACCTACACGGCCTTTACCAAGCGCAACCCCGGCCCGCCAGTTGGCGTAGTCGATGCCGATGTTTGTCGATGCAAAGCGCGATGGCCATTTGTCGTCGGTCACGTCAATTGTGCCCAAATTTGCTTTCCAGGCCTTGCCTGCATTGTAGCGCAGCAGACCGTCGCGCAACGCCTTGGTCGCTGCAATCTGATGTTCGGGATGCATTGAGGACCGGACCCAAAGTCCGCCCGAATACACGCTATAGGGCCCAGCTTCGTCGGTTTCGCCGAATTTCTCGATAAGTTGGCGGCGCACTTCCTCCGCGAAATACCCGCCGATATTTTTATAACCCGTCCCGCGCTGGGCGACTAGGCCAAGCGGCTGGGCACGAGCAGCAGCAAGCTGCGCGTCGGTAATCCAATCATTCGCGCGCATTTCGCCAAGCACCCAATTGCGTCGGGCAATCGCAAGTTCAGCGTTTTTGGCGCGGCCATAACGCTCTGGCGCTTTAGGCAATATGGCCAAAAATGCCATTTCATGCAGCAGCAACTCATCTACGCTTTTTGCAAAATAGGCCTGTGCGGCAGCTTCGACCCCGAACGACTGCCGCCCAAGCGCGATTTCATTGAGGTACAGCGACAATATCTGCGGCTTGGTCAGTGCGCTTTCGATACGCTTTGCCAAAATGGCTTCCTTGACCTTGCGGGTATAGCTATATTCATTGGTCAGCAGCAGGTTTTTGGCCACCTGTTGCGTAATGGTCGAGGCACCACGCGCGCGCTTGTTGCTAAACATATTGTCGAAGATTGCAGAGGCAATACCGGGATAATCGATCCCGCCATGGCTGAAAAACGTCTTATCCTCGGCGGCAAGATAGGCGTTCACCAGCATTTTGGGAAAATCGGCATATTCCAACTGAACACGGCGTTCGCGGGCATAGCTGTGGAATGGTTCACCGTTAACATCGCGCACCACCGTAGGCAGTGGCGATTCATATTCAATCAGCGCCTCCGCATCGGGCAAGTTACGCGCGAACAGTGCCCAGAAAACAAGGAGGAGGAAAAACAGTACACCGACCGCATATGTGGCAAGACGAAAGCGCTTGCTTTGCCACCAGCCCTGCCACTTGCCGATAAATCCTTCGGCATCGCGTTTCAGCCGGTAACTGATCGTCTTTGGCTCTTCGGCAGGTGGGGGCGCGGTATCCATTGCGGGCCCTATCTAGCCGATTTGCCGGACAGGTCCAGAAAGTAAATCAGCAAACAGTCGCGAAATTCGCGGCGAGTGGCGTCAACGCGACGCGATCCGCCGTGCAAAATGGACTTGAATGGCATTGGCAAGCGTCCGGGCAACCTTGCGCTGCCCGTTTGACGAAGACAGGAAACTGACATCTGCCGCGTTGCTTAAATAGCCCGTTTCGAACAGCACTGACGGCGTATCGGGTGCCTTCAATACGATGAACGAAGCAAAACGGTGCGAATTGCCACGAATCCGCATATTGGGCATGGCCTCCCGCAACAATAATTTGGCAAAATCGGCAGACACATTCATCGTCTCACGCTGCGTCAAGTCAATCAGAATGGACGACACGTTGGCATCTGCTCCGCCCAAATTGACGCCGTTAATGATGTTCGCCTTGTTTTCCCGGGCAGCGAGACGCTGGGCCTCACGATCCGACGCGACCTCGGACAAGGTGTAGACAGTGCCGCCATTGGCTTCCGGATTTTCGGCGCTGTCGGCATGGATGGAGATGAACAGGTCGGCATTCATCTTGCGCGCCAGCTGATAGCGGTCCTGCAGCACGATAAATTTGTCGGTATCGCGCGTCAAGGCGACCCGCACCCGTCCGCTTTTCAGCATTTCATCGCGCACCGATTTGGCGATTGCCAGCGTGACATCCTTTTCGCGCTGGCCACCATGGGGGCTTATGGCGCCGGGGTCATGGCCGCCGTGTCCAGCGTCAATGACTACCAAGGGCAAGCTTTCGTCTGAAGGCCCGCTTATGTTTGGCAAGCCTTTGCCTACATTTGTCCGGATGGGTGCGGTCACCTCATAACGGCGCTTTGGCGGCTCGGCGCGAAAAGCGACTGGTGGTATGATCTCCGACCTGCCGCGCGCCACGGTGCCTGAAAATTCAGTTGGTCCCGCAGCGCGCAGACTAAGCCGCAGGCTCCTGCCGTCTGCGGAAAACGTGCCGCCGGTGACTATAGCTGGCTCGGCCAGATCCAATACGATCCGCGCCGTATCTTCATTCAACTGCCCTTGGCGGATTTTATGAACTGGTCCGCCTGCAAATGCCGATTGGCCAGCCGTTGCGCCAGATATGTCAACTGCGATGCGATTGGGTCCAACAAGTGCAAACACATCCGCCTTGTCGACGACGTCATCGAACTGAACAATGATGGCACCATCCTCAGCAGATATCTGCTGAATACCCGACCCCATAGCGGGCGACGCGAATATGGGCAGAGTTGCCAGGAACATAGCAGAAATCATGTGCCGCTTATGCGGCTTCGCAATATTGCTCGTCCAGAATTTTATTTTGCCCACACAAAGCTCCACGCACATGTTGAGGGGAGCAATAGCCAGGACGCCGTAAACTATGGTTGGCAAACACGGTTAATGTGGAATTAAACACTAAAAATGGAGCGCGATGGTCCGTAATAAGATGCTTATTCGCGGGATGCACTTGCCGATAACATGCGGGAGTGCTAGCGATTACGCACAGGGATTTCTTATGAACGCCCCGATAGTCCGCCGTCCGGTCATTTCCGCGCGGCAATTTAACAGGTTGACGCTACATGAGGCATGATATTTCCACCACCGCCGCCCGTCTCGGGCATGGCGTATGGGTTGGAAATCAAGCGCGCGCGATACACGCCCGCCATGCACAAGCAGCAGACGCATTTCTAACATTCCCACCATATCGCTTTGCCGACACGAACGCTGTGCGTCCGGTCCGGCAATGCATCAACCATGAAGCGAGCGGCCTTTGGCTGACAACCGGGCGCCAGGCTCGCTGGAGTAAATTACATGACAACGCGTATGCTTATCGACGCGCGTCACCGGGAGGAAACCCGGGTCGCAGTCGTAACAGGAAACCAGATTGAGGAATTTGATTTTGAATCGGCCGAGCACAAGCAGCTCAAAGGCAATATCTACCTCGCAAAAGTAACTAGAGTCGAACCTTCCCTTCAGGCAGCTTTCGTCGATTATGGCGGCAACCGTCATGGATTTTTGGCCTTTGCCGAAATTCATCCTGATTATTACCAGATTCCAAGGGAAGACCGCGAACGGTTGTTGGCTGAAGAAGCCGAAGCCGCTGCCGAAGAAGCTGCACTGCGTGAGCAGGAAGAAGAGGAAAGCGATGAGCCTTCCGATATCATGCAGGGTTCGGCTGAGCGCGAAGACGACGTAACCGACTTTATCGAAGTTGACAGCGACGACAGCATCGACACCATCGACATGACGGAGGGTGAAGAACCAGACCTCGGCAGCAATGGCGACGATTCGGACGAAAACGAGCGCGGCGACAGTCAGGGCGATAATGGTCGCAACAACCGTCGCCGTCGTGGACGCGGCGGCCGCAGTGGCGAAGGCCGTGCGCCAAAGGCGAGCGACGAAGTCCGCGCAAAGCGCATGAACTTGCGCCGCCGGTACAAGATCCAGGATGTAATTCACCGTCGTCAGGTTTTGCTGGTTCAGGTCGTCAAAGAAGAACGCGGCAACAAGGGCGCTGCGCTCACCACCTATCTGAGCCTTGCCGGACGTTATTGCGTCCTGATGCCAAACACGTCGCATGGCGGCGGTATCAGCCGAAAAATCCATAGCGCAGCCGACCGTAAGCGTTTGAAGACGATTATTTCCGATCTGACCTTGCCATCCACCATGGGTTGCATCATCCGCACCGCTGGACTTGCCCGCACGAAACCTGAGATCAAGCGTGATTTTGATTATCTCGCGCGTTTGTGGGACGAAATCCGTGAACGGACGCTGCGCGGTGCAGCACCAATGCTGATCCACACCGACAGTGACCTTATAAAGCGCGCCATCCGCGATATCTATAACAAGGATATTGACGAGGTGTTCGTAGAAGGGCCTGACGGATATAAGGCCGCCAAGGACTTCATGAAGCTGCTGATGCCAAGCCACGCGAAGCGTGTGCAGCATTATGCCGATCCAGTGCCGTTGTTCCAACGCTACCATGTCGAAGATCAGCTGAATGCAATGTATCAGCCGATCGTGCAGTTAAAGTCGGGCGGTTATATTGTCATCAACCCAACCGAAGCCCTGGTTTCGATCGACATCAACTCGGGCCGTTCGACCAAAGAACATGGTATTGAACAAACCGCGCTGTCGACAAACCTAGAAGCCGCGCGCGAGATTGCCCGTCAATTGCGCCTGCGCGATATGGCTGGCCTCGTCGTTATCGATTTCATCGATATGGAGCATCATTCAAACGCCCGCAAAGTCGAGCGCGCGATGAAAGAGGCATTGAAGCACGACCGCGCCCGAATTCAGGTAGGCCGCATCTCCAGCTTTGGCCTCATGGAAATGAGCCGTCAGCGGTTACGCACTGGTGTGCTTGAGGCGTCGACCCGCGAATGTCCGCATTGTGAAGGCACCGGCCTTGTCCGTACCGCATCGTCGGCGGCATTGTCCGCACTACGTCTTATCGAAGATGAAGCTGCGAAGGGCCATGGTAACCAGATCGTGCTTCAGGCGAGCCAAGAAGCAACCATCTATTGCCTCAACAACAAGCGTGCCGAGCTGGCCGCGATTGAAGATCGCTATCATGTCCGCGTTCTGATTGTACCCAATGGTGAAACCGAAGGCGCAAAGCTTGCGGTTTCCAGTTCTGGCCCACGTCCAGAGCGTCCAGTCGAACTGCCACCGATTATCGACCTCGATGATGATGATATCGAAGACGACATCGAAGATTTCGACGACGAAGTTGAAGAAGTCGAAGAAACCGAGCGCGAGCCACGTCGGGCCCGCGAAGAGCGTCCACGTGAAGAAGGTGAAGGCGGCGAAGGTCGCAAGCGCAAGCGTCGCCGTGGCCGCCGTGGTGGCAAAGGCCGCGAACGTGATGGCCGTCCTGAGGGCGAAGATGCAGTAGCTGGCGAGAGCGAAGCTGTGGCCGAACGTCCTGAGGGCAATAACGCCGAAGCTGAAGCTCCTGCGGCAGACGCCGAAGCCAAGCCAAAGGCACGTCGCGGACGTCGTGGTGGCAGAGGTCGTGACCGTCAGGACACAGGCGGGGAAGCAGGTGCTGAAACGCCAATAACTGCGGAAGACGAAGTACCTGCCGCGCCTGTTGAAGCCGCAGCTGAAGAAGCTGATGCCAAGCCAAAGCGCCGCAGCCGCGCCAAGCCCAAGGCCGATGCAGTTGCCGTTGAACCCGCAGTCGAAGCGCCCGCCACGCCGGCTCCAGTATTGGCTGACGAAGCCCCTGCTGCTAAAGCAAAGGCCCCAGCCAAGCCACGCGCCAAGGCTAAGGAAAAAGCGGCAGTTGTTGAGGCCGTAGCCGAGGAAACTGCCGAAGCACCAAAGGCCAAGGCTAAGGCGCCACGCAAGAAAGCTGCCGCAAAGGATGCAACGCAAGACGTCGCCTCTACAGAAGCCGAAGGCGGACCAGATGACGGCACGCCGCGCACCGGTTGGTGGCAACGTACCTTCGGCTAACAAGCCGTCTGGTTAAAACAATATAGCCCCGCTGGTCATTGACTGGCGGGGCTTTGTTTTGCCGAACTTCTTCATTGCGTGTTCATCCTGTTCACGCCATTCAAGCGATATGGGCATTTTCACGTTTCGCGCCGTCCGGACGGCGTTCATCCTGTTCCTTGCAGTGCTGGTGTCGGTACGACCTGCAATGGCGCAGTCGATTTTGAGAGATGCCGAAACCGAAGCTTTTCTTGATGAGATTTCTGCGCCTTTGATTGAAGCCGCTGGGCTTGACCCGAAAAATGTCGACATCATCCTGATCAATGACAAATCCATCAACGCTTTCGTCGCTGGCGGTCAGGCTGTTTACCTTCACAGCGGCCTAATCGACGCCGCTACAACGGCAAACGAAGTCCAAGGCGTCATCGCGCACGAGCTTGGCCATGTGGTTGGCGGCCATGTTGTGCGTTTCGACGAAGGCGTTTCCGCCGCCAGCGGTATCAGCATCGCCAGTCTCATTCTTGCGGCAGCTGCCATCGCGGCAGGCGCAGGTGAAGCCGGTATGGGCATATTGTCGGCTGGGCAGCAAGCGGCGATGGGCAAGTTCTTGGCCTATAGCCGTGGGCAAGAGGGTACGGCAGACGCTTCTGGCGCGAAATACCTATCGGCAGCGGGCATCACCGGACGCGGCTCAATCAGTTTTTTCAAGAAGCTTCAGAATTTCGAATTCCGCCTCGGTATACCACAAGAGGACAGTTACGGCCGCACCCACCCTTTATCGGGCGAGCGAATTTCGGTTCTGGAAGATACCTATTCGGCCGACCCTGCATGGAACGCCACGTTGAACCCAAAATGGGAAAGCGATTTCAAACGCGTCAAGGCAAAGCTGACAGGCTATCTGGCTGACCCGACGGCTACCATGCGAGATTATCCTGAGTCGGACAAATCTGTGCCTGCGCGCTACGCGCGCGCTTATGCATGGCATAAATCCGCCTATCCGCAAAAAGCACTCGATGAATCGTCCAGCCTCGTTGCCTCTTCACCCGACGATCCCTATTTCCTTGAACTGCACGGCCAAATTTTGCTGGAATCGGGCCGCCCCGCAGATGCAATCATACCCTTGCGCAAGGCGGTTAACCTGACCGGTAACCAGCCATTGATTGCGGCAATATTCGGTCATGCGTTGATCGCGACCGAAGACAAGACCCAACTTGATGAAGCCGCTCAGGTTTTAAAAGCTGCCGTTGCCAAAGATAACCAAAACCCGTTCGCTTGGTATCAGCTTGGCGTTGTCTATGCGCAGAAAGGCGATACAGCGCGCGCCGCGCTTGCCAGCGCGGAACGTTATATGATGGAAGGCGCGCCGCAATTTGCGCTACCCAATGCGCAAACGGCGATGGCTGGATTGCCTGAATATTCGCCCGACTGGATCCGTGCGCAGGATATCAATATGGTCGCTGAGGCAAAGCTTGTGTCGTTGAAAAAGCGCCGCCGCTAAAATGCTGGCAGAATGGGCGCGTCACGGCTAATCAGCATCCATGAACGAACAAGCACAAACTCGGCGAATTATCATCGCAACCGTTGTTACGGGATTAGCCATATTGCTTGCACTTGCGGCCTACATCTTCTGGCCACGCCCTGCCCCGGTTCGTCCATTTAACGTTGCACCGACCGCAGATGGTGCAACTAAGTCCGCGGATGAGGCTGTGGCCGCAGCAGGCATGTCGCCAGCCGACCGCAAGGCAACCGAGGCACTCGTGAAAGCCTATATCCTCGAAAACCCTGAAATCATCACTGACGCAGTGGCGATTTTGCAGCAGCGCGAAGTCACAAAACGGCTGTCCGCAGCCGGAAATGAAATCGCAAAGCCTTTCCCGGGAGCCGAGGCTGGCAACCCGAAGGGCGACGTCACGATTGTTGAGTTTACCGACTATAATTGCGGTTTCTGTCGGGCCAGCGTGCCCGATGTGCAGCGCTTGTTGAAAAGCGACGGCAATGTCCGCTTGGTCTATCGCGAATTGCCAATCCTCAGCCAATCCAGCCGCGATGCTGCCTTATGGGCACTTGCGGCGGCGCGTCAGGGCAAGCATAAGGCATTTCATGATGCGCTGTTCGCAGGTGGCCGCGCGGATGAGGCGAATATCGCCGCCGCCGCGCGCACGGCGGGACTGGATGTTGCCGCCGCGCGAAGCTTCGCTGCCTCGCCGCAAGCCAATCAAGAGATCGAGCGCAACCTCGCGCTGATGCAGCAGATCGGTTTCAACGGCACGCCCACATTCATCATCGGTGACCAGATATTAGAAGGGGCGCTGGGCTATGAGGCGTTGAAAAACGCAGTTGAAAAGGCGCGTCAGCAGGGCTGATTAGCCCTTTTTACCCTGCGCAATTACATACCATTCCACCGAGCCCTTGCGGCTTGCCGGCGGCTTTGCATGTTTGACCGTGGTGAAATTCGATTTAAGAATACTGAGCATTGCCGGGTCAGTACCGCCTGCAAATACCTTCGCTACAAAATCCCCGCCGGGGACCAGCACCTTAACCGCAAAATCCACCGCTGCCTCAACAAGGCCCATAGTGCGCAAATGGTCGGTCTGTTTATGGCCAACGGTGTTCGCGGCCATATCCGACAAGATAAGGTCAGGCGCGCTACCCAGTTCGGCAATTAGCCGGTCGGGCGCGCTGTCATGCATGAAATCCATCTCGAGGAGAACAACGCCCTCAATTGGATCGACGGGGAGCAAGTCAATACCGACAATTGCGGCCTTTGGCTGTTGCCTGCGCACAACTTGCGCCCAACCGCCGGGTGCAACGCCCAAATCGACAACGGCCTTTTTCCCGCGCAAAATGTGGAATTTTTCGTCGAGTTCCACCAGCTTATATGCTGCCCGGCTGCGATAGCCTTCGCCATGCGCACGCTTGACATATGGGTCGTTCAACTGCCGCTCAAGCCACCGGGTCGACCCAGCGGTACGCCGCTTGGCCGTTTTGACCTTTTGCTTGCCAGCCAGCGTCCGGCCGGAGTCTTTGCCACCAAAAAGATTGTCTGCCATATCTCAATTCCGCCGATTACGGCGCTTGGCGTCGCTGGCCATCAGCGCGCGCAATATACCCTCGCGAATGCCGCGATCTGCCACGCCCAGCCGTTCGCCGGGCCATATGTCGAAGATGGATTCCAGGATCGCACAGCCCGCCACTACCAGATCAGCCCTTTCGTGGCCAATAGTGGGAAACTCTGCGCGTCCAGCAATGTTGCGATGTGCCAGCTCGCGGCTGATATCACGCATAGCAGAGGTCGGCAGGTGCAAACCGTCTACTGCCCGCCGGTCATAGCTATTGAGCTTCAGATAGACGCTGGCGAGGGTTGTTACCGTTCCTGACGTCCCCAACAAGCGTCGGTCGCCACCATCCTGCGGCATGCGCGCTGCAAAGTCGGCAAAGCTTGCCATGACCTTATCGCGCATCGATTGATAGCTGGCTTTTAGATGCTCGGGACTATCGCCCTCGGCCCGTTCACTTTCCGTAAGCGAGACGACGCCCCAGGGGACGCTCACCCAATCCAGAATTTCAGGAATGATGTTACTTGTCGACACAAGAACCAGTTCGGTAGAACCACCGCCAATGTCGAATATCAAAGCTGGTCCATCGCCTTTTTCAAGTAAGGCGTGGCAACCCATGACAGCCAGCCGCGCCTCTTCCTTCGGACTTATGATATCGAGGTGAATGCCCGTCTCTCGCTTCACGCGCTCGATAAATTGCGCCCCGTTCACTGCCTGGCGGCAGGCCTCGGTGGCGACAGATCGCGCGAGCACCACGTTTCGTTTTTTGAGCTTTTCGGCGCAAACGGTTAGCGCCTCGACGGCGCGATCCATGGCTTCGTCGCTCATGCGACCTGTTGAGGTCATCCCCTCGCCCAGCCGAACCACACGCGAAAACGCGTCAACAACCGTGAAATCATCTCCGCCTGCTCTCGCGATCAATAACCGGCAGTTATTGGTGCCGAGATCAAGCGCAGCATAGGCCGTTCGCTCAAGCCAGTTGCGCCGCAAAGCCGGATTTTCGCCTTGTGGAGCCCCATTGTTTGGCTTTGCTGAAACAGTTGGAGCCTCGGGACGCGCTGCGCCGTCGACCGAAGCCTGCTGCAATATTGCAGCCTTGGGTGCCGCATTTTTGCGACGGGGCGGCTTTTTACGTTTTCGCCCGCGTCCCTTTTGCGGCGATGGTGCGACATTCTCGCCCATGGCCGATAACTCACTTTTTATTTTCTATCCGGGCAGATATTCCGCCGGTACCTGCAGACAGGTCTACGCGCGGGCCGACAGAAATTCAACATTTTTGAACATGGGCCGCCGCCGCATGATTCACCGGCTTGACCATGCATTGTCAGCCGAATATACGCCCACCCCCTGTTCCCCGGTCGTCTAACGGTAAGACTACGGACTCTGACTCCGTCTATTGAGGTTCGAATCCTTACCGGGGAACCATCGTAA
>JAZKGS010000035.1:0-10358 GCA_040385805.1 Pseudomonadota bacterium | reverse complement strand
CAAGTTGCGTTGCGTGGCCGGATGGTTCCACATACGCACGTTCATGGCGGGCACGGCAAGCACAGGCTTGTCCGTCGCCAGCAATATGGTGGTCGCAAGGTCGTCGCATATGCCAGCCGCCATTTTGGCTAAGACATTTGCGGTGGCGGGACAAATGACGATCAGGTCGGCTTGACGGCTCAACTGGATATGCCCAATCTCGCGCTCTTCCTTCAAGTCGAACATATGTCCGAATACTTGATCCTCAGTCATCACTGCCATCGACAAGGGCGTGACGAACTCGGTCGCGCTTTGCGTCATCACCGCACGCACGGCGATTCCCTGACGCTTCAGCAAGCGGACAAGTTCAAGCGACTTATACGCCGCGATGCCGCCAGTAACGATCAGGAGGATGCGTTTGCTGGACATTAACCGAGACCCACGGCCCACATACCTGCCGCACCCAAGGCGCTCGCCAGGACTGCGACTATGAAATAGCGCCCGGTGTTGCTCTCACCCTTACGTTCCCAAATCAATTGCACAGGTGGCAGCGGCGGCGGTTCGGGCGCGCCGCCCTTGCGTGGTAGCTGTTCATCCAAACGGCGGATAAGATCAGGTATCAACTTCAGCGTGTCAGCTTGCTTGCGCAAACTATCGGCGAGCATGGCCTCCGGCCCCAATTCGCCGCGGATCCAGTCACGCACATAAGGCGCAGCAACGTCCCACATGTTAATGCTTGGGTTTAAGGAGGTCGCAATGCCCTCAACCATCACCATCGTCTTTTGCAGCAACAGCAAATGTGGCTGCGTTTGCATGTCGAAATCGCGCGTGATTGCAAACAGGCTGTCGAGCATTTGCCCGACAGACAATTCGCTCACCGGCTTACCACGTGTAGGCTCGCCCACAGCCCGAAGCGCAGTCGCGAATTCGTCGACATTGTGATAGCTTGGCACATATTGCGCCTCAAAATGGATTTCGGCGACGCGCTTATAATTGCCAGTGGTCAGGCCATAGAGAATTTCCGCGAGCCAGAAACGCGCTTGCCGGTTGATGCGGCCCATGATGCCGAAATCGATGGCGACAATCGTGCCATCGGCGCGGACGAACAAATTCCCCTGATGCATGTCGGCATGGAAGAAGCCTTCAGAAATCGCTTGCCGCAAAAAGGTAAGGACCAGCTTTTCGGCCATTTTGTTCAGGTCATGGCCAGCAGCCTTAAGCGCATCAATATCCGAGATTTTGACGCCATCAACCCATTCGAGCGTCAGGACGCGGCCTGACGTCCGGTCCCAGTCAATCGTCGGGATAGTATAGCCTTCAACCGCGACCATCGCGTCCTTGAGTTCAGACGCGCTTGCCGCCTCGCGCCGCAAATCGAGTTCGCGCAAAGTCCAGCGTTTGAGATTGGCGATAACCAGTTGCGGCCGCAATCGCGCTGCTTCGCCGCCAAGAGCTTCCAAATGCGCGGCAGCCCATTCATAGGTTTCGATATCGCTGGCAAATTGTTCGCGAATGCCGGGGCGAAGCACCTTGATGGCAACATCCTTGCCCTCGGTGGTGCGCGCGCGGTGGACCTGCGCAATCGACGCTGCGCCTACCGGAACCGGGTCGATATATTCGAACAACGATGCAGCTGGCTTATTCAGGCTGTTGTCGATCTGCGCGTAGACTTGGTCAAAAGGTGCAGGCGGCAACTGGTCCTGAAGTGTCAGCAGATTATGTACGGCTTCTTCACCAATGATGTCGGGCCGGGTCGCAAGTGTTTGCCCAAGCTTGATCGCGGCGGGGCCAATGGCGCGAAATGCGCCGGCATAATCCGGTACCTTTGGCTGGATCGTGCCAAAGCGCGCAATACGGCACAGGCGCTTGACCTGCGCCGGGGTGTTACGATCAGCTTCAATGGCGCGCAACGCACCGTGGCGCGCAAGAATGCGGCCCCATTTGAGCAAACGAAGTATGTGGGTTGCAGGGCGAGTCATTGGAAGCGGAGTTAAACCTTCCAGCCGCTATGGATCGCGACCAGACCGCCCATGATTGGCTCCACTTTGGTTTGCACAAAACCAGCCTCGCCAATCATGCGTTTGAAATTTTGCATATCGGGGAAGCGGCGGATGGATTCGACGAGATATCGGTAGCTGTCTTCGTCACCCGCAATCGCTTTGCCAAGCTTTGGCACGAGCTTGTCGGAATAGACGTCGTAAATTTGCGCAAGGCCAGGCCATTCGACGGTCGAGAATTCAAGGCAGAAGAAGCGGCCACCATAACGCAGGACGCGATGCGCCTCGCGCAGGGCTTTTGGAATATCGGTGACATTCCGAATACCGAACGCAATCGTGTATGCATCAAAATGCGCATCGGGGAAGGTGAGCGTTTCGGCATTTTGCGCTGACCAAATGAGGCTGTCGATGCCACGCTTCAACGCACGTTCCATGCCGACGTCGAGCATGTCCTCGTTAATGTCGGAGACAGTGACTTGCGCGCCCGATTTTTCCATGCGGAATGCAATGTCGCCCGTGCCGCCGGCCATATCCAGAATATCCTCACCAGCGCGCGGCTTTACGCGGCGTACGAAGGTGTCTTTCCACAAGCGATGCATGCCGCCCGACATCGCGTCGTTCATAATGTCATATTTGCGCGCGACATTGGAAAAGACGTCGCCGACGCGCTGAGTCTTTTCTTCGGGGCTAACTTCCTCATAGCCAAAGGATACGGTGTCATTCATCCTGCTGCCTCTAGCCGATTGTTGCGCCAGCCGCAAAGGCTGTTAGGTGCAAAATCATATGCCCGAATTACCCGAAGTTGAAACTACAGTATCTGGCCTTAGGTCCGTCCTCGAAGGCGAGGTCATCGTGCGCGCGGAACCACGCCGCGCTGACCTCAGATGGCCGCTTCCGCCCGACTTGCGTCAGCGTTTGACCGGCGCCCGTATCGAAACGCTTGGCCGTCGGGCGAAATATGGGCTCATCTACACAGACCGGCAGGACGTCCTGATATTCCATCTCGGCATGTCTGGCCGATGGCGTGTTGACCCGGAGGAAATCGAAAAGCACGACCATTTCATATTGGAAACCGCAAGTGGTCGTGTGGTTGCCCTGAATGACCATCGCCGTTTCGGTTCGCTGGATATTATCGATTCGGACAAAATCGACGATTACCGCTTCTTTACCAAAATGGGACCTGAGCCGCTGTCGGATGCGTTCGATGCGGTGGTTTTGCAAAAGGCGTTGCATGGCCGCAAGGCGCCAATCAAGGCCATGCTGCTTAACCAGAATATCGTGGCGGGCTTAGGCAATATCTATGTGTGTGAGGCGCTCAATATGGCGGGCATTAATCCAGCCGCTGCGGCTTCAAGCATCAGTAAGCCACGGCTTATCCGATTGGTCGTCGCAATTAAGGAAGTGCTGACCGCAGCGATTGCAGCAGGTGGATCGACATTGCGCGATTTTGCCGCGCCGGATGGAGAGCTTGGCTATTTCGCCAAGGACTGGCGCGTTTACGGCCGCGAGGGTGATGCATGCGTCTGCGGCGCGACCATTTTGCGGCGCGTTGATTCTGGGCGATCAACCTTCTACTGTCCAAAATGCCAGCGATGATGCGGCAATATGAGGTTGACGAATCTCTTAGGCAGGGTTAAGGGCCGCTCCTTCAACGGGTGTACCGCATGGGCACGCCTTCTCAAATATTGAAATTCGAGGACAAAAATGGCCAATACGCCGCAAGCAAAAAAGCGTATCCGTCGCAATGCGCGTCGCACTGATGTAAATGGCGCACGCGTCAGTCGCATCCGTACTTTCATCAAGAAAGTCGAATCGGCGATTGAACTTGGCGACAAGTCAGCCGCAGCCGCTGCACTTGCAGCAGCGCAGCCGGAACTGGCGCGCGGCGTTTCCAAGGGCGTCCTTCACAAGAACACAGCTTCGCGCAAATTTGGTCGCCTCACAAAGGCGGTCGGCGGTCTCGCTTAAGCCGAATGCACTTCGCCGGAACATCCGGCCTTTAAAATTCAAAACCCGCCGCGATCACGGCGGGTTTTTCTTTGCCAAATGTAACATTGTAGAAGCGTGAGGATTTCCCGCGATTCGGCAGGTTATCAAAGTTAGCTTTAACTAAAAAACACATGAAATCATGCGGTTAGTTATTATTTAACGCATTTGCTCGCGTCCGCCCGAGTCAATGGCATTTATTTCAGTTTTTTTGCAGCCCTGCACTTGATCGACTCGTTTCTTGGCGTCTAAGAAATGCTTTCCAGCAACGCATGACGACAGTCGGGCAATGCCTCACATGGAGAATTGAACTTGGTTTGGCTGCATTTGGCAACAAATGCTTGGCCAGCCCTAGTTCAGTCCGTGTCCGGCAGATAGCGCGCGGTCATGTAGTACTGGTTGGGGTGGAAAATGGGGGCAGGCAAGTTGGCCGAAGGCAATTCAGTATCGCAAAGCAAAACAGGTTCATCGGGCAGCGGGCATGACGGTACCGTGTTAAACGGGCGTTTTGATGCCGACTGGCATAATATCTCGTCGGGTTTGCGCCGGGATCTTGGCGCACAAATTTATGGCCAATGGATTCGCTCCATCAGTCTGGGTGATTTTTGTGACCTGACTGGTACGCTTGAGCTTTTGCTGCCCTCCGATTTCTCGGCAAGCTGGGTTTCGGACCATTATGCCGACCGTTTGCGACTTGCCTGGTCAAGCACCAACAGCAGCGTCAAGCAGTTGAAAATCCGTACACGTCCGGGCGCGCCCCGTGTCGAAATGCTCCGCGCCACCAGTAACGCGGAACGCGCTGTCGCTCAGGAGACGAGCGAAGCGCTTCCCCCGCGCTCGGCGCTTGACCCGCGCATGACCTTTGGCAATTTCGTCAAGGGCCAAACCAATGTTCTAGCGCTCAGCGCAGCCGAGCGCGTCGCGTCCAAAGACAAGCCGTTGTTCAACCCGCTCTATCTTCAGGCAGCGACGGGCCAAGGCAAGACGCACTTGATGCATGCCATTGGCCATGCTTATGCCGAGGTTAATCCCGACGCGCAGATTTTGTACATGTCGGCCGAAAAGTTCATGATGGAATTTGTGACCGCGATGCGGCGCAAGGAAGTCATGGAGTTCAAGGCGCGGTTGCGGGCCGTCGATGTTCTGTTGATCGACGATATCCAGTTCATCATCGGCAAGGTGTCAACGCAGGAAGAGTTTTTGCACACGATTGACGCCATCATCGGCGCAGGCAAGCGCTTGGTCGTTTCTGCTGACCGTGCGCCGCAAGCGCTGGATGGCGTTGACCAACGTATCCTGTCGCGTTTGTCGATGGGTCTCGTCGCCGACATTCAGCCTGCTGATCTCGAGCTTCGTCGCTTGATCCTGCAACAGCGTCTTGCCAACATGCCAGAAGCGCAAGTCGGCGAAGATGTGGTCGAGTTTCTTGCCCGCACCATCAGCCGCAATGTTCGCGAATTGGAGGGCGGCTTGAACAAGTTGCTCGCTTACGCCCAATTGACCGGCAAGCCAGTGACCCGGACATTGGCCGAAGAGCAGCTCAAGGACATATTGAGCGCGTGCCGTCGCCGCATTACAATCGACGAAATTCAGCGCGCCGTATGCGAATATTATCGCATCGACCGTAGCGAGATGTCCTCGAAGCGCCGCGCGCGCGCCGTGGTCCGCCCACGCCAGGTGGCCATGTACCTTGCCAAGGTGATGACACCGCGCAGCTACCCCGAAATCGGACGCAAGTTCGGTGGACGCGACCATAGCACGGTCATTCACGCGGTGCGCTTGGTCGAAGGCCTTCGCCAACAAGACAGCGATATGGATAATGATGTCCGCGCGTTGTTGCGCCAACTCGAAGCCTGATTTTTCCACCCCTTTTCAACAGGCTTTCCAGCGCTTATCCCCACGACGTGAGTCGGAAGGACAATGATGGGAAAAACATGCGCGTCGTGCGGGTCTGCTAATCCAAGCAGTGCCGCTTTTTGCGCCAGCTGTGGACAAGCATTAAAGCCCAAAACTGCGAAAAAATCGCCGAAGTCGGCCGCTAGCCGTCGATGGATGATGCCTGTCGCTGCTGGTGCCATTCTACTTGTGATGGGTGGTTTGTATTTTTGGCTGTTCATTGCCGACGATATGCGTGCCAGTGCAGGATCAGGCGCGATCGAGGCGGCGGAGGCCTCACGCCCCGGCGCGCAGGTCTTTTTTGCAATGACTGACGCGAACTTACGCGACAAGCCAACGACCACTGGCAGCAATATCCTGGGCAAACTGCCGCGCGGTTCGCAAGTGACAGGGACAATACAGTCAAGTGGAGGTGCTGAAGGCGGGTGGCTGGAGCTGAGCGATGGCAACGGCTTTGTCGCGCTCATCAACCTGTCGCAATATAAGCCGCCGGTGCTTGTGAAGTCGCTCAACGATCAATCATGGGTCGCTGACGGGTTGATCGATGTTTGGGCAACAACTTTGCCCGATAGCGATTTGCTGGACCGGGTCCGCGAAGGCGCCAAGTTGACATTGGTCGGAACCACGGCAGATAATTTTATCGAAGTAAAGCTTGCAAGCGGACGCTATGGCTATGTTGCCGACGCCCCGTCCATTTTGGCCCGTTTGGGAGGTAAGCCCATCTCGATTGGCTTCAATCCGCAAACCTGCACATTTTCGGGCGAGATCGGTTCTGAATTTGCCAAGATAGGCACGCAACTGCAGGCGCAATGGCAGGCGTTGGAAGCGAAAGAATTTGCCGATGAAGCCGAACGCGAAAAGGCATTGGCAGCGGTTGAAGGTAAAAGCAAATTTGTCAGGCTGCGCCGTTCGTTCGATGGGCTGTCGTTAACCGGGCTTGGGCAACATTATGAATCGCAGTCGCTGTATTTCGATGATCCGCCAGCAAAGGTCATTGAGGTATTTCGTGCCCAGGGATTCGACATAGGAAACGACGGACTGTTTCCATCGACCGAACTATACGCCGGGATTACCGCTACACGCGGTGAGGGGGCTGCTTTCGGCAAAACTGAACTGGGCTGCGGCGTCTAAGCTACCGCAGCCCTCATTCTCGTTAGCGCTTTTCCTCTGGTGCGACAGAAATCCGCACGGTCTCACCGCCATTGCCGGGGAAGCCAGTGAACATGGCTTCGACCAGATTTGGCACCAGATAGGGCAATTTGTTTGAGCGCGACTTGGCTTCGGCCTTGCCTTCAAACAGGCGCTTACCGTCGCCGTTCCGGTCAATCTTCATATCCAGATTGGCAGTATAGACGGTAAAGCTATCGACTTCATACGGGCGGTTGAAGCCGCTGTAGAGGAACGGGTCGTAATAGCCCATGACATAGCGTGCGCCGCGACGCGTGCGCACGACATAAGGTCGGTAAAAACTGCCATAACCCCAATATGGATCGTAAAACGGGTCCTGACGTACGATGTTGCGTTGTTTGCCGTCATCAACGGCATAATCGAGCGTGACTGTCATGTCGGCGGTGGCACCAGTCGCAGGCACATAACCGATTTCCTGAAGCTCGCTTGCAACAAGCGCTGCATATTGACCGAATTCAATGCCGCCGGAGTTGGCGGGGTTAGCGGCGCGAATCACAAAGGTCTGGCCTTGCGGCGCAGGCAGTTCCTGAAAACGCGAAACCTCAGCATTAAATGGCGTTGCACAGGCACCCAGCGTGAGCAACATTAGGGGTGCAAGAAACATTGCGACCTTTTTCATAACTTCCGTTCCCTTCAAGCTCGGCCATTTGCCGCATATTCCATAACGATTGCGTTCTATGATAGTTTCACTGAACTGCGGTTGAACGACAATTTAGCCCCGTTCAACGAAGTAAGCCAAGCGCAGCATAAGCCGCTTTTAAAGTCGGAGCGCTCAGTTCGCGTGCCTTTGCCGCGCCCTTGGCCAATGCCGCGTCAATCTGCTCATGGTCATGCTTCAGCTCATTAAAGCGCGCCGAAATAGGGCGCAAATTTTCGACGACAATTTCTGCAAGCGCTGGCTTGAATGTTCCAAATCCTTGGCCGCCAAAACGCGTCAGGGTCTCCGCCACGCCCTCATTGGCGAACGCGGCGTAAATGCCGACGAGGTTCTTGGCTTCGGGACGGCCCTCAAGACCATCTGCCTCCGATGGCAATGGTTCAGGATCGGTCTTCGCTTTCTTGATTTTGCTCAGAATCGTATCGGCATCATCGGTCAGGTTGATGCGGCTCATGTCGCTTGGGTCAGACTTCGACATTTTGGCGCTACCGTCCCGCAAGCTCATGATACGAGCCGTCGCCTTGGGGATGATCGGGTCGGGCAGGGTGAATATCTCCGTGCCATTGCCAAAATCGGTGTTGAACTTTTGCGCGATGTCGCGGGCAAGTTCAAGATGTTGTTTCTGGTCCTCACCAACGGGCACGTGCGTTGCCTGATACAGCAATACGTCGGCAGCCTGAAGGACCGGGTACGTGAACAAGGCAATGCTCGCGCCTTCGCGGTTTTTGCCGGATTTGTCCTTGAACTGAGTCATCCGGTTCAGCCAACCCATGCGGGCGGTGCCAGTCAGCAACCATTGCAATTCGGCATGGGCAGGGACCTGCGCCTGGTTGAACAGAATCGCCTTGTTGATGTCCAGCCCGCACGCGAGCAAGGCAGCCGCCATCTCGCGGGTATTTGCGGTGAGCTCCGAAGGCACATGCGGCATCGAAATGGCGTGCAAATCCGCGAGGAAATACAGGCATTCCATTTCATCCTGCATCTTTACCCAGTTGCGGATAGCGCCCAGATAATTGCCCAGATGAAGGTTGCCAGTTGGCTGAATGCCGGAAACGACGCGCATGTGTTCTACTCGCTTGCAGGTGCCGCTGGCGTAACGGCACGCCGACGGAAAAGGGATTTCAATTCGCTGATCCGGTAAGCCCCGAACAGTAATATAGCCAGCGCATAGACTGCGCCGCCAGCGCTTACCAATATGGATAAAACGGCAATGCGCCGCCACAATCCAGTGCCAAGCTGATCTTCGATAAGTTCATTGCCGAAAAAGAGCGCCGCGCCCATGGCGGCCGCAGCCAAGCCAATACGCCAAACCTTTTGCTTTAATCGCGCATCAACAGCGATGTGTCCACGCTTGCGCAAAGTGAACCAGAGCAATGCGACATTTACCCAAGCCGCGATAGCAGTCGCCACACCAACGCCAATATGCGCCAATGGCCAAATCAGGATAAGATTGCCGACGAGGTTCACGAGCATTGACCATAAGGCCAACCGCAACGGTGTTTTGGTGTCGCTGCGCGCGTAAAAGCCGGGGGTCAGCACTTTGATGAGCACATAAGCAGGCACGCCTGCAGAAAACGCCATCAGCACCGCCGCCGTCCCGCGCGTATCGGCTGGCGTAAAAGCGCCATGTTCGAAGATGCCATGGACGATGGGAATGGCGGAAACTATCAAGGCGACCATGGCGGGCATCGCAAAGAATAAGGCCAATTCCACGGCGCGGTTTTGGGTATCGGAGGCGGCCTTGCTGTCCGCACCAGCGATTTGCCGCGAGAGCGCAGGCAGAATCGCAGTCCCGATCGCAATGCCGATCAGGCCAAGCGGCAACTGGTTCAAACGATCGGCATAATAGAGCCACGACACCGATCCTTCAGGTAGGAACCGCGCGGCGAGCGAAGTGGAGATCAGCAGGTTAAACTGGATCGCGCCTTGGCCAATCGCGGCGGGCGCAATCAGGGCCAGCATCAGTTTCACGTCGGGCGTCAGGCGCGGCAAAGTCAGCTTGAGATTTATACCAGCACGGTGACAGGCCCACATCAGCCACAGCAATTGCAGCGCGCCGGATATGGTCACGGCTATTGCTTGCGTGACCGCCGTTTCAACCTCGGTATCGCCGCGGAAGAACACCAATGCGATGATCATGCAGATGTTGAGCAAAATGGGCGCTGCGGCATTGACCCAGAAACGGTTTAGCGAATTCAATATCCCACCAAGCAGCGAGACCAGTGAAATCAGCGCCAGATAGGGAAAGGTTATGATTGTTAAGTGCCGGGCAAGTGCAAATTTCTCCTGCCCGCCATCGGGGAAGCCGCCGGTCATGGCCCAGACGATAGGGCCGGCAGCCAACATCATGAGTATCGTAAACAGCACCAGAAACGGGAACAACACCGACAGCACCTGGCTGGCAAATGTGCGTGCGGCGATCAGGCCTTGATCGGCTTTCTCGCGTTCGGCCTCAGTCATTTTCTTGTTAAACAGCGGCACAAACACCGCCGCGAATGCGCCCTCGGCAAACAGCGCGCGGAAAAGGTTCGGTAGACGCCACGCGATGAGAAACGCGTCGGACGCGAGCCCCGCACCCACGAAGCGCGCCATCAACATATCGCGGACAAGGCCAAGGACGCGGCTGACCAAGGTCAGCCCGCCGATGGTGATGC
>JAZKGS010000034.1:4982-23381 GCA_040385805.1 Pseudomonadota bacterium | reverse complement strand
AAACTGGCCGCGGCCATAATGCTCTCTCCTAACAATGCCCAATTTTTGCAAAGGCCTGATACAATTTGTCGGGAGATTATAGCGGCATGTCAATATCGCGATTTGATTGCCTTGGGACGGCTATCGCCGGAATATGAGCGACAGGTTGTTCGCGGGCATATTAATGACTTGGTCGAGGTGCAATCCGGCTTCTTGCGCCACAATAGCGATATCTTCAACATAACGCAGGCCCCATTCCGCATTCTGCTGCCGGAGCGAGGCATCAAACGCAGCGTTGCTTTCGGCCAGCGGGACATCGCGCTGCCGGAATGGGCCGTAGATAAAGAGCGGCGCAGATGGCTGCAATATTCGCCCGGCATTACGCAACAATCCGGCAGTAGCTGCCCAAGGGCTGATATGCGTCATGTTGATGCAAAGGACTGCGTCTGCTTGGGAGATCGGCCAATCTGCCGAAGCATCCAGCAACATGGCAGGGTGCACGTTCGGCACATCGGACTCCGTACGCCACGCGTTGATCGACGCGATGGCAATTGGGTCAGGATCGCTCGGCTGCCAGTTCAGCGCCGGAAACAGCTTGGCAAAGTGCACGGCATGCTCGCCTGTACCGCTTGCGATTTCCAGCACTAGACCTGCCTGCGGAAGCAAACCCGCCAGTGTTTCGGCAATAACATCACGGTTGCGTTCGGTCGCCGGCGCGTGGCGTTTTACCTCCGCGCCAGCTTCAAACACAAACGGCTGCGGACCGCTCACTCCGCCGCAACCGCCTGCTCAGGCTCGCGCCAGACCAAAATTGGCTTACGCGCAGCCTGCGTTTCATCAAGGCGGCGGCGCGGCGCGTGATGTGGCGCGGACTTCAGCGACGGGTCGCCTGCCTTTGCGCGCTCGGCCACTGACCGCAGCGCACCAATGAACTGGTCAAGCGTTGCCTTGCTTTCGGTCTCGGTCGGCTCCACCAACATTGCGCCGTGCACAACGAGCGGGAAGTACACAGTCATCGGGTGATAGCCTTCGTCGATCAGGCCCTTGGCGATGTCCAGCGTCGAAAATCCTTCGGCCATGCCGTTGTCGCTGAACAAGGCCTCATGCATGCAGGGGCCGCTGTCGGCGAACGGCGCCTCAAGCACATCCTCTAGGCTGCGCAGGATATAGTTGGCGTTCAGCACTGCATCCTCGGCCACTTGGCGCAAGCCATCGGCACCGTGCGACATGATGTAGGACAGCGCGCGGGTGAACATGCCCATTTGCCCATGGAACGCGACCATACGGCCAAAGGTTGACTCATGGTGCTCGCCAGCGGTTTCTTCCTCAACCAACAGATAATGGTCGCCGTCCCTATCGACGAAGGGTAATGGCGCATAAGGCGCAAGTGCTTCGGACAATACCACTGGTCCAGATCCCGGTCCGCCGCCGCCGTGCGGGGTCGAGAAGGTCTTGTGCAGGTTGATGTGCATGGCGTCGACGCCGAGGTCACCGGGCCGCACGCGGCCAACGATGGCATTGAAATTTGCACCGTCACAATAGACATAGCCGCCCGCCGCATGCACCGCGTCCGAAATCTCACGCAGGTCACGCTCGAACAGGCCGCAGGTGTTGGGGTTGGTGATCATCACGCCTGCAACATCAGGGCCAAGCCGCGCCTTAAGCGCCGCAAGATCAACACGGCCCTCCGACGTCGCCGGAATATTCTCAACCGCGTAGCCGGCAAAAGCCGCAGTCGCCGGGTTGGTGCCGTGCGCGCTTTCGGGGCAGAGAATGACCGAACGCGCATCGCCGCGCGCAGTCAGCGCCGCGCGAATAGCAAGGATGCCGCACAATTCACCATGGGCGCCGGCCTTGGGTGACATTGCCACGGCCTTCATCCCCGTAAGCGTTATCAACCAATGGGCAAGCTCATGAATGACTGCAAGGGCGCCCTGGACGGTTTCGACGGGCTGCAACGGATGGACATCGGCAAAGCCAGCCATGCGCGCGACCTTTTCATTCAGGCGCGGGTTGTGCTTCATCGTGCAACTGCCCAACGGGAAGAAGCCCAGATCAATCGCGTAATTCTGGCGGCTGAGGCGGGTGTAATGGCGCACAGTCTCAGGCTCTGACAGACCAGGAAGGCCAACGTCGCGATGCCGTTCGAGATTGCCAAGGCGCGAGGTGACCTTTGGCGCATCGGCCAGATCAACGCCCGTTGTTCCGGCGGTACCGATTTCGAAAATCAATGCTTCTTCAAGCATCAACGCCTTGTTGCCAGTGTAGGTTGCAGGGGCGGTGTCGCCTGCCTTGCCCATTTCGGGCTTCCATCCGCTTTGATTAATCGCGTTCATGCCAAAATCTCCTGCAAAGCGGCGGCGAATGTTTCGACATCCTCGCGCGTTGCGGTTTCCGTAACCGCCACCAATAGGCCGTTGCCCAGTGCGTCTGCGCCGGGGTAAAGTCGCCCAAGCGAGACGCCGCCGAGTACTTTCCGGTCCGCCAATGCGCGTACGATGGGTCGTGCTTCCTTCGGCAACTTCAACGTGAATTCGTTGAAGAAGCTGTCATTGACCAATTCGACACCCGGAATCTGCGTCAGCCGATCCGCCGCCTGCACGGCAAGCGCGTGGTTCAACTGCGCCAATCCGCGCAGGCCTTTTTCGCCCAGCAATGTTAGATGTACACTGAAAGCCAGCGCGCAAAGACCTGAATTAGTACAGATATTGGACGTCGCCTTTTCACGGCGAATATGCTGCTCACGCGTGGACAATGTCAGGACAAAACCGCGCTTGCCTTCTGCGTCCACAGTCTCGCCACATAAGCGACCGGGCATTTGGCGGACGAATTTTTCCTTGCACGCGAACAGGCCGACATAAGGTCCGCCAAATTGCAAGCCAACGCCAAGCGATTGCCCCTCACCCACCACGATGTCCGCGCCCATTTCGCCAGGTGCCTTAATCGCGCCCAAGGCAACAGGCTCGGTCACGACCGCGATCAACAATGCGCCATGCTCATGCGCCTTGGCAGCGATGGCAGAGAGGTCCTCGATGCGACCCAATATGTCGGGATATTGCACCACGACGCAGCTTGTCTCACCGTCGATGGCGTCGAGCAAACGCGCGCTGTCGGTGTTAGCGGACAGTTCGGGCGTCGCTGTGTCCAACGTGTCGCCCGTATATTTAGCCATCGTCTTTGCAACGCTGACATAATGCGGGTGCAAGCCGGAGGAGAGCACAGCCTTCGTCCGTTTGGTGATGCGGCCAGCCATACCGATGGCTTCCCAGCAAGCGGTCGAGCCATCATACATTGAGGCATTGGCCACATCGCAGCCGAATAGCCGTGCAACCTGCGTCTGGAATTCAAACAGCATTTGCAGCGTGCCCTGCGCGATTTCGGGCTGATAAGGCGTGTAGGCCGTCAGGAACTCGCCGCGTTGAATTATATGGTCGACGCTGGCTGGCACATGATGCTTGTATGCGCCAGCGCCCAGGAAGAACGGGTTATGCGACGCGGTCATGTTCTTGCGTGCGAGTTCCGAGAAATGCCGTTCCACCGCCATTTCGCTGGCGTGGTTCGGCAGGCCGCGAATGGGTCCGTCCAACCGCGCTTGAGTCGGCACATCTACAAATAAATCATCAATCGACTTTGCCCCGATGACGCCAAGCATCGCCTGACGGTCGGTCGGGGTTAGCGGTAAATAACGCATTTCATTCTCCATGGCCCGCCGAGCGAGCGGATTGTCTTAAAGGCCGTCGACAAAGGCTTGATAGGCGGCAGCGTCCATGAGGCTGTCGAGTTCGCTGGTGTCGCTGAGCGTCAGTTTGAAGAACCAGCCTTCGCCTTCGGGGTCGCTGTTCACCAAAGCGGGGTCGCCTTCCAAAGCTGCGTTGCCGTCAATGACAGTTCCGCTAACCGGAGCATAAACGTCGGATGCGGCTTTCACCGACTCCACGACCGCTGCATCGCCGCCTTTTTTCAGGGTCGCGCCAACGGCTGGTACTTCGGCAAACACGATGTCGCCCAGCTGGCCTTGCGCATAATTCGTAATACCGACAGTCGCGGTATCGCCGTCAACTTCGATCCACTCATGATCTTCGGTGAAATAACGGGTCATGTGTTCGCTCCTTTGCGATGATAATGATGTGGGACGAAGGGTAGTTTTGCGACGGCGATGGCGACGCGCTTGCCGCGCACCTCAGCCTCGAGCGTGGTGCCAATGGCGTTATGGGCAGCATCGACATAGCCCATGGCGATAGGCGCTCCAACGGTAGGGGAGAAGCCACCCGAAGTGATGACGCCAACTTGCGTTTCGCCTGCAAATATCGGTGCGCCTTCGCGGACCGGCATCTTGCCCTCGACCGAGAGGCCGACGAGCTTGCGGGCCGGACCATTGTTGAGCGCGTTCAAGATCCGTTCGGCACCCGCAAACCCGCCTTCAGTGCGGCGGCGTTTGGAAATTGCGAAGGCGGCATTGCCTTCTACCGGGTCAATGTCAGGGTTCATGTCATGGCCGTAGAGCGGAAGCCCAGCCTCAAGCCGGAGCGAATCGCGCGCGCCAAGGCCAATGGGCTTGACCTCGGGTTGCGCGCAAAGTTGGTCCGCCAGCTTTTGTGCGTGCGTTGCGGGGACCGAGATTTCGAAGCCATCTTCGCCGGTATAGCCTGAACGGCTGATCCAGAGCGGCTCGGGGTCCGTCTTCGGCCCCCAGAAAAACGATCCGGCTTCCATGAAATACAACGCGTCCACGCCGGGCACGACACGCTTCAGCGCCTCGACCGCCTTTGGTCCCTGAAGCGCCAGAAGTGCGCGGTCTTCCATATTGTTGATGGTGATTTCGTCAGGCAAATATTCGCGCAGATAACCCATGTCATCCCACTTCACCGCGCCATTGACGACCACATAAAGGCCCATGGGCGCGGCAGTGATCATCATGTCGTCAAGCACGCCGCCATCTTCGGCCAGCAAGAGCGAGTAACGCATCTTGCCTTCCTTTAGCGCGGAAATATCGCCGGGGACCAGCGCCTCAAGCGCTTCGGCCGCGCCTTCTCCCGTCAGCATCAATTGCCCCATATGACTGACGTCAAACAGTCCGGCGTTTTCGCGTGTCCAGATATGTTCGGCCATGATGCCTTCATATTGGATCGGCATATGATAGCCCGCAAACTCGACCATGCGCGCGCCCTTGTCGCGGTGCCAGGCGTCAAGCGGCAGTTGCAATATCTCAATGGGCTCGAGTTCGAATTCGTCTTCTTCGCTCATATCAGTCCGATCAAAAGTTGCAGTGACTGACGCCCTGTGGCGCCTAAATCTCTGCCCCCTCTGTCACGGATACCTGAGAGCTTTAACTACCAAGCTCGCCGCGAACGGCAGATTTGGCAGATTACACCTTCGGTGGCACATCGTCGCCAAGGGCGAAGACATACGCTTTCCAGAGTGTCGCAAAAGCCAAAGCGGTCCTTTTGCCTGAGAGATTCCGGGGCGGTTGCTCCTTCGGCGGTCCCTTTAAGGGACGCTCTCCCGCTTCGTCAGCGACAAACCCGCATTGGCGTTACCCAATGACAGAGTCAACTGGCGAGCGCGCGGATCGAGTCATTTTCGTGGATAAAAACGCCATCGTCCCGGCGACTCGCGAGCGCCGCAATGGCCTTTGCAAGGGTGCCGGACGGCGTAGAGGCAAATCTGCGCATCGGTCCAATCATCAACCTGTCGGCAATCGGCGACAGCAAGATGCCGAGCGCTTCCCCCGGACGCTGCTCTTCGCGCTGACCGCCCGTCAAAAGACTAGGCCGCATGATATCAAGACGTTGAAAGCCAATGTTACGAAGTCCCTGCTCCATTTCAGACTTCGTTCTGAGATAGAAATTGCCGCTGGCGGGTATTGCACCGACCGACGAAACGGTGATGAAATGCGCCGTGCCGGTGGCGTGGCTCGCCTCGGCAAAGGCAAGAACGAGGTCGTGGTCAACAGCCCGGAAAGCATCGCGCGATCCGGCTGTGCGGATTGTGGTGCCCAGACAGGAAATGGCGATGGCAGGCTTGATGCTCGCGACAATCGCTGGCCAGTCACTGTTGGGGGCGACATGCTCCTGCATATTGGGTAACAACTTCGCGGATGGCCGGCGCGCAACCAAATGCACCTCGCATCCACCGCGTGCCAAAGCTTCCGCCACTTGCCTACCCACCAAACCCGAACCACCCGCGATGACGATCTTTTGCTTCATGCCACTACCCCGCAGATTTCGCGGTGCCGGTCGGTTGCGTAACGGTCCGTCATTCCGGCAAGGAAATCGCCGATATGGCGGCTGCGCGCCGGGTCGTGTTCCGGCAAATTCTCCCGCCATTCTGGTGGCAGCAAACTGACATCGTTATGGTAGGCGACAAACAGTTCGCGTACGATTTTCGATGCCTCCTCCGCCGCAGCATTTTGCGTTGGGTGGTGATACAGCTTTTCATACATAAATTTTTTAAGCTGGCGTTCGCGTGCCGCCATCTCCGGCGAAAATCCGCCAATCATCACGCCAGCTTTGCGCACATCCTCAACATCTTTGATGCCCAATTCATCAATCCTGCGCTGCGTGGATTCAATCACATCATTGACCATCACGCCAATTTGTTCACGAGTCAGCTCGCCGATTAACCGGCGCGGACGCACTTCCGGGTAGCGGGCCAAAATGGCCTGCCAGCGCTCCGCGACGAATGGCAATTCCAGTAATTGGTCTATGTCGAGCAGCCCTGCCCTGATGCCATCATCAATGTCGTGATTGTCATAGGCGATGTCATCGCTGATCGCCGCAATCTGCGCCTCCAACGATGGCCAGTCCGTAAGGCTTAAGTTATGAGCCGCATCTACTTCTGCCAAAGCCCAACCCGGACTGGCAACCGGGCCATTATGTTTGGCCAGCCCCTCAAGCAGTTCCCAGCTCAAGTTCAGTCCCGGCCATGTCGGATAAGGCGATTCAAGCTGTGTGAGCGTACGCAAAGTCTGCGCATTATGGTCGAACCCGCCATAGGGTTTCATTGCTTCCTCAAGCGCGTCCTCGCCAGCATGGCCGAAGGGCGGATGGCCAATGTCGTGGGCGAGGCATAAGGCCTCGGTCAGATCCTCGTTCAAGCCAAGCGCCCGGGCTATCGTCCGACCAATTTGCGCAACCTCAAGGCTGTGCGTCAGGCGGACGCGGAAATGATCACCATCGGGCGAAATAAAGACCTGAGTCTTGTGACGCAAGCGGCGGAACGCGATGGAGTGGATGATGCGGTCACGGTCGCGCTGGAAAATGTCGCGCGGTCCGCGGATGTCGCGCACTGGTTCGGTGTGAAGCCGACCACGGCTGCGGTCTGGAAAAGAGGCATAAGGAGCAAGGTGCGACATGCCGCGCTTATGCCGCCAACTGTTGCGAACCGGAAGCCGCTATTTTGTTTTCAACGGCGTAACCACCTCGCCAATTTCGCTTTTCCACATAAAGGCGTCGCCACCGGCTTTCTTGTAATCGCCTTCCCACTTTTTTGCGGCCTTCTGGTCGGCAAAGGGACCGACCAACAGCCGATCCGTCCTGCCCCACTCCGCTGTGGATGGATTGCGACCTTTAAACAATTCCGGCGTCTTCTTGGCAAACCTGCGATAGTCAAAGTCAAGCGCAGCGGCGCTTCCAGCAGCAATCTGTACCCAGTACCGCGCTGGATTGTCCTTTTCCAGCTTGGCCTTCGCTGCAATTTTGGGATCAACCTTAGCGACTTTGGCTGGCACCGCTGCAACAGCAACGGCCTTTGGCGTGACCGGCTTTAACGCTTTCAAGTCAACTGGCACGATCGAAGGCTTCTGCTCGCTTTCGGGGATATCAATGGAACCCACAATCGCGCCAAGATCAAAGCTCGATGACGCAACCGGAACGGCTGCGGCAGGCACCGGTGCGGGAGTTTGCACTGCAACGGAAGGTGCTGGCGTCGACGACAGTGTGCTCGCCATCGTTACAGTATTTTGCGTCACTGACGGGCCCATGACAACAGGCGCGGCGCCTGACACGGTCGGCGCTGCCGTCAAAGCAGCGGATGGCGGAACAGGTTGCGCCACGGCCACCCGTGTCTCGACTGGCTCGCTGCGCGCTGGCGCTGGAAACGGCGTTGGCGTCAGCGTGCTCGCTGGCCTAGGCAATGCGGCGCTTACCAGCGGGCGAGCGGTCTCAGGCACTGGCAAAGCATTATTGCTTACGCTGGCGATTCGGGAGGATTGGGCCTCTTCAACCTTCGCGCGCGCACCGGCGGTTCCAAGCCGTGACGTGTCGGTCTTGGGCAGCCGTTGTGCCTCGGGGATATTGGCCACCGCCGCTGCAACCTCTGCGCGTTCCTGCGCTCTACGGTCGCGTCGACGGTCCGGCTTTGGCGTGTTTTTGCTGTCGCGCGCCTGGGCGGTCTTTGGCCCAAGCGGTGCGCCTGACGGAATAAGGCGGCTGTCGGATGGTGCAATGGGCGTCTGCGGAAGTGCCGATGCGACCCGGCGGACTTGTTCGCTGTCACGTCCGACCGCTTGGCCGGTCGGGAAATGGCCCAAATGGATCGCTGCTGCCTGCTGCGCACCTGTGAGGTTGGGCATCAGCCGAAAGAAACGCTCCATGCGTTGCGCCGAGGTAGCGTCCATGAACCCTTGCGCGACTTTGTTAGATTCGCGAAGTTCCCCGCGTGCAGCAAGCATCAGGGCCCGCGCGCGCCATGCGGTTGCACTGTTGCGTTGAAGTAACGGGACCAGCATTGCATCGGCTGCTTCTTTTTGCCCTGCCAGCGACAAAGATACAGCCTGGCGGATGATGAGATCATCGGAAGTAACCGCCGTCCGGGCAAGCTTGTAATCCTGCTGCGCACGGCCAAAATTGCCCAAAAGGTCAAACGCCAGTGCGCGATCAACGGCAATTGAACGCTCATTCGCGCCAAGGCGGATGGCATCGTCAAACAAACGCAATGCCTCAAACGGGTTTTCAGTACGCACCGTCGCGGTAGCAAGACCCGACACGATGCGGCTGTTGCCCGGACGAAGCGCATTTGCGCGCGTGAAGAAATTCAGCGCGGCATTCGCATCGCCCAGGGACAATGACGCGTTGCCAGCATCGGCCAAGGCGTCGGCATCGGATGGATTGAACGAAATCCGGCGCATCGCTGCGCGCAGTTCGGCGGCCCCTGTGGGTTCCGATCTAATCGGCGCAACCGGAGCATTCCGGTCAAGCGCTTCGAGTGCACTTTCATCAACCGCTTGCGCAAATGCACTACACGGGATTGCAAGGGCACAGAAGAACCCAAGGCTGCGTAACATTGTCACATTCATTCGCCCTTATTGGGGTTCCTGTTGCCGGACGCAAAGCGTGTTTACGCGATGCTCCGACAAACGGTTGTCTAAAGAGGACGAAATGACGCTGCGCTGAATAGGTAGCTTAAGAGTTGTTCTGCCTATCCAGAAAACGCGGGATGTTGATGCTGCTTGCGCCGTCGGTTGCCTTATCCTCTTCATCATCGGACCGCGAAAGGCCACGTGACAGGTTGGACATGCGTTCGAACAAAGTGCCGCCAGTCGGTATGCGGGGTGCCGCACGATCAGGTGCTTCAGTCACATCGACAGGTGCAGGCGCCGGTGCATCTTCATGCGCAGGCGTATTCAGTTCAAGTGCGTCGGCGCCAGCCCATGAATTCGAAGCTGGAGCGGTTTCGTCACTTGCTGCTGTCGCTTCTTCGTCAGCATCGGTAGCGACGAAGTCACTGCCGAGGACCAAGCTGTCATCTTCAACTTCGGTTTCTGGTGCGACTACGGCATCCGTTTCCTCAGATGGTGAAGCTGGCGTGCTTTCAAACAACGATGGTGTAGGCGCAGTGACCGTGACTACTGGTTGAGCTGACGGCCGGCTGAACGAAAATGGGGTGCGCGATTGCGAGGAAGGTGACGCGCTCAGGCCTTCATTATCAATGCCAGTGGCAACAACCGACACGCGGATTTTACCATTTAGATTTTCATTGAACGCCGAACCCCAGATGATGTTTGCATCGGGGTCAACGAGTTCACGAATATGGTTCGCCGCTTCGTCGACTTCCATAAGGCGCATGTCTTCGCCACCAGTGATGGATACGATAACGCCCTTTGCGCCTTGCATCGACACGCCGTCGAGCAACGGGTTGGCAATCGCTTTTTCCGCAGCTTCAAGTGCGCGACCGTCGCCTTCGGCTTCGCCGGTACCCATCATCGCCTTGCCCATTTCGTGCATGACTGAACGGACATCGGCAAAGTCGAGATTGATGAGGCCAGGCATGACCATGAGGTCAGTAATGCCGCGAACGCCTTGCTGCAAAACTTCGTCAGCAAGCTGAAACGCCTCTTTAAAGGTAGTGTTCGGGTTAGCGACGAGAAACAGATTCTGGTTCGGAATGACGATCAACGTATCGACATGCTGCTGGAGTTCAGTGATGCCTGAATCGGCCGAACGCATCCGGCGCGAACCTTCAAAAAGGAACGGCTTGGTCACAACACCCACGGTTAATATGTTCATCTCGCGCGCAGCTTGTGCAATCACAGGAGCAGCACCGGTTCCGGTTCCGCCGCCCATGCCAGCCGCGATGAAGCACATGTGACAACCGGCCAATGCGGCTTTGACTTGCTCAATAGTTTCTTCGGCCGCCGCACGACCGACTTCGGGACGCGATCCAGCACCAAGACCTTGAGTGATTTCAGGTCCAAGCTGAATACGATATTCAGCCGGCGAAGCATTCAACGCCTGCGCATCGGTGTTCGCCACGACGAAGTCGACGCCTTCGACTTTTGCAGCAATCATGTTGGCAACTGCGTTACCGCCAGCGCCGCCAACGCCAATAACGGCAATTTTCGGCTTCAATTCGTCAACCATGGGTGGTCCGATATTGATGCTCATAATTTTATCCCCCTAGCCTCATTGGCTTGTTCGAAATTTACACTCTAGTGACACAAAAGCTTCACGCGCACACCAGAAAATTAACCTTTTTGCACAGTTTTCTGTTAGAAATTCTCACGAACCGCCCGTTTTATGCGTTCAATCAAACTTGGCATGCTTCCGCCCAGCTGTTCGGCGCGTAAATCATAACCTGATTGCAGTTCAACGCGCTCCGAAGCCGCGTAATGAATCAGGCCGACCAGCGTGGAAAATGCTGGGCCGGAATGCGCTTCCGGGATGCTGGTCAGCCCAGTAGGGCGGCCAATACGAACCGTGCGGCCAAGTGCGCTTTGCATATGCTCGGCTGCGCCCTTTAATTCAGCGCCGCCGCCCGTCAGGACAACCTGATGCCCGGAAGGACCAGAGAAACCCAAGGTCTTTAGCGCCTGCGCAATTTCGGTGACGATGCCATCAACGCGTTGGCAGACAACCGCGTTCAGCTGCGCCTTGGTAATGCGGGGTGCTTGGTTGCCGGGTTCAACGCCATTTTCATCAGGACCAATGTCGAGCACTTCCTGATGGTCGCGTGGGCTGGTCAACGCCGAGCCGTGGAAACATTTCAGCCGCTCGGCTTGCGCCCGGCGAATGCCAAAGACTGAGGCGATGTCATCGGTAATGTCCGATGCACCCTTTTGAATGGTCTCAAGCCCGACGAGCATCCCGCCGATGAATACCGACACATTGGTGACCGCTGCCCCAAATTCGACCAACGCCACGCCCAATTCGCGCTCTTCAGACGTCAGGCAGGCAAGGCCGGTCGCCACTGGCCCCACCACGAGCGATTCGACATCGAGATGCGCGGCGCGCACCGCCATGTCCATGTTGCGAACGGGTGATTGGTCGGCAAGCACGACATGGACATCAACGCCCAAGCGGTCCGCGTGAAGCCCGACGGGGTTAGCGACACCCCCAACACCATCGAGCGAATATAAAGTCGGCTGAATATGCAGCGCCATCTTGCCGCCAGTCTGAATATTGGCGCGTCCGGCTTGCAATAATTCGTCGACATCCTCCTGCGTGATGCGGTCACCGCCAAGCTCGATTTCGACGGGCGCCAACATGCTGTCGAGTCCACCTGACGACATGCCGACCCAGACGCGGTCGATGTTGAGGCCAGCAATGCGTTCGGCTTGCTCAACTGCATGACGCACCGACAATTCGGCCTGTTCGACATCAGCGATGCAGCCGCGCGTGACGCCGCGGCTTTCGCGCTGGCCTGTGCCGAGCACCAGCAATTCCCCGCTATCGGTCTGCCCGGCGATCAACGCCGACACCTTTGACGAGCCGATATCAATGGCTGAAATCAGCCGTTCGACGCGCGCTGTTTTCATGCCGTTAGCCCGCTGGTTTTCGATGTGATTTCGTTCTTGTTTTCCACTTTAACAGGTTCTGCCTTTGGCGCTTTGCGGAAGTAAGCCCGATCAGGGTCGCGGAGGTCAAAATGGATCATGTCACGGCCAAGCAGGCGGTGGACGCCGTCCATGCGGGCAAAATTGAGCAGAGCCTTGGCAGCCTCAGCCTCGCCCTCTGGCAAGGCAAGTGTTTCGCCTGTCTGAAATTGCAGATCCCAACGGCGATTGCCGACCCAGGTCGCGCCCGAAACCTGCGATTTCAGGGCCGACGCCTTGTCGAGCAAATCATTCAATGCCACCGTCTGCTGATTGGCATCATTGCCATTCAATGTCGGCAAGTCGCCGCCTTCGCCGGGGCGCACATTGGCCAGCACAATACCATCTGCGTCAATCAGCGAATATTTCCCGTCGCGTTGCCATACAGCAGCAGGCTTGCGTTCAATGATTTCCACCGCAAGCGTATCTGGCAGACGCCGGGCCACGCGGGCATCCTTGATCCAGCCATATTGCAGCAGGTCTGCGCGCACTTTTTCTATATCAACGAGCGGCATGGCGCGGTCTTTTTCGGCAAGCACCAGTTGATAGACTTTCAATTGGTCAACCCGCTCCATACCCGTGACTTCAACACGCTGGACTTGGAAACCAGCCTTAGCGGCGAGAGCGGCATATTGTTGGTAAGCCGCTGTGGTCAGGCCAGCATATTGCGCGGCAGCAAAGGCGAGCACCGAGAGCGCCGCCAAGAAAATCCAGGTGATGACGCGTTGCACTTCCTCTTCGGAAAAAGGCAATGTCCGCATCGCCTTGTCGACCCACGAAATCTGCTGCACCTTTTGCCGAGGGCTTGGGGCCGCTGCTTTGCGTTTCGCGGCGGGTTTGCGGGTGGCGGTTGCCATTATGCGAGCGCCTCTTTCACGATGATGTCGACCAATTGTTCATAGCTAATGCCAATATGCCGCGCTTGTTCGGGCACAAGGCTCAAGGGCGTCATGCCGGGCTGCGTATTCGTTTCCAGAACGAATACGCCATCCATGCCGGCCTCATCGTCCCAGCGGAAATCGGTACGCGATGCGCCTTTGCACCCAAGCAACTGGTGCGCGCGAAGGGCAATATCGAGCATGTACTGCGCGATTTCCTCGGGGATTTCAGCCGGGCAGATATGCTCTGTCAGGCCGTCGGTATATTTCGCGTCAAAGTCATAAAAGCCGCTCTTCGGCTTCAACTCGGTCACGCACAAAGCCTTGTCACCCAATACCGCAACGGTGAGCTCGCGGCCCTTGATGAAAGGTTCGGCGAGCAGACGGTCAAACTCCTGCCACGGCCCTTTGGCATCGCGGGCAATCGGGTTGCCGTAATTGCTGTCGGTGGTCACGATTGCCACGCCGACCGAGCTGCCCTCGTTGACGGGTTTCAGCACATAGGGGCGCGGCAGTGGGTCGGCGACATACAGGCTCTCGCTGTCGACCATCGTCCCCTTTGGCATTGGAATGCCTGCGGGCACGAGGCACTGCTTTGTCAGTTCCTTGTCGATGGCGATGACTGAGGTCACCATACCGCTATGTGTATACCGAATACCCATAAGGTCGAGCATGCCCTGAACCGAGCCATCTTCGCCGGGGACGCCATGTAAGGCGTTGAACACCACATCGGGGCGAAGACCGGCGAGGACTTGCGCGACATTGCGGTCCATATCGACGCGGCTGACCTGGTATCCAACCTTTTCAAGCGCATCGGCGACGCCATTCCCGCTCATCAGCGATACGGGCCGCTCATTTGACCATCCGCCCATCAACACCGCGACGTGAATTTGCTTACTCATTTCGTTTCACCCACGCGCTGGATTTCCCATATCAGTTCAACGCCCGCATGCGCCAAGACGCGGGCACGGACTTCTTCGCCAAGCGCTTCAATATCTGCGCTGGTAGCGTCGCCCGTATTAATCAAGAAATTGGTGTGCTTTTCGGACACTTGTGCCCCGCCGATCTGAAGCCCGCGGCATCCCGCCGCATCGACCAATTGCCATGCCTTATGTCCATCGGGATTTTTGAAGGTCGAGCCACCGGTTTTGGAACGCAATGGCTGCGATGCTTCGCGCGATGCGCTGATGCGGTCCATCTCGGCCTGGATCGCTTCGGATTCGCCGGGACGTCCTTGAAAGCGCGCGGCGACGACTATTGCGCCATCGGGGAGTTCGGAATGGCGATAGCTGTAATGCAGGTCGTCAACCGACAAGGTCGCAAGCGTCCCGTCGCGCAACACGACATCGCAATCGCGCAATATGTCCTTTACCTCGCCGCCATATGCGCCGCCATTCATGCGGACAAAGCCACCCACGGTGCCGGGGATGGAACGCAAAAATTCGAGGCCAGCGATATCGTTGTCGCGCGCGGTCGAAGATACCAAAATTCCCGACGCCCCTGCGCCGCATTCCAGGGTCAGTGCGTCGGTGCAGGTAACTTTAGCAAAGGCTTTGCCCAAGCGGATAACTACGCCCCTGACACCGCCATCACGGACGATAAGGTTGGACCCTAAGCCAAGCGGCATGACAGGGGTCGCAGGATCAAGCTCGCGCAAAAAGTTTTGCAGGTCGGCTATGTCTTTGGGCTCGAATAGATAATCCGCACAGCCGCCCGATTTAAACCAGACCAGAGGCGCGAGCGGCGCACCTTGCGTCAAACGTCCTTCTACTTGCGGCAGAAGCTGCGTCGTCATGCCCGCGCTGCCCGAATGGCATCGGCAAGGCCAGCGGCCCATTTGGTGATGTCGCCAGCGCCGAGGCACACGACCATGTCATTGTCCTGCACGACTTCGGCAAGCTTGCGCGCCAAGTCGTCTGCATCCGTCACGGTCGCGGCGGAACGATGCCCGCGCGCCTTGATACCATGGACCAAAGAGTCCGCATCAATGCCATCAATCGGTCCCTCGCCCGCTGCATAAACCGGAGAGATGAACACCATGTCGGCGTCATTAAAGGCTTGTTGGAAATCATCCATATGGTCGCGCAACCGTGTGAAGCGGTGCGGCTGTGCCACGGCGATCACGCGACCTTGTGCGCCTTCACGAGCGGCGGAGAGCACAGCGCGGATTTCGACGGGATGGTGACCATAATCGTCGATGATTGTGACGCCATCTACCTCGCCGACCTTGGTAAAGCGGCGTTTGACGCCACCAAATTTGTCAAAGCCATGCGCGACGTCGGCATCGCTCATGCCCATCTCAAGGCCAACGGCAACAGCGGCGAGCGCGTTTTGGACATTGTGGCGACCCGGCATGGGAAGCTGAATGCCCTCTATCGTCCGTTGCGACCCGTCGCGGGCACGGACAACAACGTCGAAGCGGTTGCCGCCGGGCACCGGGGTGACATTTTCGCCGCGAATGTCAGCTTGTGCCGAGAAACCATAAGTGATGATACGGCGGTCGCGGATCTTCGGCAGTATCGCCTGCACCTCCGGATGGTCGAGGCACATGATTGCCGCCCCGTAAAAGGGCACGTTTTCGACAAATTCCACAAAAGCTTTTTTGATCGCGTCAAAGTCACCATAATGGTCGAGATGTTCGGGGTCGATGTTGGTGACAACGGCAAGCGTGCCATCGAGCCGCAGGAAGCTGCCGTCGCTTTCATCCGCCTCAACCACCATCCAGTCGCTTGCACCAAGCCGCGCGTTGGAGCCGTAGCTGTTGATAATGCCGCCATTGATGACCGTGGGGTCAATTCCGCCATGGTCAAGCATCGCGGCGATCAGCGAGGTCGTGGTCGTCTTGCCATGCGTGCCAGCCACGGCCACAGTGTTCTTCAACCGCATCAGTTCGGCCAACATTTCGGCGCGGCGGACCAGCGGAATGCGGCGTTCCAACGCGGCGTCGCGCTCGGGGTTGCCCTTCTTTACCGCGGTCGAGGTTACGACCACCGCCGCCTCGCCAAGATTGTCGGCGCTATGACCAATCATCACCTTGATACCGCGTTGGCGCAAGCCGTCGATGACATAGCTGTCGGCGATGTCGCTGCCCTGCACTTTATAACCCAAATTGTGCATCACCTCGGCAATGCCGGACATGCCAATGCCGCCAATGCCGACGAAATGCACGATACCGATATCGGTGGGAACGCCCCTCACGCTGCATTCTCTCTGGCAAGTGCGGGGGATGGGCTGAAAGCGCCCATAGGTTCTGATGGGGAAGTGATGTTATGCATGATTGGGGCGCGGCCGAAGGATTCGACCAAGTCGGCAAGGTCGGCAACTGCATTGGGCCGACCACAGCTTTTGGCTGCCTTCGCCGCATTTTCCAGAGCGCCGGGTTCCATCGCAATCTTCTGGATTTGCTTGGCCAATTCGACCGCAGTGAAGGCTGGCTGCGCAATCGCGCGCGCGCCACCTGCATGGACCATTTCCTTGACGTTATAGCTTTGATGATCGTCCGTCGCGCTTGGCAAGGGGACGAGGATTGCTGGGCGTCCGGCGCAGGTCAGTTCGGCAATCGTCGATGCCCCTGCCCGCGATATCACGATATGCGCCCAGCCAAGCCGTTCAGGCAGGTCAGGCAAATAGGTCGCCAGTTCCGCCGGAATGTCATGCTTTGCATAAGCCGCGCGCACGGCATCTATGTCTTCGGCGCGGCATTGCTGTGTCACTTGCAGGCGTCGCCGCAAATTTAACGGCAACATCGACAGGCCATCAGGCACCACTTCGGAAAGCACGGTCGCACCCTGGCTTCCGCCGGTCACTAGCACGCGGAAGATGCCCTCCGCCAAGAGCGGGGGATATGGCTGGTCCCGTAAGACAAGCACTTCTTCACGGACAGGATTGCCGACCAAATGCACCTTGCCTGCATAACGCGGCGACAGGCGCAGCACCTCCGGATAAGAGGTCGCGATGGCGTTCACTTGCCGTGCAGTGAACCGGTTAACGCGGCCAAGCACAGCATTTTGTTCGTGGATGATCGCCGGAATTTTCTCGGCAAAAGCACCAAGCAAAGCTGGAAACGCCGGATAACCGCCAAAGCCAACCACCGCGCTCGGTTCGAAGTTTTCGTATAAGCGCCGCGCCATGGCTCGGCCTTCGGTAATCGCCATGAGACCGGGAAGCCAACTCGCAGGGTTTTTGGTAATGCGGCCAGCGGGCAGCTTATGCGTTGCCATCTTGTCAGGGCAGCCGGGAATTTTCGCGCCGCGCTCGTCTGTAATCAGCGCCACATGATGGCCGCGGTTAATCAGTTCCTGCCCAAGCGCAAAGGCGGGGATCAAATGCCCCCCGGTTCCGCCAGCGGCCAATACATAATGCCGAGAAATGGTCATGGCCTCTGTCCCTTCACCATATAAAGCGACCGGTCAAGATATGGGTTTCGCTTCGTCAACGCGAGTATCAGACCGCAGGTAATCGAAAGCGCCCATATAGACGATCCGCCATAGCTGATGAAGGGCAGAGTCATACCCTTTGATGGGAATACGCCCAAGTTCACCGCAATGTTAATCATGGCCTGTCCGCAGAATTGTGCGCCAAGGGCAGTGACTGCCATGACCACAAACTGGTCCTTTTCATCCAGCAACCGAATGATGATCCGCACCAAAATCGCGAAGTATAAAATGGCGATGACCATGCAAGCAAGCAGGCCAAATTCTTCGCCAATGACGGAGAAGATATAATCGGTATGTCCCTCAGGCAGCGAATATTTTTTGACACCAAGACCTGGGCCAAGGCCAATGAAGCCGCCATTGGTCAATGTCGCGAGCGCCATCTTGTCATGGGTCAGGCCCTCGGTGCCGAATATCCACGCATCAATCCGCTGTGTCGCCACTGGGTAGAAATTATAGGCAAGCAAGATAAACACCACCCCGCTAATGACCAAAAACCACAGCCGTCCCGCAGGAACACCAGCGACCAACATCAGAGCAAACCACGTGCCCATGAACAAGATCGTTTGTCCTAGGTCTGGTTGAAGCAGCAGGAAGAAGCAGACAAAGCCCGTGGCAATGCTCGTGAGAATTAGAACCGGCAGAGATGGATCCTTCAGCCGCCAGCTAATGATCCAAGCCATAGCCACGGCAAAGAACGGCTTGAGAAATTCGGACGGCTGAAGCCCTGCAAACCCGGGGCCAATCCATCTTTGTGACCCGTTCACTTCGCGTCCGACAAAGGGCACCAGCGCAAGCA
>JAZKGS010000034.1:0-4882 GCA_040385805.1 Pseudomonadota bacterium | reverse complement strand
ATCCATCTTTGTGACCCGTTCACTTCGCGTCCGACAAAGGGCACCAGCGCAAGCAAAACGAAAAACACGCAGAAGCCGAAGACCGCAAACCGGCGGGCCTGGGCACGCGGATACATTGATACCACGAGCATAATCGGGACACCGACGCCCACAAAAATCAATTGCCGGTAAAAGAAATGGAGCGAAGAAAGCTGCGTTGTCGAGGATGACAGACGTTGCGCGCCCGCAGGAGATGCCGCCGCCACGGCAAGCAAGCCGATGGCGATCAGGACCATCATCAGCGACAATAACACGCGATCAAGTTCCCAGAACCAGACGCCCAGGGGGGACCGGTCGCCACGACCGAGCCGGTTAGCAAAACCGATCTTTCCGGTCTTTGCCGCAAGCACCCAAGGAACCTCTTTGCGGTCGCTCATAATGCTTCCACAATCGCGCGGAATGCGTCGCCGCGGGCTTCGAAATCCTTGAACTGGTCGAATGACGCGCAAGCGGGCGAGAGCATGATGACGTCGCCGGGTTGCGCCTGTGCCGCCGCCGAATGCACCGCAGCGCCCATCATTTCGCTACGCTCTACGGGCATGAACGGCGACAGTATTTCGTGGAACAACGGACCAGCCTCGCCAATGGTGTAAGCCTTCACGACATGGCCGAAGTTGGGGATGCATTCGTCGAGATTGTCGGTCTTGGGCAAGCCGCCGACAATCCAGTGGACGCGAGGGTAAGCGGCCAAGGCAGGCGCGGTCGACGCTGCGTTTGTTGCCTTGCTGTCGTTGATGAACAATACGCCATTGCGCTCCGCCACAACTTCCATCCGGTGGGCAAGCCCCTTGAAACTGCGCATCGCGGGCCGCCACTGGGCCTCGGTCACGCCCAGCGATTCCACAATGGCGATGGCGACTGCGATATTCTGAAGATTATGCGGCCCTTGAAGCGAAGGCCATTCGCCTTGGCCCGATACCGATTGCGGATCGGCGAGATGTACAAACTCCGCCCCGCGCCGCGCAAGTACTTCGCGATAGACCCGCTCGGTATCGCCGTCGCCCTTGCCAAAGATCGAAACTTCGCGGCCATTCTGCATTTCGAACAGCCGCGCCTTCGACGCGATATATCCTTCATAGCCATCATAGCGGTCCAGATGGTCAGGCGAGAGGTTGATGAGCGTAGCGACATCGCAGGCAAGCGTGTGGGTGATGTCAATCTGGTAACTCGACAGCTCAAGCACATACACGCCGCCAGCGGGCAATGGCGCTTGGGACAGGATCGGCAAACCAATGTTGCCACCCATGCGCACAGGTATGGCTGCGCTTTTCAGCAGATGATGCACCAGAGCCGTAGTGGTGGATTTGCCGTTGGTGCCGGTAATCCCGACCACGCGGTGCGGCGGCAGGTTCGACCGCGCCATGGCGAACAATTCCATGTCGCCAATGAGCGGGATGCCTGCCTCTTTTGCCTTGTCGGCGATGGGGTGGCGGTTAATGGGGACGCCGGGCGAGACGACAATCGCCTCATAACCTGACAAATCGCTTAACAGCGGATCAGCTATCGTTGCGATCTCCGCAACCTTGGCACGTGCGCCTTCATCATTATCCCACGCCAGTATCTCCGCCCCGCCCGCGACAAGCGCATGCGCCGCAGATAGGCCGGAGCGCGCAAGTCCCAAAATTGCGAACTTACGGTCTGTAAAGGCTGGGGTAGTGATCATCTGAGTTTGAGGGTTGATAGCCCTGCAAGCGCCAATACGAAAGCGACAATCCAGAAGCGGATGACAACGGTCGGTTCAGACCAGCCAAGCTGTTCAAAATGGTGATGGATTGGCGCCATGCGGAAAATGCGCTTACCGGTCCGTTTAAACCAGAACACCTGAATGATGACGGACAGCGCCTCGACCACGAACAGCCCGCCGATGATGGCAAGAACAAATTCATGGTGCGCCACAACGGCAATTGCACCAAGCGTACCACCCAAAGCGAGGCTTCCGGTGTCGCCCATGAACACTGCGGCTGGCGGAGCGTTGAACCACAAGAATGCAAGACCAGCGCCAACAATCGCGCCGCACAACATCGCGAGATCCCCTGCGCCCAGGAAGAAAGGAATGCCGAGATATTCGGCATATTTTGCGTTGCCGACCATGTAGACGATGAGCATGAAGGCGATGGAGGCAATGATGACGGGCATGGTCGCAAGCCCGTCCAAGCCATCGGTCAAGTTCACGGCGTTGCCGAACGACACGATAACGAATGCGCCAAAGGGCACATACCACCAGCCAAGGTCGATGACGGGGCCATTGACGAAAGGCAGATATAAATTGCCGCCCGATTGCCAGACGATCAGCGAAACCGCGACGCCAGCAATCGCAAACTCCCACAGCAAGCGGACTTTGCCGGACACGCCCTTGTGGCTGCGCTTCTTGACCTTGTCATAATCGTCGAGAAAGCCAACGGTGCCAAAGCCGGCAGTCACCAGCAAACAGGCCCAGACGTAGACGTTTTTCAGGTCCATCCACAACAGCATGGAAATGCCGACCGACACGAGGATCATCAGCCCGCCCATCGTTGGCGTGCCAACCTTCGCAAGGTGCGATTGCGGCCCATCGCTGCGAATGGGCTGGCCCTTGCCCTGACGGACACGGAGCATGTTGATGAAACGTGGTCCAATCATCAAGCCGATAATCAACGCCGTCGCCACCGCCGCGCCAGACCGGAAGCTGAGATAGCGGATAAGGTTAAATATACCCGGAAAGCCAAGATATTCGGCCAAAACATACAGCATCAGTTTTTCCCACCCGTCAGCGCGCTGACGATGGTGGAAAGTCCCATACTATTGGAACCTTTGACCAAAACCGTGTCTGATGCGCAAAGATATTGTTGCAGAAGGGCCAATGCCTCCTGCGCGGTTGCGCAATGCGCGAATTCCTTCGGTCCCTCAACCCCTGCTTTCAACTCTTCGGCGAGAATTTCCATCTCTTTACCGACGAGGATCGCAAAATCGACCTCTGCAGCCGCCAAGGGGGCAGCAAGCGCGCGGTGATAATGATCACCCTTGTCGCCAAGCTCCTTCATCGCGCCCAACACGGCAATGCGCCGTCCGCCGCCCGAAAGCCCTAGCTGGCCAATCGTTGCGGCCATGGATGCAGGATTGGCGTTGTAGCTTTCGTCGATTAAATGCGCAGTGCCACCTTTGATGGCAAAATCATGCCGCGCACCGCGACCGGCCAAGCCGCCCATTTCGGCCATCGCAAGGCCAGCAGACGCCAAATCGCCGCCTGCTGCCAATACTGCGGCCAGTACCGCCATGCTGTTGGCGATCCAATGCTGCCCGGGCTGCGACAGCGTGAAGGACAACATCGCGTCGCATATTTTTGCGGTGATCAAGGTGCCGCTGTGGGCAGTGTCGAGATGGTCGACAACGCAGAGATCTGCATCTGCGCTGAAGCCAAAGGACAATATGGAATTGGTATAGCGTTCCGCCGCAGCGCGCAGGCGCGGATAATGCGGACTGTCGGCAGGCAGAATGGCCGTGCCGCCCTCAACCAAGCCTTCGAATATTTCTGCTTTGGCGTCGGCAATGCCGCTTTCATTCTTGAAAAATTCGATATGTGCAGGCGCGATTGTCGTAATAATCGCAACATCGGGCCTGACGATATGGCTCAACGCACGCATTTCGCCCGCGTGGTTCATGCCCATTTCAAAAATGCCGAAATCGCAATCGGCGGGCATCCGCGCGAGGCTTAAGGGCACGCCTACATGGTTGTTATAGCTTTTGACCGAACGGTGCGCACGCCCGCGTGAGCAGCGATCAAGCGCGGCAAATAGCGCCTCTTTCGTGCCTGTCTTGCCTGCCGAGCCGGTCACACCAATGATTTTCGCCTTCGTGCGCGCACGCGACGCATGGCCCAGTGCCTCCAGTGCCTGCATCGTGTCGGCCACAAGGATATGCGGGTGCGGGACAGGCTGAGAGACAATCGCTCCGGCGGCGCCATTGGCAAAGGCCTTGTCGACGAACAAATGCCCGTCGGTCTCCGCACCCTTCAAAGCCAGAAACAAGTCGCCCTTGCCGATTTCGCGCGAGTCAAAGGCAACGCCGGTAACATCAAAATGCCCAGACGCCGTCCCGCCCGTCGCGGCGAGTAACTCTTTAAAGGTCCACAAGGGGGTCACGCCGCACATTCCCGTGCGACTTCGACATCGTCAAAGGGCAAAACGCGGCCCATGATGATTTGCCCTTGCTCATGGCCCTTGCCCGCGATCAGGACGATATCGTCAGGTTCGGCATGTTCAATGGCAAAGGCAATGGCGTAACGCCGGTCGCCAATCTCATGCGCGCCCTTTGCCCCCGCCATGACGTCAGCGCGAATGAGCGACGGATCTTCGCTTCTTGGATTGTCATCCGTCACAATCACAATGTCGGAATCGGCTACCGCCACCGCGCCCATTTCAGGACGCTTGCCGGTATCGCGGTCGCCGCCAGCGCCAAAGACCGTGATAAGCTTGCCCTTGGTATGTGGGCGCAATGCCGCAATCGCCGCACGCAAGCCATCGGGCGTGTGGGCATAATCGACATAGACTGGCGCGCCGCTCCTGGTGATGACCGCGCGTTCCAGACGTCCGCGCACTGGCTGCAACCGTGCGAGATGCGACAGCAGGCTCTCGACCTCTCCGCCGCTTGCCATCACGACGCCTGCTGCGACAAGCGCGTTGGCGGCCTGATACGCGCCGATCAGAGGCAGCTTCACCTTATGCACATCGCCCTGAATGCGCAGTTCAAGTGTTTGGCCAAGCTGCGTTGCCTGACGCGACAATAGCTGAATACCCTTGCCTTTTTCGCCGACTGTAATCAGGCGCAAGTCGCGTTTGCGCGCGCGGGCAATGACTTGGTCGGACCA
>JAZKGS010000033.1:0-18328 GCA_040385805.1 Pseudomonadota bacterium | reverse complement strand
GTGCCGGCTTAGCTCAGTTGGTAGAGCACCTGATTTGTAATCAGGGGGTCACGAGTTCGAACCTTGTAGCCGGCACCATTTTTTCCTCTCACTAAGCTGGCAATTTAGCGGCGCGCTCGCCGCCGATTTCGCGGCGTCTGCCAAATACGCGGATCGCCATGTCTAAGCCCGATCTGCTCTTAGGTCAGCACTAGCCCATACCCTAAAAACGTCACCGCTTAGGCGCTTCAAAACACTAAGCAAAAAGCTTCGAGACGGCGCCTTTTCAGTGGTGTCACTAGCCCCGCCCAACCAACAAATTCGTGCCATGACGGTTGCAGGCTCGTCGGTTTGCGAGCCCTGGTCCGTTGTATAAACGAACAAAGCAATTGGTCAGACGCCACCAAACAAGTAGGCTCCAATTATCTTGGGATACATTGCCAGCGTTGCTGCATATCGTTTCAACTCGGGGTAACTCATGGTGCAAAAGTGCCGTTGTAAACAAATGAAATATATGAGATGCAATCGGCAGGCGTCGATGGCAGCCAAGACTTGCTTGAGCACCGAGGGGACAAGCTGGACGTGATTGATAGCGATCCACCAAATGATATTAGCCACGCCAGAGGCTCTTCGATATTTTTCAGCTACGCGCGGGATGATCAGGCGCGCGCTTCGTTAATTATCAAACTCATCGAACAAGCAGGATTTTCCGTCTGGTGGGATGGACTTTTGGAGGGCGGTGAGCGTTTTTCTCACACAACAGAAGAAGCGCTAAATCGCGCGCAGGCTGTTGTTGTTTTATGGTCAAAGACTTCAGTGCAGTCGCACTGGGTGCATGATGAAGCGACCCGCGGCCGTGACCGCCGTATCCTCGTCCCGCTCTCGCTCGACGGAACACCGCCACCGCTTGGTTTTGGACAGTTTCAGGTAATCGATCTTGCAACCTCGAAAATGAACGCAGGCGACGTGGGCATTCGACAAATGCTTCGCGCCATTGCCGTACTGCATGGTGAGCATGGAGGTAGCCCTATAGCTCGACCCATTCCGGCCGCGCCCGCAATCAACCGGCGCATGGCAATTTTCGCAGGTTCTCTGGCGATACTCACGGTCGGGGGGGTCGCAACATGGCGATCCGGAATGTTTGCCGATGGCGAAGCCGACAATCGCATTGCTGTCCTGCCATTCGATAATCTCGGTGGTGATAGCAAGTACCAATATGTTGTGGAGGGTCTTGCGAACGAGGTGCGTTCTACACTCTCCCAGAACGGAGCGCTTCAAGTTGTCGGACAAGCGTCTTCGGAGGTCTTTGCCCGTGGTAAGGATGATGCGGTTGCCTTCGCCAAAAGGCTGGGCGCGGGGTTCCTGATCGACGGCGCAGTCCAGATCGTCGCCGATCGATTGCGGGTTACCATCGATCTTATAGACGGCGCCACAGGGGTCAGCCGCCCCAGCCGCACTTTTGAGAATACGACTGACGATATTCTGGCCGTTCAACGAGAGATCGGCCGTGCGATTGCGGCAGAACTAAGCAGCAGAATAGGATCAGCTGGATCTGCCACAGCGCGCATTGGCGGGACGGACAATGTCGTTGCATTTGACCATTATCTGCGCGGCAAGGACCTTTATGCGCACGCCGCTAATGAACTTGAGGAGCGCGAGGGCGTAGCCCAATTTGAAGCCGCTATTGCCGCCGACCCGCAATTTGCATCGGCTTATGCTGGCCGCGCACGAGCGCTCGCTTCGGTAGCGGCGGGCTACGGGAGTGCGGCTGAAATAAAGTCATACAATGACGCTGCCATTACATCAGCAAAGCGAGCGGTTGAGATCGCCCCGCGCCTTGCAGAAGCCCATTCCGCGCTGGCGTTGATATTGTTTCAAGGAGAACTGGACGCCAAATCCGCGCGCGCACCATTTAACCTTTCGCGTGAATTGGGTGAAGGAGATGCGCCAGTCCTCGCCCGCTTTGCCGCTTTTTGCGCCTGTACCGGACGCCACGAAGAAGCTTTGCCCGCTATCAAACGCGCCATATTGCTCGACCCGTTAAACGCCCTTATTTACCGGATTCTAGGCACTGTTCATTTCGCGGCGAAGAGATATTCGGAGGCCGTTGCCGCCATTCAGGAAACCATAAAGCTCAATCCGAATTTGCCGGAAACCCACAGCAGGACCGGCATGGCTTTGCTGGCACAGAACAAGAATCAGGAGGCACTGAAGGCATTTGAGAAGGATGCCCATAAATGGTCAAAGCTCGCTGGCACTGCGATTGTGCAGCACAGGTTGGGCAACCGCCCGAAAGCAGAGGCGGCAATGGCAGCGCTAATTTCCGACACAGATACCGTCTCTTTCTACCAACAGGGGCAGGTTTGGGCGCAATGGGGTGATCCGGGCAAAGCAATAGAAGCGCTTCTTCGCGCATTTGCGCAAAAAGATTCTGGGCTAATTGCGGCGCAATATGATCCAATGCTTGCGCCCTTGTGTACCCGACCAGACTTTATTCATTTGCTTAAATCATTGGGATTTGATTAACTCAACGTCTCTATTGAGGGGGAGATGACCAATGCGTAAATTTACCACGATTGCTGCGACCATTGTTACCACCGTCATGCTTGTTGCATGCCAGCCTGCGGCTGAAGAAGAGGCGGCGGCACCTGACGCTGCTGATACGACGGCAGTCACGACCGAAGCCACGCCAGCAGCCGAAATGCCGGCTGCAGACGCAGCGACAGCAGACGAAGCCGCTGCAGCACCTGCCGATGACGCAGCGACAACTGAGCCTGAAGGCGCAGAGCACACTGGCGGCATCAAAGTCGGTCAGTAATCTGGATTTGTGGGGGGCGGTGTTAACGCACCGCCCCACCCGTCACCTGTGTAATCCACGGCAGATAAGCGCCAACCCGTGTGTAGACGCCGGGTACGCCATCATCGGCACATGATTTACCACCTGCACTGACAAGCCCAACCAACTGGTTCGCTGCGTTCACCAGCGGACCGCCGCTGTCATTGCTGCAGGTCTTGCGGCCAGGCGCAGCTGCACACACAACCCGTGCATCGATGAGCGCCACACGTGCCTTGGTGCACGTGGGGCGGTCGACGATGTTAAGGCCAACTTTCAACATAATTGCATTGCTGCGGTTTCCGGTGTTGGCAACCCTGCCCCAGCCGAATGCAGTGACGGCTTCGGATGGCGTGGCATCGGTTCCGCGGAAGAGCGCAATCGGGCGAACTTGTGTCGGTGGCGGATCTGCTTGCGGTTGGTCCTTCACGATGTGGATCAAGGCAATGTCTCCTCCTTTCAGCGGCAGATACTGCGGATGACGGACGACCTTGTTGATCTTGAAAGTCCACCCGCCTTCAAGGTCGATCCTTTCCTGACCCAAACGTATGCGATACCCTACGCGCATCATGCCTGCGTCGATGCAATGAGCGGCAGTTAGCACCCAATCCGCAGCCACCAGCGCGCCGCCGCAATAATGTTGCAGCACCCAAGGCTCCTCGCCAGCAGCTATTTGGGCGCCCCATGCCGCTGCGACCTTGGGGTAATATATTTGCGCTTGCCAGGGCGCCGCTGCATCAGCAACCCGTACACCGCCCAAAGAACGCCGTACCATCGCGCCAGCGGCGGGTCGCGCCTCTATCAAAGGCAGGCCAGGGGACTCGCGAAGACCAAACTCCGCAGGATCGCCAACGGAATTGGGTGCGGTTTCGTCTGCCGCAGATTGATCTTCCGAAACGGTTTCGTCAGGCCAGATGTCCTCGTCATCGTCCACGACGTAATATTCGGCTTGGCTATCAGCGTCAGGGTCTACGACATCGCCTTCATCGGCAGATGCATCCTGCAATTCTGGTGCGCTGTCCTGCGCATGGGCCACACTGTCTATTGCTGGAACTATCGACAGCAACACTGCGGCAGATATAGCTAACCTCGTCATGCCCAAGGCCCCCCTTAGTGGTCGCTTTATTGTATCAGTAGGCGCTTAGTCAGAGGATAAGTCAAGTCCATGAAAAATATTCAAAATCAGACAGTTAAATCAGACGGTCACACTGGTACGGAAATATGCTTTCCGCCAAATACGTCCTGCCAGTGCTCAATCTCCGATACGACAATTTCGTCGACCGCTCGTGCAATGTTGGCAACAATGCCATAATCCAGCTCATCGTCGGGCGCCGCCAGCAAGGTAGCGATCCGGTTTTCGACTGCCTCCAACCGGCTTGCGGTGGACTCCGAGATTGCCGCAAAGCGTCCAAAATCTGCAAAATAATGAATCCCTGCAAGCGCGCCGCCCAAGGTTGGCAAGGTAACGCCGAGGAATGTAAACATTTTTGATGCGTGACGAATCTGTTCGACAGGCACAAGCCCCGTTGCTGCCGCTACTTCAGCGCCGAGATAAACAGCAACAATGAGCATGGCGAGCAGAAACAGATATTCGGAAATTCGTTCAAGCCGGTGGTTTATACGATTAAGTCGAACGGCTTTATTATTGTGATAAGCGCGTTGCACAGACACATGCACTCCGATCCAGTTTTCAAGCGCAATACGCAGCGTAGCCTGATCAAGGATTGCTTTAGGCAGGCCAATCTCCCGCAGGATTGAGCGCACATAATTTTCCGGCCAACTTGTGTCAGAGCTATGTGGCCATGATCCCGTCGGTCGCGCCACACCCAAAAACAACATGAACGGCGCATGGCGCAGATATTCAGCAACACGTCTCGTTTGGAACCAGCGACCATGCCAATCACGTTTCCTGCCGACCAATATGATGAGCAGGATCGTAGCCAGAAGGACAAATTCGAACAGCGCAAACGGCCATTTGAACGTAGCATCAAAGAAGGGCAGATAAGCAACCCCGCCGATGACGGCAAATGCTGCTAACAACAAATTTGCAACCATGCCGCCACGATAGGCATCGGACAAATAAGTCGCCATTGCATCGGCCCGTGCAAACCGGCGGACGATTTCCGTTTCGGTTTTGGCAATTAAAATAGGGTCGGTTGCCAACAGCGTTCGTGCCGAATCCAAAAGTGCGGCGGAGTCATTTTCGACAACCTGGTCTTCTTGGGCATAATGTTGCGTAAGCGATCGGAAAACGCCGGAAAGCCCACCGCCAAACATTGCTTCAATTCTGCGATACGCGTGAAAACGTTTTCGGCTCTTCGCTGGGGGTACTTGCTGATCCAAGAGCACACTACCAGTGTTACTCTGTTCATACGGAACAAGGTGCGCCGAAAGTTTCCGGATCGCTTCAGTGCTCTCCAGAACGGGTTGCTGCCACCGCGTGGCGAGCGCCTCGGGTGCGTCCAGCAATCGCCAATCTGCGGGGCGGTTAGCATCGATCCAGACGACCGAGATGCCCATTTCGAGGGTTCGGTTGATTGTGTGCCTGGTACCGCCCACTGGCCCTGGACTGTGGCCATCCCATACAGCGATGAGCAAATCTATCTGCTCGATCATCACTTGTCCGGCCAAAGCAGCGCGATCCGAGGCGGCGACGGAAAACGCATGGGCGGCGTCCGGCGACTTGGGCGATTGCAACGACTGCAAGAATAGACTGGTGATGCATCCATCGCGTTCTGCAAGTTGGAAACAGGTGACCCGTGAAGCAACGTCCAAAATCCGCGCGGCATTCGCGGCGACGTTCGGGTCATTTGCGGTTGAGCCCTGAAGCAGAGCTTCCGCATCGTCGGCGGTCTGAGGCTGTGCGTTGATGGCCACATTCAACGACCTTCCAAATGGAAGCGGTGCCCCCACCTGCCAACCCCTGCCCAAGGCAGTTTCAACCGCGAGAAGGTCGGCACCAAGCGCAAGAAGCGCATGCAATCGCGGCTTGGCGTCGTCGGCCGCTCCAGCATCTAGCGCCGCGAAAACGCGCTCCAAAGCGGCTTCTATGCCGTCTGTATTGTCACGATATGCAAGATTGGTCTCCCGATGGCCCGTGATACCTACGCTTAAACGCATCTTAAGGTCCCCCACCCATGCGGCGGATTTGATATCCCACAGGGCAAATGTTTATGCAACACTTGCGCGAGCAAAGCGGCTGATCAGGAAGCAATGTCATTGCAAGCCAGAAGCAAACTTGCGAACATAGCCTATGTTGATTTTTGCATATTTCGCTGCCGCCCTCGGTGTTCTGTCTAAATACCTTTTTTCTGACCGCTGCAAAACCGAGCTTGGAATCCGCGTCGTGCTTCAGGAGCTGTGCGTTGAGAAGCTGATTTTTTCATACAGTCTTCGTCACCATTGTGATTGAGATTGGGGCCCTGATCATTTTTTTCGCGATTGTTTTCGCGGTAAACCTGATGCCTGCTTTTGGCCCTCCAACTTGGTCGATAATAGTTTTCTATAGCTTTACCAGTGACTTGCCACTTTATGCGATTGTGCCGGTCGGCGCTGCAGCAGCCGCTTTAGGACGTTTTCTGCTAGCCTTCAGTTTCAGATTACTTGGAAATCGCGTTCCGCAATCGGTACGCGAAAACCTTGCCGCCGCGCGTATCTTGTTTCTGCAAAAGCGCCGTAATGCCTATCTCGGCATGGTCTTATTCGCTCTGTCACCGATCCCGTCTGCCCAGTTGTTCGAAGCGGCTGGACTTACGAAAGTTTCGCTAACAGGGTTTACGTTGGCATTTTTCTCAGGGCGTTTGGTTTCTTATGCAGTGTACGCAAATACTGCTAGCCAACTTAAACAGACGAGCTTTGTGGCACAATTTGAGCGGATGTTTTCGGAGCCAGCCACCGTCGCGTTTGAAATTGCGATGATCGCTGCCCTGATTGGCTTTGCCAAAATACCATGGAAAAAGCTACTTGAACGTAGACAGGGCAAGGAGCTTGATCTCGGATGATCAACGATCGCGCTAACGTTTACTCCGAGAAGGCATGTTCACAGCCGATTAACTTTATAAATTGAAATGACTGACGCGCCGTATGTTCGGCAACGATTCTGGAGAATACCGCATGCGGGCATTTATTATTGTGTTGGCGGCTGTTTGTGGCAGCCCTAGCTTTGCCCAGCCCGTTCAGCCATCGCCGGGCGTTTCGGGTCGCCCTTCGGTCGATGAGGGATGGTCCGTGACGGTGGGCTTCGCGCCCGTAATCACAAATGCCTGGCAGGGATCTGAAGACTATGTCCTGTCTATTTTTCCGGATTTGCGCGTGAACTACGGCGATACGCTGTTCGCCTCGATCCCAGATGGAGCTGGTTGGAACGCGGTCAACGCAAATGGCTGGAAAGCTGGTCCGATTGCCAAACTTCGGTTTGGACGGGATGAAGACGGCAGCGGATCGCCGTTCGCAATTACGGGCCGCAGCGACGCGTTGCTAGGTCTGGGTAATGTTGGCGCAACCGCGGAAGTCGGCGGGTTTGTGGAGAAGCGGTTCGGCATACGCCAGCAGTGGCGTGGCCGCATTGAGGCGCGGCGCGGATTTGGCGGACATGAAGGCACGGTGGCAGATTTGTCGCTTTCGCATCAGCTACGCAATGGCCGCACGATTTTCAATATCGGGCCGCGTGCCACATTGGCCAGCAGTGATTTTACCCGCACGTACTTCGGCATCGATGCCGAGCAGTCACTGCGTTCTGGCCTAGGCATCTATAAGCCCAAGGGTGGTCTGATATCTTACGGCGTCGGTGGATCGATGGTTCGTCCGCTCGACCGTCGAAGCGCTATTACGGCTTTTACCAGTCTCGAGCGGCTTGGAGAGGTCGCCAAGAATTCACCGCTCGTTCGGGAACGCGGAAGCGCCACACAGTTCACATTTGGGATAGGCTACGGATACCGCTTCTGAAGGCCCAAATACCTTGGTCGTCTGCGGCACTGAACTCTAAACAACCCCACGCGACAATGCCCTCTTTCTGTCCATCTGCAGCATGCACGGAATGCATGATAGGCGACAGTGTTGGTTAACGTGCCCTGCGACACCTGTCGGAACAGAAGCGGACATGCTCCCAATCTTTTGCCCATTTCTTGCGCCACGCGAACGGCTTTTGGCACGCAGCACATATCTTTGAAGGCAAATCGCCTTTTTTGACCATTTTAGGCATATCGAGTTCCACAACAATAACAGGGCCATGCAAACGTTCGTAACATTTTTATCGCACACACCACTATATTTTTGTGAATGAAACTAACCATTTGCTGCGCAGCATTTGTAACGTTATTGCGATAATATGCCTTACGGCGGCTCAGTGGGATGCTGGGGGCATTTACTATGTTTCATCCCCAATAAAAACCCGGAAAACCGGGATTACTAGATCAACAGGAGAGTGAATATGAAATTGGGAAATCATATGCTGAAGGCGGCAATGTTGTCGACCATCAGCATCGCTTCGCTGGGCGTGGGTTCAGCTGCCTTTGCACAAGACAATACGCCACAGGCTAGCGACGAAGTTGATGCAGACGTCATCATCGTGACCGCCACAAAGCGCGAACAAACGCTTGAAGAAGTGCCAGTCGCCGTTTCAGTGACATCCGCCGCCGCCATTGAACGCGCGCAAGTTCGCGATTTGCGTGATTTGCAGACACTTGTTCCGTCGCTTCGCGTTAGCCAGCTTCAAAGCTCAGCCTCGACCGATTTCATCATACGCGGATTTGGTAACGGATCGAACAACCCAGGCATCGAAGGCTCGGTTGGCGTGTTCATCGACGGCGTCTATCGTTCGCGTTCCGCCGCAGCAATCGGAGACCTTCCCAACCTGCAACGCGTCGAAGTCTTGCGTGGCCCACAGTCGACCCTTTTCGGCAAAAACGCCTCTGCTGGCGTTATTTCGATTGTTACCGCTGCGCCTAGCTATGAATTCGGCGGTTCGGCAGAACTCAGCTATGGCAATTACAATGCCATCGTCGCCAAGGCCGATATCACTGGCCCGATTTCCGACAACATCGCTTTCAGCCTGGCTGGCGGTATTAACAAGCGCGATGGTTACGGCACTAACCTGACCGACGGATCGCGCACAAGCGAGCGTAACCGCTGGTTTGGACGCGCACAGTTGTTGATCGAACCTACAGACAACTTCAAGCTACGGTTCATCGGCGACTATGACAAGATTGACGAAAATTGCTGTTTCGTCGGCAATATTCTCGATGGGCCAACTGGCAACGCCATTCGTGCAATCGGCGGAAAGGTCAATTCAGGCGGCCTCTTCAGCTACAGTGAATATCAGAATTTTGCTTCCGAGAACGACATCACCAATAGTGGTATCTCGATGCAAGCAGACTATGAAATGGGTTCGTTGAGCCTGACCTCAATAACCGCCTATCGTGAGTCACGCGCAAAGACCAATGCCGACAGCGATTTCACAAGCGCTGACCTCATTGGACAAAACCGCGGCGATGTCGATATCACAACCAAGACGCAAGAACTGCGTCTGGCGTCCGATTTTGACGGACCATTCAACTTCTTGATTGGCGGCTATTACTTCGATGAAAGCATCAGCAACAATCAGGTGCTGACACTTGGTAAGGATTTCCGCAACTACGCCAACGCTTTGACTGGCGGCAACTATGTTGGATTGGAACCTACCATTCGGGCGCTCGCAGGCTTGCCTGCGGCTACACCAACCACGCAGTTTGGCGGCCAAGGTCAAGGGCGCTTCCAACAGTTTGATTATAATAACAAAGCCTATTCAATCTTCGGTACCGCCGATCTTGAAATCACTGACGGTCTCATTTTGACGGGTGGGTTTAACTATACCAAGGACAAGAAAAACCTTGCTAGCCAGTCAACGATCACTGACGTGTTCTCCAGTATCGACCTCGTCCAAGTTGGTGCAAATGCTGGCGTACCAGCTGTCATCCCCACCGGTGCAGTCGGAAATACCAGCACGCTGTACCCACGTATCACGGCTTGCCCAAATACAAATGGTGCACCAACTGTTTGTAACCCGTTCCTAGCCTTACAACCTCTGCAGTTCCTGCCACCGTTCTTGGATATTCCGAACGCGGTTGAAAATGGCCGGACAAACGATGGCAAGCTGACCTATTCAGCGCGCTTGGCTTGGGAAGCAACGGACAATGTCAACCTGTACGCCAGCTATGGCACAGGGTTTAAGGCAACGTCATGGAACATGTCGATCGACTCGCGTCCGTTTGCATCAGACTTTGTCGCCGGTTCGCCTGCACAAGGCGCACCTCTGACGCCGTCGGCCATTCGGACCGCTGGTCTTGCCTTAGTTAACCTCACCAGCGGAACGCGTTATGCGCTCCCTGAAGAGGCAACGGTTATGGAACTGGGTGTGAAGGCACGCTGGGAACGTGTTGCATTCAACCTGACAGTTTTTGAACAATCCATCAAAAACTTCCAGGGCAACAGCTTCATCGGCACAGGTTTCGTTCTGACCAATGCGGGTAAGCAGTCGACACGCGGGATCGAATTTGACGGTTCGGTTCGTCCAATTGATGCTTTGCAGTTGCGTGCGGCGTTCACCTATCTTGAGCCGAAATATGACAGCTATGTCGCATCGGCATTCGGCGATATCAGCGGACAGCAACCCGCAGGTATTCCTGAACTGTCAACGACCATTGGCGGGACATATACTGCGGACTTGAGCGAAGGCACGTCATTGGTCCTGAACGTTGACTACCATCTGGAGTCAAATACACAGATCAACGACAACCCAGTCTATCGGGCCTACAAGCGTGAAGTTAAGGATCTGAGCGCGTCCACAACGTTACAGTTGGACAATGGTCTGCAACTTTCGCTTTGGGGTCGTAACCTGACGAATGCGAAATATATCGCCGTCATTTTCCCAAGTGTTGTGCAGGCTGGCTCCATATCGGGCTACCCAAGCCAACCACGCACTTATGGTGCTTCAGTGAAGTACAAATTCTAAAATCCTGAATTCTCGGGGGAGAACGAGCCGGGGCAGCAATCGCTGCTCCGGCTTTTTTATTGCTGGGTCTCCGCGCAGCAGACACATACGCATCATCGCTTTCCAAGAGAACTTGGTCTTTTGTCGCTCATATCTTAAACACCGGGAAAATGGTGCCCGAGGGCGGATTTGAACCACCGACACGCGGATTTTCAATCCGCTGCTCTACCCCTGAGCTACTCGGGCTACGCGGCGAAAACCGCGTGGGAGCGCAGCCTATAGAGAGGCGATGCGCATGTTGGCAAGCGCAAAATCAGTCGCCGCCGTCGGAACCAATGCTATCTTCATAATCTGCCAGCGGCCCCGGCACGCGATAGCCCTCATCCAGCCATTTCAACAAGTCGCGATCCTTGCAACCCTGACTACAGAAAGGTTTGGTTTCAGCCTGTTGTGGCTTCCCACATAAAGGACATTGATTAGCTTTGCGCGACATGCACATACCCATAGCCTGCGGCCTTTTCATCCGCAACCAGCTGCATCTCGGCACCAGCAAGACGTTCCGCCCCCGCGCGCCAAGCGGCCCATCGCTCAGACCGAAGTAACGTAGCGACCTCAGGACGCGCTGTCACAATACGTGGTCCAAAGCCTGATGACTGAGCCACCGCGCGTAATAGCCAATAAGCCTGAGTCTCGTCGGATAACGTCGCGATGCGGGTGCCGAATAGGTGGTCAAGAACAGACGGCCGTGGCCGCGCACGCACAACCTGCATCATGCCATAGCCATTGATGGCGGTGCGCTCAAAAGGACGCGCGTCCAACGCGGAAGCGGCGTCGAAAATGTCGGCAATTTGCGCGCGCTGGGCTTTGGCCTCCATTGATATAAAATCGATCATGACCATTGCACCTACTTGGTATAGGCGCAGCAGGCGCGCAATCTCGATCGCCGCGACACGATTGATAGCAAAGGCTTCGCCAATGCCATCCACGTCGAAAACCAGCCCTGCCTTGGTCCGTTGGAAGCTGACGGTAACATCGCCCAGTTGCGACTGACCCGCGATCGCGATGTCAAAGCCCTCGGCGATCGAACCTCTGGCCATATCCTGTCCAAGAGAAGCCAATCGGGCATCCCACAGCGCATCTTTCCCAAGATAGCCCTGGGGCAGGCCATCGCGCAATATGACCTCTGCCGGCTTGTTACGACCCGGCTCAGCTATAGATTCACGTATAACCTCAAACATCACCCGCGTGCCGTCTGGTGCAGCAATTTTGCTGCGCAGCAAAAGCTCGCTGCCATCGTCGGCGACAACATAGTTGCCCGATGGCGTTTTCCGGTCAATCCGGCCAGCGCCGCATTCGCTCAAAACCCAATAGGCGTCGCGCTGGATATGAATTTCAACGATGTTTCCGTTTTCGACGACAGCCGCGCGGCGCTCGCCTGGCGCATCATCGCGCCGTATTTTAGTCAAGCGGGTAGCCCGATGCCCGCAACAATGTGCGCGTTTCATATAAAGGCAGCCCGATCACGCCGGAATGGCTTCCCGCCATCCAGTCAACCAAAGCCTCTGCCCTGCCCTGAATGGCATAGCCGCCCGCCTTGCCCAGACCCTCGCCGCTTTCGATGTAGCTTTCGATTTCTTGAGATGAGAGCCGCTTGAACCGGACGATGCTATCGCAAATTCGGCTGCGTATCCGGCCATCGGCGTCAATGACCGCGACGGCGCTTAGGACATGATGGCGGCGACCACTTAGCAGGTTCAGAAACCCGCGCTGCATGTCGGCGTCTGCGGCTTGCGGCAATATTCTCCGTCCCACGGCAACAGTTGTATCGCCTGCAACGATAATCTCGCCTTCATCGCGCGCGACCGCAACCGCTTTTTCCCCAGCCATGCGCAATGCGTAGACGCGCGGAACCTCACCTTTGCGGGGGGTCTCGTCAATATCTGGCGAAGCGATGCGCACTGGCGTCACCCCCAACCTCGCCAACAGGTCGCGGCGGCGCGGGCTTGATGATGCCAGAACGAGCGGAGGGTTCAGACCCAAGGCCTGCCGCCCTTATTTAAAGCGATAGGTGATCCGGCCTTTGGTCAGATCATATGGAGTCAGTTCGCACAACACTTCATCGCCCACGAGGACGCGGATACGGTTCTTGCGCATTTTTCCGGCGGTATGGCCCAATACTTCGTGGCCATTTTCAAGTTCGACGCGGAACATAGCGTTGGGCAGCAATTCACGGACTGTCCCACGCATTTCGAGTAATTCTTCTTTTGCCATTCGGCCCCTTAAATCTTCAAAAATCCAACGTTGGTGCGCCTGTAGACGTAATGTTCGAAAAAGGGAAGCGCTACAGTGTAATCACTTTATTGCGACAAAATGTGACAAAGTTTACCTACTTTACGATACGCAATGCGTTATGTCCTCAATGTAACAACAATATAAATTGAGCTTCTCCCCATGAAATTATCTCGTTTTACCGCACTCTTGCTGGTGTCAACTGCTGTTCCCGCGATGGCTAATGACGATGCACAAAGCACCGGCAGCACGGTTGCGATCGCCAATGATGACGTGGAAGAAGCAATCGAGGACGATACTTCCGGCGAAATCGTCGTTACGGCTGAACGCATTCGTGGATCAGTGGACACAGATGTGCCGCCGGTCGAGCAACTGAACGAGGCAGACATTGCTGCCGTAGGCGCATCGTCGCTGACAGACCTGATCGCTGCGGTAGCCCCACAGGCAAATTCCGGGCGTGGACGCGGCGGCGGTCAGCCAATAGTTCTGTTAAATGGCCAGCGCGTATCCGGCTTCCGCGAACTGCGTGATTTACCGCCAGAGGCCATTCGGCAGGTTCAGATTTTCCCGGAAGAAGTTGCGCTGAAATATGGCTTCCGCCCTGATCAGCGGGTAATAAACTTCATCTTGAAAGACAATTTCGCGTCTTTCGCTACCGAATTTGAACATGCCCAGCCCCAAGATGGCGGCTTTGCCAGCAATGAGTTTGAAGCAACGCTTACGCGCATAGGTACCAGCACGCGGTTCAACCTCGATGTCGAACTTGAACGCTCCACCGCGTTGACTGAGTCCGAGCGCGACCTTATTTCGTCAAATGGTTCCCTGTTGGCACGCGGCGGCAATATCAGCGGTCTTGGTGTCAACGGCGAGATTTCGCCTGGGCTGAGCGCATTGGCCGGGAGCATTGTGACGGAGGCTGGCGTTCCGTCTGGTATATCCAGCCCTAGTCTGGGGCAATTCATTGGCACCGCGAACCGTTTGAACGATAGCGATATTGGGGATGCGCGGACGTTGCTGCCCAAAACCGAACGACTTGAAGTCAATGGCACTTGGAGCCGGTCGCTTGGGCCGCAGACAGTGCTGTCGTTAAATGCCAACTACGCACTGACTGGTAGCGAGTCCTTGCTTGGTCTACCCGGCACAAGCTTTGTCGTACCCGGCACCAGCGCGTTTTCACCCTTCGGTCAGGACGTGACGCTCAGCCGCTATTTCGACACACCACGCGCCCTTGAGCGCGAAAGCGAAACGCATGTGTTTCAAACCGGCAGCACGTTCAACCATCTGCTTGGCGGGTGGCGATGGACGGTCACGGGTAATTATGCCCGTACCGCGAACGACACACGCACCACCCGGAATGCAGATTTCACGGCCTTGCGTGCTGGCGTTTTGGCAGGAACAATAAATCCGTTTGCAGCCGACTTCGGCGCAAATTTGCTGTTCCTTGCGCCTGATCTCGCCAGCAGTCTGAACCAGAATATCGATGTGCGCAGTACGCTTGCGGGCACGCCGTTCGCCTTGCCAGCGGGCGATGTACAAATGACCTTTGCGTCGGGCTTCACCCGGCAAATGCTGGACAGCGAAACTTGGCGGTCAGGCGTGACGACAGATGTCTCCTTGCGCCGGAACATCATGAACCATTCGGTAAACGCCGAATTGCCGCTCACTGGCCGTGATTTTGGCATTGGGTCCACGATTGGCGAATGGTCAGTCAACGGCAATATCGGTTATAGTGACTTGTCTGATTTCGGAAAATTGCTGGAGTATGGCGCTGGCTTGCGCTGGGCCCCTGCCCGCAACCTAACATTTCAGGCATCGATCACTGGCGATGAAAACGCGCCGGGCATTGGCCAGTTGGGCAATCCGACGTTAGTCACACCCAACGTTGCCACCTATGACTTCACGCGCGGCGAAAGCCTTTTCATCAACGTCATTACGGGCGGCAATCCTGCCCTGGTTGGTGAAAAACGCCGCGATTTCATTTTTAACGCCAACTGGAGTCCGGAGTTCATCAAGGATTTTGCGCTTCAAGCGAGCTATTTCAGAAACAACAGCCGCAATACAACTGCCGCATTCCCGTTGCTCACGCCTGAGATTGAGGCAGCCTTTGCCAGCCGCGTTGTGCGCGACGTCGATGGCCGCTTGGTGAGTATTGATCAACGCCCAGTAAACTTCGACCGCGAAACATCGCAGCGCATTCGCTGGGGCTTTAACGTGTCGGGCAACATCGGCGCAGAAGCACCCGCGGGTGGTCCGCCCGGTGCCGCTGGAGCACGCGGCGGCCAACGTGGCCCCGGTGCAGCAGGGGACGGCGGCGCCCCTCGCGGGCCACGCGCTGGTGGCGGTGGAGGCGGTCGCGGTTTTGGCGGCGGCGGACGCTTTGGCGCGCCCGGCGGCGGACAACCGAGCCGCTGGAACATCGCTTTATATCACACCTATCGCATCCAAGAAGAAATCCTGATCCGCCCCGGCGTGCCGGTTCTCGACTTGCTGAATGGGTCGGCCACCAGCAGCAATGGCGGGGCATCACGTCACGAGGTCGAGCTTTCGGGCGGCCTGTTCCACAAGGGTTTTGGCTTTCGCCTGCAAGGGACGTACAAAAGCAGCACAACCGCCGACGGCACGGGCCTTCCGGGCAGCAACGATTTGCGGTTTAGCGACATTGCTGCGGTCAACGCATTCTTGTTCGTCAATCTCGACCAACAAGCCAAAGTGGTTAAGGCTCTACCCTTCTTAAAAGGGAGCCGCATCACCCTGCGTGTCGAAAATATCCTCAACGATATCGTCGATGTGCGCGACCAAAATGGCAATGTGCCCCTTGGCTATCAGCAAGGCTATATCGACCCGCGTGGCCGCGTCTTTGAACTCAGCTTTAGAAAGCGGTTCTAATCGCCAGCTCAGCGGAGGCGCAATTTCCGGATGATCCGCCATGCCGTGGCCTTCGCCCTATTCTGCCGAGGGTAACGGCCCGGAGCTTTTGGGGTCGCTCCGGCTTTGCGTAGCAGGCTGTTGAAGGCGCGGGCATCTGCCTCGGCGTAGCTCCAATCGCTGCGCCAGGTAACTGAGAGCGATACCGACACTTCGGGACCGTTGCGGACAAAATGCGGGGCCATGACCGGCACATATACCGCCTCACCCGGTTTAAGTGGCCATACGCTCCCACCTTCTGCAAGGCTGTCATGCCACAACAGGTTGCGATGACCGCCAGTGTGATAGCCCTCATGCGTTTCATCCGGTGCAAAACGTGCATCGCCCGCCGGAAACTGGGTCATCGTCTTCGTACCCCGCAGCTGCAGCAGGATATTGTGTTCAGGGTCAAAATGAAAAGGCGTCACCGCGTCGGGGCTTGAAACGAAGATATAGGCCTGCGGCTTGAGCATTTGGCCGGTCTTTACCTCAATATGCGGTTTCAACTCCGCCAATATTCCTATCAACAATGCCTGATATTGCGCAACATGCTCGATGTTTTTGAGGACCGCCCAGCTTCCACTGTTTTCGACCTGTCGGATTGTATCGCCAATGCTCAAACCGTTGGCAGGCACGCATGCAGGGTCAATGCCGATGGGCAAATCACCCTTATTATACTCGACTGATGCAGCCGGGAGCCCTTCGCCCAATACGGCCAGTGCTTCGATCGACAGCAGCGGGTGATCGCGCAACTGATGTGACAAGCGATGCGCCATTTCGGGATAGTTTGCGGAAAAGTACCGCCGTGCGGCAGAATTAAAAACTGCGCTCATGCCTTGGTCCCTCAAATATCAATACACGACTGCGTGCGGGCAGCGTTTCGAACCAATTCGGCATTCAACAGTTTCGCGAAAATCGCGCGGCGGCCTGGTCCACCAATAGCTACGGAATAGCGTCCGATACTGCGCCGCCCATTCCAAAGGCTGTCAATCATGGGATGTCCCTCCGCGGCACAACTGTCACACCAGGCAATGTCTGGCCGTTCCAACAACGCCAGATTTTCTATTTGCAACAATACGCCGGGTGAAAAGCGGGCAAAATCCTCATCAAACGCAGTTTTGAAGGAAAAGCTTCCCGGCGCGCACAGGAAATTCACCAACATAGCGAGCGGTTTGCCATCTAATCGAAGTTCAAGCCGCTGCAGCTTCCTGGCGCAGGCCGCACCTCTCAGCACTTCGATAAACAAGTTCCGCGTGGCTTCGGCGCAAGCCAAAGCCGAGCCATTTGCCCCTTTCCAACCGCGCCTTTCAAGCGTTAGGAATTCATCGGTCCATCTTTCGAGGCCGGCGGCGTCATCGCATCGGATGAAGGTCAATACACCATCCTCGCGAAGCCTGCTTTTTTGACGGCGAAGCTCTTTGCGCTTCTTCAGTCGCACCGCATGCTCAAAATATTCCGTGGGGCTGAGGTCGCTTTGCAGAAACGCACGTTTCGTATGCGCAACACAGTCGGCACGTCGGCCCTGTGAACTTGCGACCTCGCATAGCGCCGCTGCCAACGGCCCGTCGGTTGGCAGCCCGCATAGATGCGCAAACAAAGCGCGACCGGGCTGCGCATCCAGCGCGTCCAGCAACTTGCGCCAAAACTGCTGCTCATAGCCCGCACGAACAAGCGGAACACCGAGAAATGCGTTGTGGTGCAGCCAATTTTGCATATGCGGAAGCCACCAGCGACCATATCTCGGCTTGAACGACATCGGCATTAGCCCGCATAAAATTGCGCCGTCCCATAATGTGAACATCTGCACCCGACCGTCTAAGTCAAACTGCCGCAACGCAGGTGCGAGAAACCAGCTTTCGCAAAAGGCATTAGGTTCAATGCAGTTCGTGGCAAGTGCATCCCATTGGGCCACGAAAGCGGAATCAAACAGTTTCTGCCAGCGGGCAAGCTCGAATGTGACGGTATTGATGTCATCACCTTTCTGCGCCTGTGTTACCCCACTGCCCACCATGATTCTTTCAAAAAAAGTATATATATATCAATGCTTAACAAATAATATGTTGATACCCAAACAAAAACCCCGCCGAAATCGCTTCCGGCGGGGCTTTTACACTTGATGTTATTGACGCTTACATGCCGCCGCCGGCCAGTGCAGCCAACAATAACAAGGCCACGATATTCGTGATCTTGATCATTGGGTTCACGGCTGGGCCAGCGGTGTCCTTATAAGGGTCACCGACGGTGTCGCCAGTTACGGCTGCCTTATGGGCCTCCGAACCTTTGCCGCCATGGTTGCCATCTTCGATATATTTCTTGGCATTGTCCCATGCGCCGCCGCCCGAGGTCATCGAGATGGC
>JAZKGS010000032.1:10608-12010 GCA_040385805.1 Pseudomonadota bacterium | reverse complement strand
TGGAAGGATTACGAAAATGACGAGGGACTTCGCATCTCGTCATTGGCTGCGCAGGGGCTATGGATGCGCCTTCTTTGCGTCGCCGCGAAGGCCGACCCTTACGGCTATGTACTCGTGAACGGATGCGACATCGGAGTAACGGGCGCGGCCAGACTTGGCAGCGTGACCGAAGCCGAGGCAGCTACCCTTTTGGACGAGCTAGAGCGTAACGGCGTGTTTTCGCGCGACCGCAAAGGCAGGGCATATTGCCGCCGCATGGTAAAGGACGCCGCAACGCGTGCAAAAAACACGAAAAACGGCAAAAAAGGCGGCAATCCCGCCCTATCTGTAAGTGACGGAAAAGAAAAGAAAATAACAGGGTCGCTTAACCCCCCCGATAACCCACCCCTTAAAGCCCCTTATCCCTTACCCCTTTCCCCATACCCAAACAGTAAAGAAGAAGATGGTGGTGGTGGTAGCGCGCGAGGCGAAATTCCGACCTTTCGGGAACGGCTGCTGACGGCCATCGGCGTTGATCCCGTCTCGGGGCTGACCGGTCACGGCAGCAAGCGGCTTGGCACAATGACCGACATGGCCGAGGCGCAGCGATGGTTGGCAATGCCCGGCATCAGCGAGGACGTGGCTTTGGCCGAAGTGGTCAGGGTTACGGCAAACAAGCGCGACGGCCCCCCGAACAGTTTCAAGTTTTTCAGCCAGGCCATGCAGCGGCTTTCGGGTGAACTTTCGTCCCCAGCCCTTGTCCCGATCAACCCTCAAAACCCCAATGGAGCCGCAAATGCAAAACCAGATCGCGCTAAATTCGACGCCGCCCATCGGGAATACCTCCGCCGTCGCGCTGCGGGCGAAATCGCAAGCCGACCTGATCCAAGCGATCCGTTTGCCCGCGCTGTCTGAAATGTCGGAACACATGGCCTTCACCGCCAACCGGGCGCGGCTGTGTCTGAAGCTGTTCTTCGATCCCGACATGGACAATTCCGACCGGGCCGAGATGCTGGATAACTTCGCCAAGGCCCTGAGCGGCTATCCCCGGTGGGCTGTGTCCAGGGGCTTTGATGATTGGGAGCGCACCATGCAGCGCCGCCCGTCACCCGCCGAAATCGGCATCCTCGCAGGCCGCGCAATTCGCCCGATCACCGACGAAATCAGCCGCCGCAAGGCCGAGGCCGAGCCGGTGGAAACGGAAGCCCCGCCTTGCGTCACAGCCGAAGCTGCTGCCGAAATCATGGCCCGCGCCGGGTTCACGCCGCAGCGCATCGCCGCCGTCAAAAGCGCCCCCATGGCCCTGACCTTCGCCGAAGCCGAGACCAAGGCCGCAACGCCACCGCGCCCGCATTGGTCGCAAACCGCAGCGCCCGACGATCCGGCTTGGGAGCAGTTGCGCCGGTCACGCGCGGCAAACCCG
>JAZKGS010000032.1:8050-10508 GCA_040385805.1 Pseudomonadota bacterium | reverse complement strand
ATGACCTGGCTCCTGACCATCATCGTCACCCTGAACGGTGCCACCATGCCCCACACGGTCGGCATCATGCGCGATCAGCCGTCCTGCGCAATCGCCGCGGCTGCGTTCATCGTGGTGATCAAGGACGCCGAACCTGCCGCGCATGTCACGGCAGAGTGCCGGCACATGGGCGAGTCAGCATGACCCAACGCGCCGCCATGTGCGACGGCAAGGCACCGCTGACTTGGTGCGCCGCGATGGCCATCCTTGCGCGCTACGGCAGCCGCGACAAGAAGCGCAGCTTGTACCACTGCCCCATGTGCCGCGCTTGGCATCTGGGGCGGCATCCGAAGAAAATCAGGAGGGCGTGATTGTGGGCCGACCAAATTGCGAGGGATTTGCCATGGTGACGTGGCTGGAGCGGAAACGAAACTATGAGGCGCTGGTGCGCGCAGCCCAAGAGCAAATCGCATGGGCAAACGCAGAACGCTTGGCCAATCAGGCAAAACCTGAAAAAGATAAGGAGGGCTGATTATGGCGAAAGCGATAGACCCGAAGATCCGTGCTAAGGCCTGCGAGGAAATACTCGCCAAGGTCAAAGGCGGAATGAGCCTGCGCGCTGCTTGCGAAGGTGGCGATGACTGGACGCCAAGCGAGGCGACTTTCAGGTCATGGTGCGACAGTGACACTGACCTATCTGCGCAGTACGCGAGCGCGCGTGAAGCGCGGGCCGAAGTGATTTTTGAGCAATGCTTGGCGATTGCCGACAGCCAGGAAGGCGATGTGATCAAAGGCCCTGACGGCGGCGAGCAAATCAACCACGATGCGATAAACCGCGCCAAGTTGCGGATTGACACGCGAAAATGGATGCTGGGGAAAATGCAGCCCAAAACATACGGTGATAAACAGACGGTCGATTTGACCGGATCATTCACCGTAACAATATCGGGCGATGATGCAGACCTTTGATTTAACCCCACGGCAAAAGGAAGTTCGCGCTGTATTCAAGTGCGCGGCTAAATTCTTTTTGGTTTATGGTGGATCGCGATCTGGAAAAACATTCTTCATCATCTACGCAATAATCACGCGGATGTTGAAAGCCCCCGGCTCGCGGCACATCGTATTCCGCGCCGATGGTGTTGACGCAAAGCAATCGGTCGGCAATGAAACCATTCCATCAGTGCTGGAATTGGCGTTCCCCGGCCTTGTGCTGAAATGGCACGACAAGGACGGTTATTACGAGGCCCCAAACAAATCGCAGCTTTGGCTTGCGGGGCTGAAAGACAAGGCGCGGCTTGATAAGGTGCTGGGCAAGGAGTTCGCCACGATCTACCTCAACGAGGCCAGCCAGATCACGCTTGGCGCGTTTTCAATCGTGCAGACCCGCCTTGCGCAATCGGTAATGCAGGTCGACGGCAAACGCCTGCCGCTGCGAATGTATGTTGACCTTAACCCAACTGTCGCTGCGCATTGGACATACCAAATCTGGATCAACGGCATTCATCCAGAGGGTTCATTTGCGATTGCCGATCATGCCGCGAATTACCGCACGATCACGGTCAACCCGGCTGACAATGCGGCCAACCTGCCGCCTGATTACCTCGACGCCTTGCGCGGCCTGCCCGAGCGGATGCGGCGGCGGTTTTATGATGGGGCCTTCACTGCAGACGACGACAACGCGCTGTGGCGGCGCAGTTACATCAAGATCGACACCATGCCGGTGATGAAGCGGATCGTGGTGGCAATCGACCCGGCAACGACCAACACGCCAGGGTCGGATGAAACCGGCATCATCGTTGCGGGCGAGGGCATGGACGGGCGCGGCTATGTGCTGGCGGATGAAAGCGGCAAGTTCCGGCCCGAGGAATGGGCACGGCGCGCGATCAGCCTTTTCGACACGTTTGCGGCTGATGCGGTGGTGGCCGAGGTCAACCAAGGGGGCGATATGGTCGAAAGCATGATCAGGACCGCCGCACAGGGCCGTACAGTGCCCGTTCGCAAGGTTACAGCCACCCGAGCCAAGCATGTACGCGCAGAGCCTGTGGCGGCGCTGTATGAGCAGGGCAAGGTCAGGCACCTTCAGGAGTTCCCCGACCTTGTGGACCAGATGTGTTCGTTCACCCTCGGCTTTGACCGGACGGCGCAGGGCTATTCCCCCGACCGGGTTGACGCGCTGGTGTGGGCATTCACTGACCTGTTCCCTGGCCTGACATCGCGCCCACCAGATCCGGTGTTCATCATGCCGCCGCGTCAAAACCTCGGCGCAGGGCGGCGGTTCTGATGCAACAAGCGTTACGATATAACATGCGGCGGTATTGTATTACCCCACGTTTACTATAGAATGCGGCAACCGAACTTTGAGGCGCAACATATGGCACGTCGAACCAAAGCACAGCGGATGGCGGACCTTCACCACGAGGCGCTGCAACAGTTTCAGGACAGCTACGATGCGACGGCCCATGACCGGGAACAGGCGCTA
>JAZKGS010000032.1:0-7950 GCA_040385805.1 Pseudomonadota bacterium | reverse complement strand
TGGTTCGGCACGGGGCTGGATTTGGTCTATGTCGCGGAATACTTCGTCAAGGAAAAGGGCAAAGAAACATTTCGCGTTTTCGAGGGCTATGACGGGGAACAGCAAGAACACCTGGACACTGAGCTTGATGAAGAAGCCGTGGAGGTATTGTTGGCCACCGGCTTTACCGAGGCCGAGCCGCGCGTTGAGACATACGACCGGGTGCAAAAATACGTCATGAACGGGGCCAAGATATTGGCGGGGCCGGAATTGGTTCCGGGGCGCAATATCCCGCTTGTGCCGCAGTACGGCTATCGGCGCATCATCGATCACAAGGAGCACTTTCGCGGGCACGTCTTGAAGGCCATGGACCCGCAGATCGTTTACAACATCCAAGTCTCCAAGGTTGGAGAGACAGCAGCAGCATCGGGCATTGAAAAGCCGATATTCATGGCCGAGCAGATCAAGGGCCACGAGAACACCTGGCAGACCGACAACATCGACAACAACGCATTCCTTGTGATCAATGCCATTCGGGATGGTCAGGGCAATATCGTGCCGACCGGACCTGTGGGCTACACCAAATCGCCCGATGTGGCCCCGGCTGTTGCTGCCCTGATTACGTTGACCAAGCAGGACATTGGCGACCAGTTCGGCAACCAGCAAGCCACCGAAATGTTGCAGCCCAACACCAGCGGCGTCAGCATGGAACTGGCGCAGGGCAAGCAGGACATGCGGTCCAGTGCCTTCATTGACGGCGCTGCCGAGGCTGAAACCCGCATTGCGGAGATATGGCTTGGCATGGCGGCTGAACTGTATGTCGAGCCGGGCCGCAAGCTGAAAACTCTGAACGAAAACGGCAAGCGCGGCACGGTTGAGATCGGCAAAAAGATATTTGACCCCAAGACTGGCGCGATGGATTTGGAGATCGACTTCAGCCGCGCCCGGTTTGACGTGGTGGTCGATGTTGGCCCCACCAGCGTGAGCCGCAGACAGGGCATCGTGCGCACCGTGGTTGGCATGATGCCGTTTGCGACAGACCCGCTGGACCAGAAGAAGCTGCTGGCGTTCGCGGTCATGAACATGGACGGCGAAGGGCTGTCCGATATGCGCGACGATGCGCGCCGCACGCTGATCGGCCTTGGCGTGGTCAAGCCGACCAAGGAGGAGGAGGCCGAGGTGCAGGCCGCGCAACAGCCCGCAGCGCCAGACCCGAACGCCATCCTCGCCGATGCTATGGCCAAGGAAGCCGAGGCCAAGGCGGTCAAGGCGATTGCTGACACGGCGCTTGCCGAAGCCCGCACGCAGGAGACGCAGGCCAAGACGGCGGAAACGCTGGCATCAATACCGATCCAGCAGCAGGAAAGCGCGCTCAAAACGGCAACCGCGTTGGCGCAGGAACTTAACCAGAATGGAGCGATGACCCCAAATGCTGGACAATGACACGATTGAGGCCGACGCAGACCAAGACCTGATCGACGCGGGCCTGCCCGAGGATGAAGCGGACCAAGCCGAAGCCGACGAAAGCCTACAGATTGTCATTGAAGGCGAAGCCCCCGAGGCTGATCCTGACGCCGAGATCGAGGCGGAACTTGGAGACCGTGGCAAGCGCGCGCTACAGGCTGCACGCAAGGCTGCAAAGGATGCAGCGGCTGAGGCCCGCGCGGCAAAGGCTGAACTGGCTGCTCTAAGCCGTGCAGCGCCGGTGGCAGACGAGCCTGAACTGGTCAAGCCGACCATTTCCGGCTGCGGCTATAACGAGGATGTGTTTGTTGAAAAGCTGCGGGAATACGATGCGCAGGTTGCCAAGATTGAACAGCGCAAGCAGGCCCGTGTTGCCGATGCGCGGGCGGCTGAAGATGACTATCAGGCCCGTCTTGGCAAGTATGTGACCGGCAAGACGACATTGCGCGCTGCCGACATGGACACGGCAGAAAGCCTTGTGCGGTCCAAGCTGACGATTGAGCAGCAAAACGTGCTGATCCGCAACAGCGACGACCCGGCGAAAACCGTGCTGGCATTGGGCCGGTCAACCAAGGCTTTGGATGATCTGGCCAAGATCACCGACATTGACCGCTACGCCTACGCGCTGGCGAAACTCGAAGGGAAAATCACCGTGACGACGAAATCCCCACCACCCCCGGAAAGCAAGCTGCGCGGCGGCGTAAGTGCCAGTGGCGGCGGGTCACTCACATCGCAACTCGCAGCGGCGGAAAAGGAAGCCGACCGCACAGGCGACCGGACGCGGGTGCAGCAGATCAAGCGCCAGATGGCAGCGGCAGGGGTCAAGGCTTGACGAAAACCCCCATGCGGGGCTAATATGCGACCACGGCCCCGCATCCGTCATTTGCGCGCATTGAAACAGCCCCGGTCACTGTCTTGACCGCGTTGGATGAAATCAATCGCACAAATGGAGCGGCAAAATGCCCAACGCATTTTCAAAAGAAGAAATGGTCGCCTTTGATCAGATGATCGAGGGCTTTCAGGATGCGCTAGTTCTGAGCAAGAACGTGTCCAAGTACCAGACCAACGGCACCGATATGGAGCGCGCCTCGGACATCATCTGGCGTCCGCAGCCCTACATCGCGCGTTCGTTCGATGGCCTCGACCAGACCGCCAACTTCGCAGATCAGACGCAGCTTTCGGTTCCCGCCACCTTGGGCTTTAACAAGTCCTCGCCGTGGCAGATGGATGCCAAAGAACTGCGCGATGCGCTGCAAGAGGGTCGCCTCGGTGATGCCGCCAAGCAAAAGCTGACCTCGGATATCAACGTGGCGCTGATGAACGTGGCGTCCTTGCAGGGCACAATCGTTGTCAAGCGCACCGCTGCGGCTTCGGGTTATGATGACATCGCCTTGGCAGATGCTGCCATGAGCGAAATCGGCGTACAGATGGACAATCGCGCGATTGCGCTTTCCCCGCGTGATTACAACTCCATGGCAGGCAACCTGGCACAGCGCCAGAATGTCGTCGGCAAGGTCCAGACCGCTTATGACCGCGCCCATGTCGGCGTCATCGCAGGCTTTGACACGTTCAAGATGGACTACGCCTTACGGCAGGCTCTGGCTGTGCCGGGCGCTGGTGTGACCATCAACGGGGCCAACCAGCGGTATGTGCCGCGCGCTACGTCCACAGCAGGCACCGGCGAGCGGAACAACGTCGACAACCGCTACCAGACCCTGAACGTCACTGTTGGCGCAGCCGGTGCGATCAAGGCTGGCGATGCGTTCACCATCCCCGGCGTTGAAAGCGTGCACCTGATCACGAAGCAAGCCACTGGTCAGCTTAAGACATTCCGCATCATCTCGATCACCTCGGGCGGCGGTACAGCGGGCGCAAACGTGGTTGTCATCAGCCCGCCCATCATCGCGGCAGACAGCGCCCCGACCGTGGCGGAGCAGCAGTACAAGAACGTGAGCGCCACGCCTGCAAGCGGCGCAACTCTGACGTTCCTCAACACTGCCACCGCCACCATGAACCCGTTCTGGCACAAGGACGCGCTGGAAATCCTGCCCGGCAAGCTGGCAATCCCGTCTGATGCTGGCATGGCCACCATGAGCGCCACGACTGACAACGGCATCACGGTCAGCATGTCCAAGCAAATCTCGGTCAACAACCTGCTGACCAAGTATCGGATGGACGTGCTGTTCGGGGTGGTGTGCAAGCAGCCGGAAATGTCCGGCATCATGATGTTCAGCCAGCCGTAATCCAACTGGGGCGGCTTCGGTCGCCCCACCCATTCAAGGGGTTTGTCATGGCGACTATGCTTTACCGCAAGGGCACGGAACTGAAGGTCAACAATGACCTGATGTGCGACACGATCACTGTTGAGGATAAAGACATTGCGCTTTACCTGTCGGACGGATGGTTCAAGACCTACAACGAAACCGACGATGAAAAGCCAAAGCGCGGGCGTGCGAAGGCGGCTGACTGATGGCCGGATGGACCAAGCGCCAGATCATCTCCGAAGCCTTTTCCGAAATCGGGAAGGGCGATTATTCGTTTGATATGCAGCCCGAGGAATTCCAATCCGCCTTGCGCCGCTTGGACGCGATGATGGCGACATGGGGCGCTACCGTAAACATCCGCATCGGCTATTCCGGCGGCAATGGGTTTGGCGATGTTGGCGCGGAGACCGAAGTGCCGGATTGGGCTGTGACGGCCATGTATCTGAACCTCGCGATCAGCTTGGCTCCGACCTACGGCAAGACGGTCTCCGTCGGCACCAAGCAGCAAGCCAAGACCGCGCTAGACAGCATCATGAACGCCACCACGGTTGTCGCCACGCGCTATCTCGGGGGCTATGCAGGCGCAGGCAATGGGCATCGCAGGCCGGTGCTGCCCGCGTATGAGCCGCCCATTGAGACCGGCGCAGGCGGCGTTCTGGATATCGGCGCATAATGGTGCAAGTTCCCATCATGTCGGGGATCTCGGTCAAGGGTACTGACTTCAAGTCAGACTTCCCGGTCAACCTCATTCCTGTACCCAAAGCGCAGGGCATCAGCGAGGGCTATTTGCGGCCTGCTGAGGGTATCGTCACCATTGCGGACGGGGGCCAAGTCAACCGGGGTGGCACGCGCTGGCGTGACGAGCATTACCGGGTGGCCGGCGTGAACCTGATCAAGATCAGCGAGTCCGGTGCTGTGGGAATTATCGGCGCTATTGGCGAGACAGGCGGCGCGGATTGGGCAACATTCGCACAATCGTTTGACCATCTGGCAATCAACGCGGGTGGCAAGATATTCATGTATGACGGCACCACGCTAACACAGGTCACAGACCCTGACTTGGGCGTGTCGCTGGATGTGGAATGGGCAAACGGATATTTCATATCGACGGATGGGGCCAACCTGATCTCCAGCGATATCAACAATCCGTTTTCGTACAACCTGCTGCGCTATGCCGCGTCAGAGATTAACCCGGACCCGGTTGTGGCCTTGATGCGGCTTCGGAGCGAGATTTACGCGGTCAACCGGTACACCATCGAGGTGTTCGCGGCGCTGACCAACCCCGGCCTGTTGTTCCCGTTTGCCCGTGTTGACGGCGCGCAGATCATGAAAGGCGCGGTAGGGTCGCGGGCGTGCTGCGAGTTTATGGAATCGTTGGCCTTTGTCGGATCAGGCGATAACCAACCCCCGGCGGTCTGGGCAGGTTCAGCCGGTTCGGTGGCCAAGCTCTCGACACGCGACATTGACGATGTGCTGAAGGAATTGACCCTCGCGGAATTGCAGGGCGTGGTGATGGAAAGCCGTGCCGACCGCAATCACGAATTCCTCTATGTTCACCTGCCCAACCAGACGCTGGTTTATGACGGCATGGCATCGGCGGCGCTGCAACAGCCGGTCTGGTTTGTGCTGAAGTCTGGCGATGGCGGTTACCGGGCGCGCGGTATGGTGTGGTGTTACAACCAATGGAATGTGGCAGACCCGTTCGGGTCGCTGATCGGGCGCTATTCCGATGCTGTCGGGGCGCACTATGGCGACCTGACGACATGGCAGTTTTCAACGCCGGTGATCTATGGCGAGGGGCGGGGCGTCCAGGTGCATGAGATCGAACTGGTGGCACTGTCTGGCGATATCGCAGGCGGCGATGATCCGGTGATCGGCACGTCTTACAGCATCGACGGCGTGGTGTGGTCGCAGCCCAAATACATCAAGGCGGGCCGGGTGGGGGAGCGCAACAAGCGGCTGACGTGGGATAAGCAGGGCGAGTTCCGCAATTGGCGTGTCCAGCGGTTTACCGGGGACAGTCGCGCGCATCTGGCCTTTGTGCGGCTTGAGGCGAAGATGGAGGCTTTGGCATGGTAGACGTTCCAAGCCGCAATGTGCTGTCGATTATAGCGGACGGCGATCCGCGCGCCGTTAAATTCTTTGAACAGATTGCGTCAGAGATTAACGCCAATGGTGTGGGGCCAGTTCGCCCCGCCGCTCCGTTTCAAGGCCAGCAGCATTTTGACACCAGCCTGTCGCGCCCGATTTGGTGGACCGGAACAATGTGGATTAATGCAGCGGGGGTTGCCGTCTAATATCATCTGCGCTATAGTTTCATTGCTGCGAACTATTGCCCGCCAGCAAGCAACCCTCATCAGGTGCTTAAATGGACGCGGCATATCTTCAATCCCATTTCATCGCATTGGACCTGCCCCCCGAGGCGCAGGAATATTTGCTTGACCTGTGGCAAGTCATCCAGTTTTTGGATGACGCGCAGGATGGTGACGCCATTGCGCCCGCGCGGGTAAATGCGGCGGCTTGGGCGATATTCGCGCGGATGCCGCTTAATAGCTTCTACCGCAATTGCATGACAACCCTGCAACCCCTCTTGGCAATGCAGTTGATTAAGTGGGAAGCGGCAAACGCGGCTGAGGCTTTGGGCAAAGCGGATGCACGGTCTTATATGTGGCGCGCCGGTTATTACGAAATCGTCGCCATGGCTTGCCATTTGTGCGGCAAAGACGCGCGCGAAGGACTTGCGCTGTATGGCGAGACATTCGCCCAATACCGCGAGGAGTTCCAATGCCAGGGCCTTTAGTCGCAGGCGTTGTCAGTTCCGTCGCCAGCGGGGCAATGCAGTCGAGCGCTGCCAAAAAAGCGGCCGGGGCGCAAACAGCCGCCGCAAACGATCAAATCGCAGAAACCCGCCGCCAATTCGACTTGGTGCAATCGCTGCTAAAGCCCTACGTCACGGCGGGCACGAGCGCATTGCAGGGCCAGCTTGACCTGTTGGGCATGGGTGGCGGTGGTGGCACGGCCCCCGGTATCCAGACCATCGCAGGCGTGGCAGGCACACCCGGCGACATGGGTCAGGGCTTCGGCACGGCGGCGGGGGAACGCGGCTTACCGGGCGCTGGCATCACCATGACCGGCGGCACGATGGGCACGCCAGAACGCTACTCCGTCAACGGGCAGACGTTCAACACGATGGAGGAGGCACAGACCTTCGCCAATGCCAACAAGACGGGCGGCATGTCTGCGGCGGATGCACAGCGCAACGCGATCAGCGGGCTTGCCAACGGTGAAGGCTTCAAAGCGCTGGTGCAGCAGGGCGAATATGGGCTGATGGCGAACGCTGCGGCAACCGGTGGGCTGCGCGGTGGCGACACCCAAGGCGCGTTGGCACAGTTCCGCCCCGCCATGCTGCAAGGCCTGATCGACCGGCAGCTTGCCAGCCTTGGCGGCATCGCGGCGAACGGGCAGTCGGCGGCAACCAACACCGGGCAGGCGGCACAGAACGCGGGCCAGCAGGTCAACCAATCTCGCGGCGATATCGGGTCGGCACAGGCGGGTGCTGCACTGGCAGGCGGGCGTGCATGGTCCAACGCCGGTTCCGGCATCCTTCAAACGCTTGGCGGCTTGGCGCAACCAATGACGCCCGGTGGCGGCGCATGGCAGAAGTGGCAATTTTGATGGCAAACGGTCCTTTCGATTACAGCATCAACGCGCAAAACCCGGTGGACGCCATGTTCAGCGGCATGCAGTTCGGTCAGCAACAGCGCGCGGGCGAACAGCAGATGCAACTTGCCCAAGCCCAAGAGGGTCGCGCGCAGGCGCAGGAAGGCCGGACGCAAACGCAGTTCGGTCAGCAGAATATCATGTTCGATCAGGCACAGCAGGACCGGGCTACGGCTTTGCAGGCGGCGATGGAAGCGCGGGCCAAGGCGCAACAGATGCAGACCGATCTTGTCGGGCTGGCGGGCAAGGTGCGTGATGGTGGGGCGTCTGCGGATGACTTCACAGCCATGGCTTTGCAGTACCCCGATCTGACCGACGAAATGTCGAAAATGTGGGAAGGCCAGACCGCCGAGCGCAAGCAGAACGACACCGCCAACATCTACAAGGCGGCGGCTGCGATCAAGGCGGGCAAGCCGGATATTGCGATTACCATGCTGGAGGAACGCGCTACGGCGGCTGAAGCGGCTGGCGACAAGATGGAGGCGGACGTAGCGCGGGCCATGGCTGCGGGCATCAAGGCCGA